>JAEPNP010000004.1:300000-432479 GCA_017643395.1 Rhodothermales bacterium | reverse complement strand
TGGGGTTGTTCTCTGAGTCCATCCTTCATCTTACGGATGTGCTCAACGACCAATTACACAAAAGACGTTACAGTCCCTTCCCTGGGAGACTCGGGCCGGGTGGAAAAGCGACCCCGCATTCCACGTTGCGGGAAAATCGAGAGGTCCGGCCGCCCGGCCCGGGGGCGGCCGGCAGGCTGCGCCGCGGCAGGTCCGCGCCCGCCGCGCATCCGGCAGGTCCGCCCCGCCGCCCCGCCGCCCAGCCGCCCCGGAGGCCCAAGCCACGACAAGCGACCCAAACCCCGCAGGCTGCCGTTATGGCCTTTGCTCTGTAAACCCGCATACGTATTCTATGGATGCGTTCGCAGGGCACGGACGCTCTGAGACCGTTATTGCAACCGCCGTCAGGCAGTAACGCAAACCCAAGGAGGTCGCCTTCGGAATAACCACCGAACCCCCCAGGGTCCGCGCATGGGAGGTGCACCCATGAGTGGACATGTCCTCGTGCTGAATCAGGACTATCGAGCCATTACCATCTGCAGCGTTCAGCGCGCAACCGTGCTGATTTTGCTGCAAAAGGCGGATTTGGTCTCCGCGGAGGATGGTCGCTTCATCCGAAGCCCGAGCACGGAGGTGCCCTGGCCGAGCGTGGTCCGCCTGCGCACGTACGTGCGGATCCCGTACAAGAAGGTCACGCTTACTCGGAAGAACGTGATGCGTCGTGATCGCAACCGGTGCCAGTATTGCGGCTCTCGAGACAAACTCACCATTGACCACGTCATGCCGCGCTCCCGTGGCGGGCGAGACACATGGGAGAACCTTGCAACGGCCTGCGTGCCCTGCAACAACCGAAAGGGGAATCGCACGCCGGAAGAGGCCCGCATGCAGCTCCGCCGCAAACCGTTCCGTCCGAGTCACGTGATGTACATCCGCGACTACGTGGGCAGCGCGCTCGGTGAGGAGTGGAAGCAGTACCTCTTCCTGAACTGAGTTCGGGCGATGGGGTCCGGTGGACGGAACTGCAGGCCCGCGACACACCCTGGCAGCCCCAAGCGTGAAGTCTTGCCGGAACGCGCCCGGCGGGTCGAACACCCAATCGGGGCAGCGGTTGATCCGCTACCCCGACCGCTCGCGCCATGGAATCAAAGACGTCCCGCCTGATTGCCCGCCTGTTCTGGATCGTGCCGCTGGCACTCGCCGCGCTCACCACGCAGCAGGCGATGGTGTATCAGAATCTCGGTGCGACACTCACGAATGGTGAGGCCGCGCAGGCAGAAGTCCTGCGGTACTTCCGCTCGGATCGCAAAGACGTGACGCATGCGGAAATTGACCTCCGCGTGGTGCTCGAAGACGGCACCGAACGCACGTGGCAGCAGCTCGCGCTGCCGTACTCGATTGCCCATCGCGTGGACAATTCGGACAGTCTGGCGGTCCGCGTGAATCTTGGAGCGCCGCAAGAGGTGGTGATAACGGAAATCGGGCGTACGCAGCGCAGCATCGCCCTGAGCAACATGGCGATGGCGCTCGTGGCCTTCCTGATCACGCTGGTAGGGGCGATCGAGTGGAATCGGCAGGTGGGGCGGGCAGGTTCCGCAACTGCGGGGACGGCGCTGCCGTAGGGCCAGGCCCTCCACGTCCTCTCGGCTCTATGAAGAAGATCGGCAAGCTGCTGGGCCTGGGCCTGCTCGCAGGCCTGCTCGTGCTGCTGGTGCTAATAGCAATACCGGTCGATCCCACGATCCCCGGAATGGCTTCTCGCGATGGGGGAGCCTTTTGGGACATGGACGGCGGATACCGCATCGCCCATGTGCACGTGAAGGCGCAGGGATCGGCGAGCGGAGCTCCGATCGTGGTGCTGCACGGTGGTCCCGGCGGCTATATCCATTCGTCATACACAGAGACGTTTGGCAGGCTTTCCCAGCTGGGGCGTGACGTGTTCCTCTACGACCAGGTTGGCTCCGGACTCTCCGATCGGCTGCCCAACCCCAAGGACTACACCTTCCTGGGACATGCGGCAGATCTTGTGGAGATTGTCGAGGAGCACATCGCCCAGGGCCCGGTGGTCCTGGTGGGGCAGTCCTACGGAGGCAAGCTGGCGTCCTATTTCATGGCCACGCACCCCGGGCTTGTCGAGAGCGCCATACTGGTCTCACCCGGCGGGATCGAGCCGCCTCTGTTTGACGAGTCCGGGGCGTGGGTGAATGAAGTCCGCTATCCGGTGCCGGACTCCCTGGTATTCAGGCCGCCCCGGGAGAGGGTTGCCGAGATGGGGCTCTCAGCATGGCCGGTCCGTGCCATTGCCTCCGTGGCGTTGGCTACCACCTTCAACGTCAAGCTCATGCCTGACACGGAGGCGGATGGTGTGCTGAATTCCATCGCCACCCGAATTACGCGAAACATGGTCTGCGATCCGGAGGCCGTACAACCGGAGGAAGGAGGTGGAGGATTCTATTCACACGGGTGGAGCAACTGGTACGGGGGCGTGGACGACTGGCGACAGCCGCTGAGCGAGTCGCCGGTTCCGCTCCTGGTGGTGCAGGGTGCGTGTGATTATCTGCCTTTTTCAGCGACCTACGAGCATGCGGCCCTCGCGCCGCTGGGTAGGTACGTTTTCGTAACCGATGCGGGGCACGTGATCTGGTGGGAGCAGCCGGCGGTGCTGGTGGAAACGCTCTCACGGTTCATCGACGGCGAGCAGACCTCGACGCCCTAATCCAGGTCGGCAACAATCCCCGCCACGATCCGCGCGATCAATTCCGGCTGCTCGCGATGCACCATGTGTCCACTGCCGTGCGCGACGACAAGTTCGGTTTTGTCGGTAAGCTTCAGCCACTGAGAAGACCGCTCCATCCAGAGATCGCGGTGGGCCTGAAGACTGCCCAGGTCCCCAAAATCCTGGCTGTCCGCGACAACAACCGTCACTGGCAGGTCCGGTCGGAGCCCCTCAAAAGCCCACGGCTCGGACCTCGCCCCGTCCCTTTCGAGCCCTACCACCACCGGAGCCCGGGACCGGCCTGCCGCCAGTGCTTCGGCGCGCCGCTCCTGTTCCTCCGGGGTGAGGAGTGAAAGGCGGTCCTCTTCAAAGCTCGGAGGCGGGGTGTCAATGAGAACGACGGCCGCGACATCGTCCGGAAAGAGATCGGCGAAACGCAGCATGTGCACGCCGCCCATGGAGTGGCCGATGAGCACGAGAGGACCTGACACGTCGAGCGACGACAGAGCCTCGCGCAGTTCCAGCGCGATCACCGTGGGCGTGCGCGGCCCCTGAACAAGCGGGCTCCGCCCCAGGCCAGGTCGGTCAAACGTGACCACGCTACCGAGCACCACCAGGCTGTCCAGAACCGTGTCCCATGTCCTGGAATCCTGTCCTGCTCCGGCAGCGAGTACGAGCGTCGGCCCGACAGCCTGATGCTTGCAGATGTGAACTTGTGCCGCTTGCTCGCAGCGCCCCTGGCCGATTGCCAAATCGGCAGAGCAGCAAATCGCCAGGAGGAAGCACGCCGCACGCGCTGCGGCGGAAGCCATCACCGCACCACGCCGCGGGTCAGCGTCTTCGGCTCATCCGGATACAGGTCGCCCACAAACTCCGCGTACCCGTTGAAGAGCCCCGTCTGCCGGCGCTCGATGTCCGACTCACTTCGGATGAAGCGTTCGGACGCCTGGGTCCATCGCGGGTGCGGCAGGAACGGGTTCACGTTGGAAAGGAAGCCATACTCGGCCGGCTGCAGCTTATTCCAGAACGTCGCAGGCTCGCGATCTCCAAAGCGCAGCTCGACGACGGCCTTCGGGCCCTTGTAGCCATACTTCCAGGGCAGCACGAGGCGAATCGGAGAGCCGTTCTGCTTTGGCAACGGCTCGCCATACATGCCGGTGGCGACGAAGGCGAGTTCGTTCATGGCCTCGTCCAGGCGCAGGCCTTCGAAATACGGCCAGTCATACCAGGGCGCATTGACGATGCCGGGCATCTCCTGCGGTTTGTTGGCCGAAATGAAGGCGACGTGCGTGGCCCTCGATGTCGGGCGGCACTTCTCGATGAGCTTCGCGAGGGGAAAGCCTGTCCAGGGAATGGTCATGGACCAGGCCTCGACGCACCGAAAGCGGTACAATCGCTCCTCGAGATCCATCTCTTCGATGAGCTCGGAAAGATTCAGGTCGAGGTCTTCCTCAACCATGCCCCGCACCTTGATCGTCTCAGGGAACGGGTCGTAGTCGCCGACGAGTGGCCACACGTTCTTGAGATCACCCGTCGAGATGAACTCATAAAAGTTGTTATAGCTGGAGGCGGTCACACGGTCTGTCAGCGGTCGCTCGGGCACCGTATACCGGGCATTCCTCGCGGCTGGGAGGCCGGCACGGGGCGCATCGTCCGGGATGGTATCCAGGGGACCGGCCGGGACGATGGACGGCTTGCTGCGCGCCATGCATCCGGGGGCCACAGCCAGCCCGGCGATGGCCATGCCGGTGTTCTTCATGAACTGCCGACGGTTCGTGTAGCCGCCTCGGTCGGTGGCTTCGCGATCGTGGATCCGCCAGCCCGGCGGAATGATGATGTTGGCCATTGGTGCCTCCTGGTTAGGAGGCCAACGGGCGGGCTGTGCGCGAGTTCAGCCGGTTGGCGCGGAGGGGGAACGGTTGAGCGGGTTCATCCGGCCCTGCGCACGCTCACCTCCACTTTTCGGTCTAGGAGCGCCAGCAACGCCAGGAGCTGGCCAACAGGTTTTCCAGGTACGGTCGTGTCGAGCAGCCGGTAGATCTGGGTGGGGGACGTGCCAAGCATCCGCGCTGCCTGGCGGAGACCGATCTCGCTTTCCGTCAGCGCATGGGATGCCTCAATACATCCCCTCGACCCAGCCAGGCCACTCGCGTAACGTTGAGCCTTCGCGAACTCACGCCGCGCCCCGAACCTCCCACCACGCCCGCAGTACACCCCCCGTTCTTTCACGCGGCTGACCACCGTCCTGTTGGGGGTGCCCGAAACCCGGGCTGAGATCATACCCTTGGAACCTGAACCGGCTCGTACCGGCGGAGGGAAACAGCGCCTCGCGAAGGCGGCCCCAGGATGCACCGGCGCCGCCAATCGCGTAGCGAACAATGTTCAGAATTCTCCTGCTGGCCCTGATTCTGGTGCCGGCAACCGCCGCGGCCCAGAGCGTCAGCGGCACGGTCGAGACTACAGACGGCGAGCGCCTGGCTCGCGCCGAGGTGGTGCTGCTCGATGCTGCAACCGGCCTCCAGCGATACGGCACCGTCACCGACAACGATGGCCAGTTTTCCCTGGTGATCCGGGCGGGGACCTACACGGTGCGGGCGACCCACCTGGGATTTACAGCAGCGGAAATCCCGCTGGATGTATCGGGCGATGAGACCATCGCCCTCATCGTTCGGAATGCCACCCTGACCGCGCCAGAAGTGGTGGTGACGGGTAACCGGGCCCGCCCTCAGCTGACACCGGTCACCGCGTCGAACCTGGAGCGCGCCGAACTCGACCGGCGGCCCGAAATGAAGGACCTGCCGGTACATCTGTCCAGCCTGCCGTCAATCACCTGGTACTCGGAAAACGGCAACGGCGTCGGCTACAGCTACCTGCGCATGCGGGGCTTCGGCCAGCGCCGCGTGGCTGTGTCCATCAACGGCATTCCCCAGAATGACCCCGAGGAATTCAACGTGTTCTGGATCAACTTCTTCGACATCCAGGGGGTGATTGATGACATCCAGGTGCAGCGCGGTGCGGGCTCCAGCTTCTATGGGCCGGCTGCCATCGGTGGGGCCATCAATATTCGGGCGATGCCCTACAAGCCGTATCCGTACGCCCGGGTGGAAGCCGGACTCGGCGCGTTCGGCACGCGAAGGATGTCGATTTCCGGAAACACCGGCCTCCTGGGCGATCGGTATGTGGCGTACGGCAGACTCTCGCGCCTCGAATCAGACGGGTACCGCGATTGGTCCTGGACCGAGTTCACCCGGTTCTTTGCCGGTATCACCCGCTATGGAGACCGCTCAACCTTGACCCTGCAGGCCTACGGCGGTCCGCAGCGGGACGGTCTGGCGTACGTCGGAATTCCCAAAGCCGCCAATGATGAGGCGGTGGACGATGGGTTCGGCGGCACGATTGACCGTCGCTACAACTTCTCCGCGTTGAATGATGAGGTGGAAGACTTCCATCAGCCCCATGTCGAGTTGCACCACAACCTTGAAGTGCGCGATGCGGTCGAGTTCGACCAGAGTCTCTTCTGGATAAAGGGCGAGGGGTACTTTGACTTCGATGGGACTTTCCGCTCGCTGAACTACCTGCGCCTGCCCGAAGTGCTCGTCCCGGAGGGCACCGAGGACCTGCCACTGTTCGTATCGCGGCCAGGAGCGACGATCCTGTTTCGTGCGTACCTGGACCAGTGGCAGGTAGGCTGGCAGCCGTCCCTGACCTTCGAGCACGGACAGGGGATGACTCGTCTGGGCGGAGAAGCGCGATTGCATCGCTCGTTGCGCTGGGGGCGCACGCAGGAATCGGATCTGCCCATCCCGGCGCTCATCGGAGATGAGGGTCAGCGTGTGTATTCCTTCCGCGGCGAGAAGGCGATTCGATCCCTGTACGCTACCCACTTGGCCAGGCCATCGGACCGGCTCGCTGTGCAGGCAGATGTTCAGGTGACGCATCGCCGGTATCGCATCCATGACGAGGCCTATTTCGGCACGGAGTTCAGCAAGTCGTACGTGTTCGTGAACCCGCGCATCGGCGTGACGCTGAATCCTGAGCAAGCGCGCAGCGCATATGTATCCGTGGCACTGGCCAATCGAGAGCCGCGCATGAAGACCCTGTACGACGGCGAAGAGGCAGGTGCTGGTTTCGAACCCCAGTTTGCGGTCAACGCGGACGGTTCGATCAACACCGATGAGCCCTTCGTCAGCCCGGAGCGGCTGATTGATCTCGAACTGGGCGGAACGCTGCGGGGTGAGCGGGGCTACGTGAACGGCAACCTGTTCGTGATGGCGTTCCGAGATGAAATAGTGCCGAGCGGGGAATTGGACCAGTTCGGCGTGCCACGCACCGGCAATGCGCCCAAAACCCGGCACGCCGGGATTGAGGTAGACGGTGGCGTGCGTGTGGCTCGGGGGTTGGACCTGTCCGGAAACATAACCCTGTCACGCAACCGCTTCATCGAGTTCACCGAGTTCGACTTCGAGGGCAACGTGCTGGATCGCAGCGGAAACACCATCGCCGGTTTTCCGGACGCCATGGCGAACCTGGCGCTGTCTTACACGCGCGGTGGTCTCACGGCGTCGCTCTTCGGCACCTTTGTGGGCCAGCAGTATGTCGACAACTCGAACGGCACGCTGCCTGACGGCAGTACGAGCGATGAGCACGTCGTTGATGCCTACCGGTTGCTGAACCTGTCGCTGCGCTACGATTTTGGTGGCGCGCTGGAGGGGCTGGAACTGGTTGCCGACGTCAACAACGTGCTTGATAAGAAGGTGCTGATGTTCGGCAACGCCGGATTCGGGGCCCCGCAATTCTTCCCGGCCGCGACCCGGCATGGGTACGTGGGGGTGAGGTACACGGTGCGGTAGGGCGATTCGGCTTGAATCGGTGGGGGCGGTCGCTGACCTTGCAGAGGTTTGAATTGCGTCCCCCACCATGGATCCTTCCAACACCGAGATAGCTCGCATTGTCCGCGGATCCGCCGAGGCGGCAGCCGAAATGGGCCACAGCGAGTTGGATGCCGAGCACATTCTCCTGTACCTCCTATCGGAGCCCGGAAACGATGTGGTCCACGTTTTTGAATCCGTGGGCTGCCCTGTAGAGAGGGCTGGAGCCTCTGTACGAGAGGTGCTGCCCCCGCCAGGTGCGGAGCGCACCAAGGCGCATGGGCTTCGGCTGACGAAGCGCGCTGAACGCGTATTTCAGAACGCGTGCCTCGAGGTCTTGCGTGTCCCGCGAAATAAAGAGCCGGACGGCTCGGTCCTGGCGGAAATGCAAGGCGCTGCGCCCAGTATCGATCCCCGGGATATGTTGTCGGCGCTATTGAGGGATGCTGGCGATCCGCTGACGGAGTGGTTCGAACGGGAGTTCGGAGTGACGTACGAGTTGGTGAGGGGAGCGGCGGGTGGCGGTTGAGCGAACTCAGGCGGCGAGTCGGGCCGGCAGAGTGTCACTTCTGCTCTTGGTGGTGTCTGGCTGTGCCTATGCTCCGGACGCTGCCGAGGAACCAAGTCTGAGTGGACTGGATGCCCGGGTCGAGGCCATCCGATCACTGAAGCAGCTTGAGTTCGACGACGCCGAGGGTTTTTCCGAGGCCCAGCAAACGATCGAGGCCTTCAGGTTTGGCATTATGCAAGCCGGGACTCCGGACACCGGCGGGACCAACGAGTTAACGCGGCAGCGGAACAGGCTGCTGTACCGCCATGCCCTTACCAAAGAGTTTCTTGACAGGGCCTCCGGCTCCAAATACTACCACGTAATCCGGACCGCGGTCGCTGAAGAGATGCTGCGCCTGGCGTGGATGAGCCGCTCCGCGAACGTGGATTCGATTGAGCTCTACTACGTGCGGCATGCCGTGGAAGGATTCGGTCCTGACCTGGATCGCGTTACGCAAGCGTTGCTCAGGTTGGATGTAGCGAGTACTGCGAAGCAGGAGATTGCCCGAGAGGCACTCCTCAACCTCCGGGCGTACGAGATCATCCTGCAGGAGTGGATAGATCGAAATCCTGCGTCGGCGGATCGGGTTGTGCTTTCCTATGGGGAGGGCGTCACGGCCGCAGGTTACCTCGCCAGGGTCGAAGACAACGCAGCGAGCCTGCAGCTTTACCTGGTGGAGAACTGAGTGAGGTCGCGCCCCTGCCCCTCGTTGGGGTGTCCGTCCTGAGGAGACGCTGTGCCCTTCGATTGGTGCAAAACTGCCATTGACGGTGGTCGTCGCGGCTGGTAGGATGCGGCGGCGCAGGGCCCATCGCCCGGATTGCCATCTGTCTCCTTCTTCCGCCCCTGACCTTGCAGGCATGACCGGAATCGGTGCTTATCCCGTCGATCTGGGCGTGAAGGATGTGCTCTCGGGGATGTATGGAGACTTTGACTACGACGACGACGGAATCCCACGATACCGGTACCCCTCGGGACTGCACTACAACGTCACATTCGTCTGTCACGAAGCCCTGTACGAGCTGGGGCTCTATCAAAAGACCGGTGTTGGCGCACGCCTTAATCGCTTCCTGCACCTGGCAGATTGGCTCCTTGGACATGGCGATGAGACGGCTGTGGCGCTGCATTTCCCATACACGATGCCCCTGCCGCAGCTCCCAGCCCCGTGGATATCCGCCTTGGGTCAGGGGCGAGCGATTTCCGTTCTGACCCGAGCTTGGCAGGCGACTGGTCGGGACATATACCTGACAGCTGCAAAGAAGGCTCTGCAGCCTTTTTTCCACCGCGTTGCAGACGGGGGCGTGCAGACGGCATTTCCGGATGGCGGAGTCGCGTTCGAGGAATACCCCCGCGAGGAGACCAACATCGTCCTCAACGGACTTATCACGTCATTATTCGGCGTGCTGGACCTTGCCGCTTGTGGACACGCCAAGGCCGACAAACTCTTTGCGCGCGCGACTCAGAGTCTGTCCAGCAATTTTGCCCTATACGATCTGGGTTACTGGTCCGCGTACGACTTGACGGGCCCCATCCGTCGCGTTGCCGGCGACGAGTACCACGCCTACCACGTGCAGCTAACCTGGGCGCTCTACGAGCTCACCGGTGACGACCAGTTCCGCGCGTACGCGTATAAATGGAGCCGATATCGGAAGGGTGCAAGACTCTCCGTCCGTCGGACGCTATCCAGAGCCAACGCGATGCTGAAGTACCGGGAGTGGTGAGCGATTTTCGTTGGAGCGATATCACCGGCAGAGGCCCCCTTCAACCTGGTGTCCGACATCGGGACCGGGCATAAAGGTTGAATGTGCTCGACGGGCGGAGCGGCAGGCCCTTCAGGCGGCGTTAGCTTCTCTCAACGCCTCCGTCCCGAGGTGGATATCTCATAGTCATCTTCAGATTTGTGAATGACTCGCTTCCCGACCGCCCTGCTCGCAACGCTCCTGCTGGTCCATCCCTCCTCAGCGCAGCACCACGACCAACAAATCCCACGTTTTGAGCCAGACTCGACCAGTTTTCCTGTTTCGGTTCCGTCCGCGTTCCGTGCGCTGACCGGATACCTTGTCGTTTACGAGGACCGTGCGGATCCTGACGGTCCCACGATTCGCCTGCCGGTTGCCGTGCTTCGCGCCAGAAGTGGTGCCAGCGCCGAGGGCCCGGTCCTGTACCTGGCCGGCGGACCTGGCAGTAGTGCGCTCAATGCGGCCGCATATCCAGGAGCCTACCCCTGGACATCCGAACGGGACTTCGTTGTTATCGGCCAGCGCGGGACGGACTTTGCCCAACCGGCGCTGACCTGTCGCGAATTTGGTGCCGCGCGGGCAGGTGGTCAGTTTTCGGACCTCGCCGCTGCGAGCAGAGCCTCGCAGCGCGCGGCGGCAGCCCGCTGCAAGGCGGAGTTCACCGTGAAGGGTATCGACCCTGCCGATTACACGACTGCGGCGAGCGTCGAAGACATCGAAGACCTGCGAAGGGTGCTCGGCATCGATCAATGGACACTCTACGCGGTCTCCTACGGTACCCGGCTGGCGCTGGCGCTCGTCCGGGAATACCCGGAATCAGTCCGGGCGGCGGTCCTGGATTCGATCCTCCCGCCACAAGCGCGCTATGACGACGAGAGCGCAGACAACCTCCAGCAGGCATTCGACCTGATCTTTCGAGACTGCTTCGCTGCCCCTGCTTGCGATTCGGCCTTTCCCGAACTGCGATCGCGATTCTACGCCGCGCTCGAGCACGCCGAAGGCCAGCCGATCCCGGTGACGATCAGGGGACAGAATGGGCCCCGTGGGATTTCGCTGCGAGGTGCGGATCTAGCGACTCTCGTATCAACGGGTTCCCGATCGGCCATCGCCGAAGCCCCCTTCCTCTTCGACGCCATCGCCAGGCGGGATACGAGTGTCATCCGAGCGCGAGTGGCCGGATCTATCGGTCCTTCCAGCTTTGCGTGGGGAATGCGCCTTTCTGTTTGGTGCAGCGAGTTCCTGCCATTCTCCGAGCGGAACCGCGAGGCCTCACCGGGCGACGCGCTGTTTGGCCTTGAGTCGGCCGTCGTAGTCCCATCCGTCTGTGACGCATGGGGCGTGCCTGAACGCCCACAACGGGAAGTGATGGCGGTCGCCAGCGACGTGCCCACGCTGCTCATTGCCGGGGAGTATGATGCAGCCACACCTCCAAAGTGGGCCTTGCAGGCATCGGAGACTCTTTCGAACAGCAGGGTTGTCGTCGTCCGCGGCGCGGGGCACACGCCCACGCAGGACTGGGGTGGAGATGGTTGTGCGATGCGCGTCGCGGCGAAATTCGTCTCAATCGGCGATCATTCGGCCGGCGATGCAGAGGCGGAAGCGTGCCTCAGGGACCGATCGGCGCCCGAGTTTATACTCGACCGTGAGTGAGCAAGGAGCTGCCCCGGCGGCTGCACGCAATCGTCGGTGTGGCGCCCCGCGCCGGACGTAGCAACCACCCCATCGCCCGTGATCCCATTCATCAACATCCCGCCACTCTCCCTCGGACCGCTGGCCATTCAGCCGTTCGGCGTGCTCGTCGCCGCCGCGGTCGCGCTTGCAGTATGGATGGCGCGTCGCCTGTCCGGGCAGATGGGTCTGGACCGAGCGGTCCTGGACCGCCTCATGACCTGGGTCCTTGTCGGCGGGCTCGTCGGCGCGCACCTAGTGGCCGTCCTGCTCTACTTCCCGCAATCCATCCGGCGAGACCCGCTGATCCTCCTGCGATTTTGGGAACACCTGAGCTCATTTGGCGGGATGATCGGGGGGCTCACGGCCATGGCCGTGTTCATGCGATACGTCTCCCGCGACCTTAGCCGCGGCGACGCACTGAAATACCTCCACCTCATCGCCTTCGTGTTCCCGTTCTCACTCGCAATCGGCCGCGCAGGCTGCGCCGTCGTTCATGACCACCCGGGATCGCTGAGCGACTTTCCGCTGGCGGTATCCCTGGAAAGTGAGGCCGGGCAAGCGTACGCCGTTTCGACGTTTTCCAAGGCCGAACTGGCGTCCGTCCCGATTCCCGAACAGGCTTTTCATGACCTTGGGCTCTACGAACTGATCTTCCTGGCGCTCATCGTCTGCCCGGTGTTTGTCATCCTCCGACAGCGGTTTGGGGCAGACTTCCCGTTCGCGCTGGCGTTTGTCGCGTTGTACATGCCCGTCAGGTTCGGTCTCGATTTCCTCCGGGTGGCCGATGTCACTTACCTCGGACTGACACCCGGCCAATGGCTGGCCGGGTCGGCTCTCCTCCTTCTCCCACTAGCTGCCCGTCGCCTGAGCCCATGACTACTACCGAAAAAGCAGCCCGCTGGCTGGCCAGCCAACCCGACATCGCCACGGGCCTGAGCTACGCGGACAAGCAATTGCTCCAGGAAGGAGGTCACCAGGACGTCGTTTCAGCCAGAATCGATCGACTCCGGAACCAGGTTCGATGGGGGCGCGCGACCGCCGGGCTCATCGGTGGTGTCCTTTTTGTTGCCGGCCTGTTCAGCTGGGCGATGGGCTTCGGACTGATCGACTCCGGGGCCGCAGATCCCACGCAATCCAGAGGCTTGGGCACGCTGCTTGTCATCGGCGCGGCTGCCATATTCACCATGTTTCGGGTCAGTGCCCTGCAGGAGAGCGTAACGCTATTCGACGGGGCCAGAAAGCTCGACGCCTTCGAGGAGTAGCGTGCGCGTTGAACGCCGACCCCTGCCGAGGAAGACCAGAACCTTCTCCTACACCCGCCGTACAAAGCCAAAAGGCATCTGTCAATACGCCAAAAGGCACAATCATGGGTAAGGTGAAGGCAAAGCCTGGATCCTCGACGGCCGGCACGAGCGGGGCAGCGGCTTCAAAGGGCACGTACGCGTATCTCGCCTGGGATCTGCCGACGGCGGCGCGCAAGGTCTCCGAGGGATTGCCAACCGGATCTCTGGAGGCGGTTCGATCCGTCCTGGACTTGACGAAAAGGGAATTTGCCGACGTCATCCACGTGTCCGTCCGGACCCTGGCACGAAGGAAGAGTGAGGAGAAATTGCCCCCGGACGAGTCGGAGCGGGTCTATCGCGTTGGCCGACTCCTCGAATATGCGGCCTCCGTGCTGGGTGGCGAGGATGCTGCCAGGTCCTGGATGAAGGAGTCCAACTACGCCCTTGGGGGAGTGACTCCACTTGAGTATGTCCGCACAGAACCGGGAGCGGAACTGGTGGAGCGGCTGCTGGGCCAAATAGCCCACGGAGTCCCCTCCTAGGGCCGGTGCGAATCTGGAGAATCACGGCCAAAGCCTACGCGACAACTGCCTTTTCCGGTCTGGGGGCGCAGCGCACGGGCGGACGCTTCAATAGCGTCGGAAGGAAGGTGGTATATGCATCCGGTTCGCTGTCGTTGGCAATGCTGGAAATGCTCGTGCAAGCTGGAGACCGTTCGCGATTGCTCAATCACGTTGTTCTCTGGGCAGCTCTGGAAGAAGACGACATCACGCGCCTGGCCCCATCAGATCTCCCCAGCGATTGGAAGGCGCTGCCGTACCGGTCCGCGACACAACAGGTAGGAGACAAGTGGCTCGACAGCCTGAAATCTCTCGCACTCGCCGTGCCGAGTGTTATCGTCCCTGTTGAGTGGAACTACCTCATTAATCCTGATCATCCGGATTTCAGCAAGTTGACCCCCAGTCCGCCTGCGCCAGCGGCGTTCGACCCACGCCTGTTGGTTTAGCGATAGGCAAGGCGGGTTTTCACCAGGCCCCGGATGAAACCGACGCGACTGTGAAAGCGATCATCTACAGGCAGTATGGTCCACCGGAGGTCTTGCACCTGGCAGAGGTCGCCGCACCCGAGCCGAGGCCAGACGAGATCCTGGTCCGGGTCTGCGCGACCGAAGTCACCAAGTCCGACTGCGAGCTCCGAAGTTTTCGCTTCCCGGTCAAGTGGTTCTGGCTGCCGCTCCGATTCGCGCTGGGAGTGCGCCGCCCGCGCCGCCCCATCCTGGGCGGCTATTTCTCGGGCGTCGTGGAGGCGGTAGGAGAGAAGGTGACTCGATTCGATCCGGGCGATGCGGTCTACGGCTCTGCGCAGCTTCGCATGGGCGCGTACGGCGAGTTTCTGTGCGTGCCTGACAGCTACACGGTCACTGCGAAACCACGTAACATGCGCCACTTCGAGGCCGCCGCAGTGCCATTGGGGGGACTCAACGCGTTGCACTTCATGCGCAGGGCGGAGATTCAGCCGGGAGAAACGGTGCTCATCAACGGCGCCGGCGGCAGCATCGGCACGTTCGCAGTACAAATTGCAAGGGCGATGGGCGCTTCAGTGACTGTCGTGGATGCTGCCCACAAAGAGGCGATGTTGCGGAGGCTGGGCGCGGAGCACTTTGTCGACTACAGCACGCACGATTTCGCTGCGTCCGGCAGGCGCTACGACGTCATCCTCAACATGGTCGCCACGCGCTCCTTTTCCTCATGCATGGCCACGCTGAAACCGGGAGGGCGTTACCTGACTGCCAATCCAAAACTGTCGGACATGCTCCGGGCGAGCCTCTGGCCGAGCCGTGAGGGGAAAAAGGCCGGCTTTGCCTTTGCACGGGAGACCCTGGACGAATTGAACGCACTGACAGAGATGATCGAGCAAGGCAGCCTGACCGCCGTGGTCGATCAGTGCTTGCCCCTCGAAGAGGCCGTGCAGGCGCACCGTCGGGTGGAATCCGAAGCGCGTCTGGGATCGATCGTGCTCGAACTGGCAGCCCTCGACACTACTCCGCAAGCAGGCCGTCAATCTGATTGATCGCTGCGGTAGCCCCTTCCACGACCCCCATTTTGAGCACAGTCTCGAGTGCCTCCCGGCTGGCATAAGTGCTCACAAAGGTGGCGCGGGTTCCGCCCGCTACGCTCTCGAACCGAAAGTCAGTTCGCGCCATGGGCATATCGGGATTCGCGTTGAAGTCGGCATCCGCAAATCCGTCATCGAACGAGAATCCGTGGGGCTCGTCGACACCGGTAATCTCCCAGAAGCCATGGTACCTCTCTCCTTCGGGACCGGTCATGAAGTAGGTAGAACGGGAGCCCACCTTCAGTTCGTGGTCGACGAAGGTGGCCGGATGCGAGGGAGGTCCCCACACGCGTTCCAGTTGCCGAGGGTCACTGTACATGGCCCAAAGTCGCTCCTTGGACGCAGCGAACTCGGCAACAATGGTCAGGCGAAGTGTCTCCAGGTCGTGCGAAACGTTGAGGACGGGCATGGCTACTTGAGGGATTTCAGGGGATGAGGAGAGAGGCTGTTCTGGTCGACGGCGTCAGCCTCCAGAAGCTGTTCCATTCGGGCGATGCGGCCGCGCCAGAGGTCTTCCAGTTCGCGCAGGAGCACCGCGGCAGAGCGAATGCCTTCCACGTCTCCGGAGGTCATCGCCCTGCGCCCGGCGCGACGCTTTTTCAGCAGACCGGCCCCGTGAAGCACGCTCACGTGCTTCTGAACGGCTGCGAAGCTCATGTCGTAGGCACCTGCGAGTTCCGTGATGGAGTGCTCCTCCGTCAGCGACCGGCGCAGGATATCCCGACGGGTTCGGTCAGCCAGGGCGTGAAACACGCGGTCTCTTCGGTCTTCGATCGTGGTGAGCATGCGCCAATATACAACCGATTGGTTGTATGTCAACTGCGAAGTCCCACAACACCCCAGCGCCCACGATCTCTCGTGACTGGTGAGTAGTGTTACCATTGCCGACGGTCGAGCGGCTAGTGCCCGGACCCCATTCCCAACTGACTCCTCGATGTGCATCGAGCTATCCTGACCGCCGCGATCCTCCTTCTGCTCATCTCCGGCTGCGACGCCGTCGAGCCGAACAACAGTTCTTCCTGGCAGCAGACAGGGCCGTATACGGGTTTTGCAACCGCACTCCACCTGAGTCCCGACGGATCCGCCCTGGCCCTTTCGAAGCCCTCCCCGTACGGGGGGCACACCAAGGTCTATGAACGACCTTCGACTGGATCCGAGTGGTTGGAGGTTTTCGACGAAGGAAGCCACTTTGTGTACGCGGGCCCGTCCGGACGGCTCTATACCGGGCGTTCACGGGGAGGACTGCGTTGGAGGGACTCTCGCGGGCGCTGGCACAATGAGGCCGAGGCGTTCCGCACCCCGGCCGGATGCAGCCGGTTTGCCAACATCGGTGGCGAGGTGCTATCGGTCGTTGAAACCGGGGAGCGTGCGTACGCCGGCACGCATTGCGGGCTGTTTGAGGTCCCATCGCCCATCAAGCGCGTCGCTTTCGAGGGACAGGTGGTTAGCCGATTGGCCGCTGGGCAGAACGGGCTGGTTGCGCTGGTGGACGGCACCCTGTACATGCAGTCGGCGGGCCAGTGGGGCGTTTCCGGGAGCCTCGACCGCAACGTGACGGCGCTGGTATCTGGAGAATCCGGCACCCTCTACGCGCGCCAGAATGACACGATCTGGCGTTCGGTCGATGGGGGCGGCTCGTGGGCCGAGGCCGGAACGCTGCCCCGGAGCGTCAGAAAGGAAACGAGGCTCGCTGCCGGAAAGGGGAGCCTGCTCTACGCCAGCGGCACGGAATCAACCGGAGTATCCTGGGCGGAAGAGGCCTTTCTGGTGTCGGGAGATGGTGGAGGCACCTGGGAGCCCATGCCAGTGGCGCAATCCGGCATGAAAGCCCTGGCGGCACTCGGAGACGACTGGATCGCTGCCTCACCCGAGGTGGGGCCGCTATGTGGTAAAGTCGGCGCCCGGGCGACCGCCTGCGCAGACGGTCTGCCTGGCTTCGTGGACAACCTGGTGCCCACTCGGGGCGCCCTGTACGCGCTGCTTCCTTCGCGCGTCGTCATGCGAACGACGGACGGTCTGCGCTGGACTGCGGTAGGCACACAGCGCGGCGAACGCCTCCAACGATTCGGCGATTCGCTCGCCATCCCTATCCGCAATTCTCTGGCGGTCTCGGCCGACGGTTCAACATGGCATGACCAGCGCCTGCCGTTCGCCCTCAAGGAACTCGTGGACGTGCCTCAGGGAGTGTTCCCGGTGGCCATTGATCTTGAAGGCGGCGTCTGGAGGTATGACACTCACAACGCGTTGTGGGTGGATCTTGCCGCGCCTGAACCACTGACCTCCGTGGTGTTTGGCCTTGACGGGCACCTGTACGGTCACTCTGGGACCGACTTCGTGCAGTGGAGTCCCGACTCAGGCTGGACCGACGTGTTCGGGTCGCTCACATTGAAGTCGGGTGGGCGCTTCGTGGTCGCGGCCGACGGGGTTGCTTTTGCGTATCACGATGTGGCCAGCTTTCGGTGGAAGGATGGTCGATGGAGTCCCTCGGATCGATCGCTGGCTTTCCCGTCGGCGGACCCGTTCTCCGGTCGCCTCTTCCTTACAGGCCCGGAGGCGGCCGAGTGGAAAGGCGGACGATGGGTGAATCTCGCGGATTCGCCGGAGCACTCCCTGGAGATCATCGCCTGGCGAGGCAAGCTTTACGCGCGCACGGCAGCAGGAGTCTTTAGCTTGTAGGCACCAGCCCCGTGACCCCGGATGCCTGAATTCCCAACTCCCGACGTTGAGCTCACGCAGCTCCTCGTGGTCAGCGACGTAAACCGCTCCCGAGACTTCTATCGCGATGTTTTGGGCGCGGATGTCTACCGGGAGTACGGAGGGACCCCCTGCGTGCTCCGGTTCCAGGGTGTCTGGCTGCTTTTGGTCACTGGGGGAGGACCGACAGTGGACAAACCAGGTGTGACGTTCGAGCCGCCCCGGGATGCGGATTCTGTGAGCCATCAGCTCACCATGCGCGTGCCCGATTGCCGGAAGGCCTACGAGGTGCTGAAGGGTCGCGGCGCCGAGTTCCTGACGCCCCCGAATGACCGGGGTGGCGAGATCCGTTGCTTCTTTCGTGATCCGGACGGGCACCTCCTGGAGATCAGCGAGGTCTCGTAGACGCCGCGGAGACAAGCGGTTGTCAGGGTCCGATGTCCCCTTCAAACCCCAGCGCAGACCGGCCACGTCTGACGCGGTCCGCATGCTCCGCTGCGCTCTCGTGAGGCAGAGGGCCTGCCACTGCCATCATGCGAGCATCCTCGCGCGCGATGTACAGGGAGGCAAGCGAATCCGCCTCTCGGGGCCGCTCCTCCAAGACCAGCTTCGCGTACGCATGCACGGCGTGAAACCTTTTTTCTTCGACCAGCTGCAGGAAGTGATCCGCGCTGTTCACGAAGTGATCCCGATGGCGCCATGTGACGGAGCCATCTACCTGCCGAACAGGCACGTGATCAGGGTAAACGAATCGGTGGGCCTTCAGGTAGAGGTCGTCTACCTGGCTACCCCCGGGATCCATGGCGTCAGCGCCGAGAAGCGCAACCAACACAAT
This sequence comes from Rhodothermales bacterium, assembly GCA_017643395.1. Classification (NCBI taxonomy): domain Bacteria; kingdom Pseudomonadati; phylum Rhodothermota; class Rhodothermia; order Rhodothermales; species Rhodothermales bacterium. The sequence goes on along the minus strand of JAEPNP010000004.1, from coordinate 414,032 downwards.
GGCACAACCAATAAGGACCTTCTTCGATTTCATCTCAACTGACTCCACATGGAACGGGCGATGGGGCAACTGCCCCGGCCCTGGGTTTCGGCACCGGGGACATCGGCTTTAAGCCAGGCCGCGACGGACCCCGTCCAGGCGGGTCTATCTTGCGTGGCAAGAGCAAATGAAGTCCTCGTCGTGATCAGAACATCATTCTCAGTCTGCCTGGCCGCTTTCTGTCTCGGCTGCGGCCGACCTGCCCCGGAGACCCCGGGATCGCCGGACGGGTTCACTGGTCTCTTTGCTGACGACTACGGCATCGAATACAGCGTCACACCTGATCTTTGGCTGCAACGCCCCTCGACGCGCTACCACGTTGTCGAATGGAACCCAGAGGGGAAGTACCTGCTCGCGCAGAATGGCGCCGACAACCCGTCGGAGGCGGGCTTGTGGACCCGGATCGATTGGGTGGCACTGGAAGATTCCGAATTCGAGTGGGCGTTCTGCTACGCGGTCTACGACGCCGGTTCGCTGGAGGAGGCGCGGGCAGCGCCGGATTCACAGAGAGAGACGCCGCGCATCGGATGCAATGGATTTCCCTTCAGCAGGATGAAACGAATCCCCACCGAGGGCGCGAACGCGCCGGAGGGCTGGGCGATTTCACACCCCGCGGCTGAAGGCCTGGATCCGGACCTTCTGTCACAAGCGGTCGCCTTCATCGAAGAGGACGAACACGATGACTTCCGCAGCCTGGTCGTCGCACGGAACGGCAAACTGGTGGCCGAGCATTACTTCCATGGCCACGGCCCCGACTCCCTGCAGGACATGCGGTCGGCAGGGAAGAGCGTCACGTCCGCGTTGGTCGGAATCGCAATCGCTGAAGGCCTGATCCAGGGCGTCGACGCACCGGTCTTGCCACTCTTTCCGTCCTATGCGCCGGTGCTGCACGACCGAGCAGGCAAGCAAGCCATCACCATGGCACACCTCCTTACCATGACATCCGGTCTCCACGCGGACGCTGACGACCCGTCCTCACCGGGGTACGAGGATCACATGTGGGAGTCGGAGGATTGGGTGCGATTCGTGCTTGACCTGCCCATGTCGCATGAACCCGGAAGCGCCTGGATGTACTCGTCGGCCAGCTCGTTCCTGGCGGGAGCGGCCGTCGAAGAGGCGTCGGGACAGTCACTTGCGACGTATGCGGAGGAGCGGCTGTTCGGGCCGCTCGGCATTGATCGCTACCGATGGTTGCAAACCCCCAACGGGCGCACGGTCGGTCAGGGCAACCTGTCACTCCGCGCACGGGACATGGCCAAGCTGGGCCAGGTATACCTGGACGGAGGCCTCTGGAACGGCCAGCGAGTGCTTCCGGAGGCTTGGGTTCGGGCCTCCGTCGAACCCCTGTATCCGGTTCCATGGGAGAACTATGACGGATACGGGTACTCCTGGTACACACATACACTTACGATTGGCGACAAGCCGTTCCCCTACTTCCTCGCGTCCGGCAACGGGGGAAACAAGATTTACGCGTTTCCGGAACAGCGGCTGGTTGTCGTCACCCAGAGCGCGGCCTACAACACCCGCTATGGGCACAGTCGCTCGCTCGAGGTGCTCAGGCGGGTGCTCGCAGCCGTGGAGTAGGGCGGCGGCGACTAGCGCTTGACCCAGGTTGTCAGTTGGGCGCCGTCACGGCCGGTCACGACCAGGAGGTACAGTCCGCGGGCGTAGTCCTGCGTTTCGACCCGAGTCTGCCTCCCACTCAGCGTCACGCGCCCCACTCGACGACCCAGCACGTCCAGAATCTCCACGGTACTGCCGACAGCGGACGGAGAGCGGGCGATCAGCGTCAGCCCGCCCGTTGAGGGATTTGGAAAGGCCTCGACGCCGAAGTCACGAGTGACGGCCGCCGGGTCGGCGAGGGTCGACGTTCCACGTTCGTCCAGTGCGAAGATCGCGTTCGCAGCCACCGAGCCGACAAGCACGGAATGTTGCCCCACAGAGAGATCTCGCCTGAAACCCCCGTCGCACGGCTCGACCAGCCGAGGTGCGGGGTCCCATGTGGACCCTTCTCCCCGAAAGACGCTGATTTGCCCCGTTCTTGGGGCCACGCCGATCCGCCCCTCGGCCACATCGACCGTCCATGCAAACCGGTCTGTGTGCTCGGGATCGGGCGACTCAAGTACGGCGACCTCCTGCCAGACTCCTGAGTCGTGTCGCGAAAAGACGTGAGCAACGCCGCCCGCGCCGCCTTTGTAGTTGCCTACTACAAGCTGACTCTCGTGCAGAGCGATGGACCGTCCGAAGTAGAGACTCTGCCAGCCTTCCGGGGACTGCAATGTCCGGACCAAATGCCAGCTTACGCCCCGTTCGAATATGGCCACCGGACCGAAGCGGGTCCCGCTTGCTGCGGCAAACCTTCCGGACGCCGTCACCGAGTGTCCGAACTCTTCAAGGGATTGGGTGATGTGGTCTCGTAGCGAAAGGACCCCGAGAATGCCCCCCTCCAGTTCCTGAATTGGGAGAGGAAACAGGTACGCATTTCCCGAACGGCCGGACGCCCCAGGTGCACCGACGACCAGCGCGGACTCGGAAACCGCGACAGAGTATCCAAAACTGTCGCCCGGTTCTTCGGCTGGTGAAGTGAGTACAGCGCGCTCGATCCACTCAGTGCCGTTGAAGTGGTACAGGAACACCTTGCCTGTCTGACCCTGCGGGAAGAATGCGGGAGCCCCGACGGCCAGATAGTCTTCGTAAAGCGCAACTGCATACCCGAACTGCATGGCCCGCTCGGATGGCTGCAGAAACGCCCGCTCTCGCCATGTGCCCAGTTCCTCTTCCATGACCCAGGCGGCTCCCTCCATCCAGGCCCCGGATCTCCCGGGTCCACCGATCACCGCCCGCGATCCCTCGTGATCCACCGCGGTGCCGAACCCCAAGAGCTGCGTCCACGGTTGTTCGACCAGGGACTGCGGCTGAATGGGTGCACATGGCTGCGCTCTGGCGGAACTGCTGCACGCCAGAATCGAGAGGAAAACCAGCTGATGAATGCGCGCCATCGCCTCCTACGGTTGAGACCACACCCTGCTCATCACTCCCATCACGATGACCCGGACCGCTTCGTCGGGGTCGAGAAAGACCACGTCCGGCGGGTCTTCAAACGGATCGCCAAGAATCTCGATCGGCGGGTCAAGCGCGCTCTGGGCAAGCTCCTTCGTCTGCCCGGCCATCCAGAGTAGCGGGACCAACACCGCCGCCGCGGCTAACAGCCGAACCGACAGCGGCAGTCTCCGTGCCCACTGCCGAGGTTTGGCCGGACCTCGGGAGACAGGTGCAATCAACCGGTAGCCGACTCTGGGGACGGTTTCGATATATCTCGGAGCCCTGGAATCGTCACCCAGGATCCGACGAAGGCGCGATATCGCCTGATTGAGCGTATCGTCGCTCACCACGACGCCGGTCCAGACCCGGCCCAGCAGCTCTGCACGCTGAAGCGTTTCGCCCGGAGCGTCTGCAAGGCACACCAACAGGTCCATGAGCTTGGGGTCGATGCGCACGCTGCCGGCCCGGTCCACAAGTCGGTGATTGTGCGGCTGTACGCACCATGTGCCGAGCCGCCACTCGGTCTCTCGCTTTTCCAGGGGGCGTGTTCTCATGATTCCTTGGGGCTGGACGCTCTCGGACCGCTACGTCCGGCGCCAGGTGAGGTTGCCCCGCGAAGTCACGCATCTGCCCCTGTACCAGCTTTGGCATTCCGGGCGCAGGGAAAGGCTGGTATCCTCGACACCACATTGCAACGAACCCCAGCCGCGTGTCGACTGCCGATCCCTTCCTGAGCCTCTGGGCCATCCTGTTCAGCTTCTGCGCCTTGCAGGGATTCGTTCTTGCGGGCATCCTCAGCTTCAATCCCGGCAGACAGCCGGCTGCAAACCGGTTTTTGGCCGCCGTGGCGCTGCTCATCGCCGTAATCACGACCGGTTACGTCGTGCAAACGTCCGGGCTCAACCGCTCGCTTTCAGGTCTCGGTTTTCTTCTCGGCCCGTTTTGGCTGCTCCTCGGTCCTGCGCTCTATGCGTACCTGTGGCTCCTCACCGGGCATTCGCTGCGTCTCTCCTGGAGAGTCGCCCTGCAGTTGGTCCCTTTTCTGGTCTATCTGGTGCCCACTCTGCACAGCACGTTTTGGCCACAGCACTTCGCCGCCCTCGGATACGGGAAGTACCTCTACCTCTCGCAGGCAGGAGGCCTGCGTTTCTTCCCGCTGCTCTACACGTACCTCTTCACGATGCAGATGATCGTGTATCTGGGACTCAGCGTGCGGCTTCTGCGTCGGTTCGAGCGGGCCCACCGTGAGAGGTCCTCGGACCACATCGCCCAGTACCTGCTGTGGTTTCGGCGGCTGGTCACTGTTTTTCTGGCCTACATGGCCTACGAGACCGTCTTCTCGCTGCGACTGCTGGTGACGGGCACGGCCGAGGTGCACTACTACTACATCTCCGCGCTCTTCATTTCGTCGTTCCTGCTGTTGATCATCTATACGGCATTCAGGAACCCTCAGGTCTTCCAGTCGCCGCCGCTGCACGGACGGAAGTATGACCGGTCCGCGCTTCCGGAGCCCTATGTGGAACAGAACCTGGCCAAACTGATGGAGCTGATGGAGGAGGAGAAGCCGCACCTCCGCAGCGACCTGAAGTTGTCGGACCTCGCAGACATGCTTGGCATCAGTCGGCATCACGTGACCCAACTGCTAAATCAGCAGGTCGGAAAGTCCTTTCACGCGTTCATCAACGCCTATCGGGTAGAGGAGGCCTGCAGGCGCCTGACCGATCCGAGCTACCGGGACTTCTCGGTGCTGGCCATCGCTCACGATGTCGGATTCAATAGCAAGACATCCTTCAATCGCATCTTCAAGCGACATACCCAGATGACGCCATCGCAATACGCGAGAGTGCGCGCGCGATAGGGTAGTTCTGCATACACACGCGTGCCATCCGCACGGATGCACCGACGAATGCGGCCTGCGCAGCTAGGCTTCGGGACATCGCAAAACCCCGAAAGCCTCTATGCAAAAAAGCTTGCTACTGCGCGTCGTCCTGCCGCTCTTTCTGTTCGCAACATCCCCCATGCCCCTCCTGGCACAGTGGGAAGTCAGCACTCCCGTTCCGTCGGCCAATGGTCTGGACGATGGGATGGTCTTTGATCAATCGGGCAACCTCTACATCTCCCAGTACCAGGGGGCTGTGGTGCGTCGCATCACGCCTGACGGCACTGTGTCGGTCTTCGCGGAGGGCTTCGACACTCCCAACGGACTGGCCGTGGACGGTGCCGGCAATCTCTACGTGGCCAACGTCTTCGGCGGGCGCATCAGTCGTGTGACGCCGGGTGGTACCGTCACCCAGGATTTCATCTCCGTGGCCAACCCCAGCAACGTGCTGTTCAATGCTGCTGGAGACACCCTGTACATCGCCCACTACAGAACCTCGAGGATCAGCAAGGTGGCCATCGCCGACCCGGGCAATGTGACCACCTGGGTTTCCGGCGCGCCCCTGAACGGGCCCATCGGAATGGCCTTCGACGCGGACCGCAATCTGTACGTGGGCAACTACAACAACGGCCGCATTTTCCGGATTTCCCCCGCCGGTGACATCACCGAACTGGCCAGCATCCAGTCGTTTTTGGGATTTCTGGTGCTGTCCAACGGCTTCCTCTATGCGACGAGCTACAACCGGAATGAGGTGTATCGCATCTCGATGGATGGCTCCTCCGTGGAGGTCATCGCCGGGAGCGGCGCCAAGGGGCAGGCGGATGGCGTCGGCACGGCCGCGAGCTTTGACGGCCCAAACGGCATTGTGGCCTCGTCAACGGGCGATACGCTCTATGTCTCCGAGTTCAACACCGGCACGCTGCGCATGCTGGTCTCATCGGTGCCGACCCACGCGGACGCAGCCGAAGTGCCCCGAGGGGGACTGCTGAGCCTGGAGAATTACCCCAATCCGTTCACCGCGTCGACCACGATAACCTACACGCTGGGCGAACCCGGACAGGTATCGGTCGAGATCTACAACATGCTGGGCCAGCGGGTGCGCACGCTCACCGCGCAATCGATTGCCGGGGTGCAGTCCATGCAGTGGGACGGCCGGAATGACGCGGGTCAACGCGTACCTCCGGCGACCTATCTCTATACGATGCGGTCCGGAGATCTCGTAGAGAGTCGGCTCCTTATCCGACGATGATGAGGCGAAGAACCATGACAAGACTCACAATCATCACGCGGCGCCCGACTTGCACCGGACTCCTGGTCCTTGTGGTCGGGATGGTCATCCTGGCCCCTCCGGCGGACGCGCAAACGCGCATCAACGGCACGATGCCCTTCGAGGGTGATCCGGCCAAGAAATATTCGGTCTACGTCCCGTCTGCGTACACAGAAGGAACTCCGAACAAGCTCATCATCGCGTTCCATCCACTGCACAACTTCTGGGGCAACTCCACGCAGTGGTGCACGACGCTGACGGATTTCGCCGAGTCCAACAACCTGCTCATGCTGTGCCCTGATGGCGGAGCGAACGGGCGTGTGGACGACCCCATCGACAAGGCCTTTTCGACCGCCTTGCTGGACTCGATGGAGACCTGGTACACCGTCGACCTCGACAAGGAGTTTGTGCTGGGGTTCTCCTGGGGAGGCCGGGCGGCCTACACGTACGGGCTTGCCAATGCCGACAGGTTTGCCGGCATCATGACCATCGGCGCCTTTGTGCAGGGCCTCAACCAGGTCAGCCAGGCCTTGCTTGACAACGCGTCGGGCATGCCCTTCTACATCATGCACGGAGACAGCGACGGTGTGGTCAATCTCGCCACCGGATTCTTTCCGATCCGCGATGCGCTTGTCCAGGCGGGTGCCGTGGTCAACTCTCTGGTCCTGGAGGGCGTTACACACACCATCGATTTCGCCAACAGGAATCAGATCCTGACGGATGCGTTTGCCTGGCTGGACACGACCAGCAGCGGTACGCAGATCGGTCTTGAGGCTGAAGAGCTTCCTCGCCCGGAGCGCTACACCGTCTACCCAAACCCAGCCGACTCGGTGGTCCGCGTCGACCTCCCCGCACCTGCCGGTCCCGTCACCGCAGAGCTCTTCGATTTGCTGGGACGCCGTGTGGCCACGCACTTGATCGACGGTGACGCGCTGCAACTTGATGTGGGGTTCCTGACTTCGGGAGTGTACTCGCTGCGGCTGGTTGGTGACGGAGTGCTCGGCTGGACCACGGTCGTGGTGCGATAGGCCTGCCCGGGTGAAAGGTGATTTGTCAGGGTTTTGTCAGATGATTGTCACCGCAATTGCCAGGTGCAGGGCCAAGATTGGGGGCCCCTTGCACTTGACGCGTCATCACCATGACTCTGGTCCGCCTCTTGCCGGCGTTCGCTCTATGCATCACAAGCCTGGTGCCGGCCGCCTGCGCCGCGCAGGATCCTCCGGCGGAGTTCTCCAGCATCGAGGTCCGGATAGAAACTCAGAATCCGGATACGCGGCTGGCGGGCACATTGAGCCTTCCGCCCGGGTCAGGTCCGTATCCCGCGGCACTCCTGATAACCGGCGACGGCGAGCATACTCGCGATCAGGTGATCTCCGGTACGCCCATGTTCAGGCAGATTGCAGAGCACCTGACCCGCAGCGGGATCGCGGTGCTGCGGGTCGACGACCGAGGCGTCGGTGCGTCCACCGGGCCCAGCGTGGAAGAAGCCACGCTGCTGGAGCGTGCTGCGGACATGCGCGCTTGCGTTCGCTTTCTGCGGGAGCGGCCGGAGATCGACGCTGGTCGCATCGGTCTGGTAGGGCACAGCGCCGGAGCGATCGTAGGGCCCATGCTGGCCGCCGAGGACACCACCCTGCACTTCCTGGTCCTACTGGCACCCACCGCGATCCCGGGCGGTGCCGTCTGGATGGCGCAGCAAGTAGCCAACCTCAAGCGGCTAGGCGCTGCGCCGGAGGTGATCCCAGCCGTCGAGGGGGAGCTTCGGCGCGTGGTTGATCTCATCCGGGACGACTACTCAGACGATGCCTCGTTTTATGCGATCGGTCATGACTTCGTGGCGGCGCATGGGGTAGAGCGTGATCAAATCACCGATGGGATGGTCGATCAACTCCTGGGGGGCCTGAGATCGGAGGCGCATCGGTTCTTCTTCACCTACGATCCGGGTGAAACGCTTGGTCGCGTGCATATGCCGACTCTTGTGTTGGTGGGGTCCCGGGACGGCCAAGTGGTGCCGAATGCGCATCTGGGTCCGCTCACGGAGGCGCTGCTCGCAGCCGGAAACGCTGATTTCAGCGTCAATGTCCTGCCGGAGCAGGACCACTTCTTCCTGGAATATCAGGGGCGCCGCCTGGACCAACATCAATTCGGCGAGATGCAGGTTGCGCCGGCACTCCTGAATCACATGACGGGCTGGATCCTTGCCCGGGTGTCCGGAAGGGCAGGGTAGGCGATGAGCGACCAGACCATGACACTGTCCGATGGGCGCGCGCTGGCGTATCAGACGCTCGGTGATCCCGCAGGCGACCCGTTGTTCTTCTTCCATGGCACGCCGGGCTCTCGATTGGGCTTCAGCCAGGAAGACCGCATCGCCCAGATGCCGGGCATCTGTCTGGTGCTTCCCGACCGACCCGGCTACGGACTTTCCGATCCCCATCCCGGGCGCACCCTTCTGGACTGGGCCGAGGATGTGCGCGAACTGGCCGACCATCTTGGGTACACGTCCTTCCTGGTGGGAGGGGAGTCAGGCGGAGGGCCGCATGCGCTGGCGTGCGCCTACCGGCTGGCGGATCGGGTGACAAAAGCGGTGATCCTGAGTTCGCCATGCCCGGCGAACCTGCCGGGTGCCACCAGCGGAGCCAAGTTGGGCAGCAGGCTGGGACTCTGGTTGGACCGCGTGGCCCCCGGGCTGGCCAAACGATTGGTCGAGAGCTACGCCGCGAGTTTCAAGAGAAACCCGGACGGTTTCATAAACATGCTTTCCAGGCGGATGGCCGAACCGGATCGGGCGATGCTGGCAGATGGCGCTGTTCGGGCAGCGATCAAGCGCGATCTGGCCGAGGCGTACCGACAAGGCGGGCAGGCCAACGCCCAGGATGGCAGATTGGCCATGGCAAACCACGACTGGGGGTTCAGCCTGCGTGAGATCCCGGTTCCGGTTTTCTCGTGGCACGGCAGGGAGGACACGCTCGTGTCGGTACACATGGCGGCCCATCTCGCTCTGGAAATTCCCTGCTGTCGGGCTCGGATCGTCGATGGCCTTGGCCACCTGCTTGCCGCCAGGCCGTCTATTGTGGAGCAGATAGAGACGGCCCTGCGTTCGTAGCGACTTTCGTCGCGCCTCCGGAGGTCGATACGAGAGGAACTACCTCGATCCGATCAGCGACAAGGACCATGACCACTGCAAAAGCACTGCGCGCGACAGGTTGGCTGCTTGCCCCCGGCGTAGCCTACCTCGCCTTCGGGACGATTTACCACCTGAGCAATCCGGCCGGCAGTCAGCACCTCGTATCCTACCTCGGCTTTCTGATGGTATCGGTCACGTGTGCCATGGTGCTGTTCGGTCTCGCCGCGTTGATTCAGCAGAGCGCGCAGAAGTAGCACTCTTGCGCGGTCGATGGGCTCAGTGCCCGAGCACCAGCGGCTCGATGGTCGAGCCGTACCGGATGAAGTAGACTCCGGGGGCGATGTGTCCCGGCACGTGCCACGAAGTGCCGGCCCCAACCCGGCCGAGTAGGCGACCGAGCGGATCGAAGACCGTGGCCGGTCCTTCGCAGAGCAGTCGCACCATTCGGGCACGCAGTTCGACGCACGATGAGCGCCGGGGGAGTTCTTGCCGTACGCCGACAGACTGTTCGTACCAGGCGTCCAGGAAGTTCGCGACGGCCTCAGCGACATCGGTCGCGAGGCGGGCGATGCTGGCCTCGGAGTCTCGAGCGCCCGGAAAGTGGGCCTCGAGTTGAACGGCGTCCACCTGCCCGCCGTCCCGTGAGCCGTGACGTCGAGTGATGTAGCCCCCGGAAAAGAAGGCTTCTCCTTCCGCGGGGGCGGGGTCTGTGGCAGAGGGTGTCGCGGGCACGCCCTCGCGCACGAGCAACTCACCCAGGCTTTCCTGGCCCCTGATCAGTGCCGATGGGGCTGCGGACGACCGGGCAAGCAGCGCAAGCATGCTGGTCTGCGCACCGCGGGCGTCCAGTGCGGCATCGCTCTCCCGGAGCGCACTCGCCGACAGCAGGTAGCCCAGCTCAAACCGGGGATTGGCGTGGCCATGACCGTGCAGGTCCAGTACCAGGCCGTATCCCCACTCGGCCACGGCCACATCGGAGGCGACCTCCAGGGCATCGTGATAGGTCTGCCACGCCACTTCCGCCCAGGGATCGCCATCGGCTGCCTCCACGATCTCGCGGTTGGCATCCAGCTTGGTGCGAGCCAGCAGGTTAATGACTACGTGGGGGCGTACCCCGGTGCGCATCGCCAGTTCATCAGCGAGCGCCCGGGCCCACTCTTGCGTCCTGGAATCTCGCACCGTCACGCAACCGGCACAGGAACGGTCGGCGAGGGAGTCGGGCGTTAGGTACCCACCGTGGGGGGCGGAGATGATGACGGCACTCTCCCCGGCCTGCACTTCGACGAAGGGCTGGGCCTGGGCGCCGGCCGCCGCGGCCAGGGCCAGCGCGAGGATTGTGGCCGATAGGACCCGGGTCATGCAGTGAAGCTCTGCGCAACCGGCGCTTCGGGTCAAGCGGGAGCTCCGGTTTTGGGTCGGTTCGGCGCCCGATGTGGAATACAGGGGTCCGATTCTACGTGGCCTCCGTCCGCGTCGTGGCCGAAGTCGAATATCGGGCCGGATTCCACATCGGAGCCTTCGGAGACGGCACCAAGGTGTAGTGGCGGGACCGGATTCCATGTCGCGGCGATTTCGGTGAGCGCCAGCGCCGCTGCGGCCGGCGAGGCCTGCCGCAGACTCCAGCGCCGGCCGGCCAGGCGTGCCACAGACTCCAGCGCCGCCCCGCGCCATTGCGCCAAGCCGCCGGGTGTGCTAGGCTGCCACCTCCCCAGAGCAGCCAAATGTCCGCAACCGACCCGACATTCTTCCCAACCCCGGCCGACTTCCGCGCATGGCTCGAAGCCAACCACGCCAACGAAGACCACCTCTGGGTCGGCTACTACAAGAAGGCCACCGGCAAACCCTCTGTCACCTGGGAGGACACCGTCGACGAAGCCCTTTGCTTCGGCTGGATTGACGGCATCCGCAAGTCGCGCGACAGCGAGAGCTACATCATCCGTTTTACGCCCCGCAAGCGCAAGAGCGTGTGGAGTCAGCGCAACATTGACCAAGTTGAGAGGCTCAAGAAGGAGGGGCGCATGAGGCCCGAGGGTCTCGCGGCGTACGCGTACAAGGACCTGCACCCGGACAGTGGATACCGGGTCAAGGACCTCACCGCCGACCTGACACCGGATATGATCACGCGCTTCAAGGCCGCGAAAGGCGCCTGGGAATTCTACCAGGCTCAGCCAGACGGGTATCGGGTAAAGACTGCCCGATGGGTGATGGCGGCCAAGCGGGAGGCGACGCGCGAGAGCAGGCTCGCAACGCTCATGGAGGACTCCGGCAACGGCCTCCGCATCAAGCAGCTGCGTCGGGGATGACACGACTCGGCGAGATGCCTACCATGCGTGCTGAACCGACCCTCGTCTCGCCAAGATGAAGTACCTCCTCAACTCGCTGTTCATCCTGATCGCAGGCCTCGTCGCCGCCGGCTGTGCGGGCCAGGCCTCGTCAGGCGAAGGCTCCACCTACAAGGTCTACTACCTCGGTGGCCAATCGAACATGGAGGGCTTCGGATACAACGCCGACCTGCCGGACGGCATGAAGACCCCATCGTCCGAGGTGATGATCTACGCGGGGCAGATGGCCTCGGATAACGATACGACCGGCGGAGTGGGCGTCTGGCAACCGCTGGAGCCCGGATTCGGCACCGGCTTCCGGTCCGACGGCATCAGCAACGCGCTATCGGACCGATTCGGGCCGGAACTGTACTTCGGCCACACCATGGCCGAGCGCTCGCACGCAAAAATCGCTCTCATCAAGTATGCGCTTGGGGGCTCGGGGCTGGCCGATGGGGTCGGCTTCGGCAATTGGCATCCGGACTTCTCCGATGGGGCCGGACTGAACCAGTACGACCACGCGCTCAAAACCCTTCGAAACGCGTTTTCCCACAGCGATGTCGACGGCGACGGGTTGCCCGATCGCCTCATCCCCTCAGGCATTCTCTGGATGCAGGGGGAAGCGGACGCCTATGACAGCCAGCAGGCGGCTGATGCCTACCGCGACAACATCGCCCGCCTGATGGACCTCCTGCGGGCGGCACTCCGGGTCGACGACCTTCCGGTGGTCATCGGAAAGATCACGGACTCAGGCATGGCCGATGACGGCACGGTGATGGATTACATCGGCACGGTGCAGCAAGCCCAACAGGATTGGGTCGAAAACGACGCGTGCGCCGCCTACATGACGGACACGGATGGCTATGCCTATCTCGACGACGGTTGGCACTATGACTCCGACGGGTTCGTGGCGATGGGAACGGCATTCGCCGAAGCCATGCTCGCGCTGGAGGCGCGTTGCGGACCCTGATGCGCGAGCAATGGCATCACATTGATCTCGCCCTGGAGAGACTCTTCGTCGCGCCGGACCCGTCGCTGGAAGCGTGCCTCAGGCGCAGCGCAGAAGCCGGTCTTCCGGAGATTGCCGTTTCTCCGAACCTCGGTAAACTGCTCACCCTCATGGTCCGCATTTCGGGCGCTCGGCGCGTGCTCGAAATCGGCACGCTTGGAGGCTACAGCACCATCTGGCTCGCAAAGGGTCTTCCGGCCGATGGGCACATCACGAGTCTGGAGCTGGAGGAATCCCACGCCGCGGTCGCGCGCGAAAACCTGAAGGCCGCCGGCTTTGATCACCTGACGAACATCCGCGTCGGCCCGGCCTCCGAGACCCTCCGCGCTTTCCAGAGCGAAGAGGCCGAACCCTACGACCTGATCTTCCTGGACGCCGACAAGAAAGGCTATCCCGACTATCTGGCAGCGAGCCTCGAACTCTCCCGACCAGGCACGCTCATCATTGCCGACAACATCGTCAAGGGCGGGGCCGTATTCGACGAAACGGAGTCCGACCCCGACCTGGATGGACTGCGCACCTTCCTGAAGGACGTGGCCGACAATCCATTGCTGGACGCTGCTGGCATTCAGACCGTCGGCAGCAAGGGATACGATGGACTCGCCATCGCGCGGGTTGTGGAGCATGAGTGACTCCTTCATCGCATCCCTCCAGGCGGTCGAGAGCGCGTTCCGCTCTGCGCCGCCGGACCTGCTCGAGATCATGCTCGAGGTCCGCGGACTGGCGTTCGGCGTGAAGCCCTGGGCCGAAGAGCGCATCCGACGCACGGGCATCACGCTGTTCGACCCGAAAAAGGGTGGCACAGTCACGGGCGGTATCTGCTTCGTGGACATCCACAACGGCTTTGTCCGGGTGCGATTCGGGCGCGGGGTGTTTCTGGACGATCCGTGCGACCTGCTCCAGGGTGATCAGAAGTACATGCGCTTCATGGACCTGCATTCGTTTGACGACACGCCCTGGGAGGAGCTCGAGCGCCTGCTTCAGCAATCGGCGCATCTGGATGAAGGGAAGGTGCGGCGGTCCCACCTGTGGCCCCGGCATTCGTAGGTGCCGCAGCCCGCATGGCTTACTCTAGACACATTGTGCCCTACCAGTCGGCGTGGCCTGAGCGGTTTGCGGAGCTGGCCGGATACCTCGGTCGATTTCTGCCTGAGGGCTCGCGCGTGCACCACATTGGGTCCACGTCCATCCCCGGGATGCCGGCAAAGGATATCGTGGACGTCCACGTCGAGCACCAGAGCGGAGGCCTGGAGTCCGTGACCGCAGCGCTGGAGCAGGCCGGGTATCGGCATCACGGGGATCAGGGGATCCCCGGTCGAGAAGTGTTCAAACCGGAGGCAGCGGCTGCGGTGGCCGCACTCCCAAGGCATCACCTCTACGCTTCGGAAGCCGGAGCGGAGGAGTTGCGGCGCCACCTCGCGTTCAGGGACTACCTGCGTGCACACCCGGATCGGGCAGATTGGCTGGCCGAGCAGAAACTCCGGGCGGACGGGGCCTCAGGCAGCAAGGACGAGTATATCGAGAGAAAGGCTGACGCGTACGCGACGATCGCGCGGGAAGCACGCGGTGTAGAGAAGCCGCGCTGAGCACCTCATTTGGCTCGAGGAGTTAGGTTTGCCTCGATCCACTTGCCCAGGGCGGTCTCGTCAACGGTTCCCGCTGCCAGGCCTTCGATCATCGTGACCGTTTCGATCTCCCCAGGCGCGAATCGGAACCAGTTCATGAACAGGAAGGCCCTGATGGCCAGGAGAGCGCTTCGTTTGTTGAATTGGCTGGCTTTATCAAAGTTAAACTTGTCGGTTCCAGCGGCCGTTGAAGCCCCCCAAACTCCTGCATCCCATCGCCCTGCGCTTCCTGCTGATCATCGCAACTCTCTGCCTCGGCGCCACCCACGTCCAGGCGCAATCAGGCCCAGAGTTAGGCGCCAGCGTCGGGCTGCTGCGGCCATCAATCACCCCGTACTCCGCGGTCCTCCATCCGGAGGTAGTGGCTAGCGTTCCCATCGGTCACCTGGGCGCTGCACGCAATGCATCCCTTGCCTTCGCCATGGGGTTCTGGGCCGGCGGACCGAGCAGTGAGCAGTGCCTGCACTGTTCGTCGTACGACTACCGGGCCTGGACGATCGGAGCGCAGCTGCAGGCAATAACAGGGCGTATGCCGCTACCGCTTCGTTACTTCGCGGGCGTTGGCACCCACCGTATGCGCGCACGATACCAATCTGGTCCATGGAGAGCAGAGTCCGACGAGTTGGACTTCGCTTCTACGGTTACCCGCCTGGAAGCCGGGGCATCGTTGCTGGTCCCCCTGTCGCGTCGAATTCAGCTCGAGGGAGGCATGGAATTGCCGTTCCGGCTGAGTCAGCAGAACTGGGGGAGGTCCCCGTTCAGTGGCGCACTGCGATTCGGGTTCGCCTATCATTTCGCGAAGCCGTGCTCGCAGTAAGGGCGCTCATCGCGATAGCTGCCCTGCCGCACGACCACGGCTGAAGCCCTGGGACCCGCCTTCCGCCTGACGCGGCTACTCGGTCCGCAAACTGACCACAGGATCGCGCCGGGCGGCCGAGAACGCCTGGTACGCAACAGTACCGCCGGCAATCACCAACGCGCCGATGCCAGCCACGAGAAACAGCCCGACGCCCAACTCTGTGTGGAACGCGAATCGGTCCAGCCAGCGCGACATCGCCACGTAGCTCACGGGCACTGCAAGTACAAAAGCCACCACCACCAGGGAGAGAAGCTCCCGTCCCAGGAGCCCCAGAATCTGGCCCTGAGTAGCGCCCAGCACCTTGCGAATTCCGATCTCCCGAATGCGGCGTTCCGCTGTGAAGGCAGCCAGTCCAAGCAGGCCAAGGCAGGCAATCAGCACCGTCAGCAGCGCAGATGCTGCAATCAGGCGGGCACTGGTTCGTTCGGTCTCATACTGTCCGGCCAGCTGCTCGTCCAGGAAGCTGTAGCTGAACGGCTGATTGACCGCAATCGCATCCCAGGTCTCCCGTGCGTGTGACAGCGCCTCAGAAACCGCGGCCCGATCCACACGCAACGCCAGGTGTGCGCCGGTCCGCGCCGGAAACAGCAGCATCGGGGTAATCGGTTCGTGAAGCGACTTGACGTGGTAATCACGGAGCACGCCAACGACATGCGCATCTGAGCCGCCGCCCCACGATACGCGTCGTCCCAATGCTTCTTCGGGGCCTCCCCATCCGAACCGGGCCAGGGCGGTCTCATTCACAACCACCGCCGAGGAGTCCGCCTCGCGCCCAGTAAGGAAGCGGCCGGCAGCCAGCTCGAGGCCCAGGGCCGCCGCGTAGTCCGCGTCTGTGTTGATTCCGCCCATCATGGCAGTTTCCCCATCGCCCGCGCCTTCCCAATAGACATTTCCGGTCGGGAAGGTGCCGCCGGGGATGGACGAAGCCGCACTGGCTCGCGATATGGACGCGTGCCGAGTCAGCTCACCCTTGAAGGCCTCCATGCTCCGGGTTACTTCAGGGTCTCGAATCTCAAGGACGAGCACGGCTTCCTGATCAAATCCCAGGCGTGCACGCTCGACGTACTCCAACTGACGGGCGATGACGATTGCGCTGACAATGAGCACGATCGACATCGTGAACTGGAACACCACCAGCGACCGTCTGAGTCGGGCATTTCCGGAGGTGTCGCCGCCGCGCACGAGGCTAAGCAGCTGCGCCGAGGACATCACCACAGACGGGTAGGTCCCGGCCAGCAGGCCGACTCCGACCAGAATCAGGACTGCCCAGAGCAGCATCTCCGGAGCCAGCAACGACGCTGGCGTGAGCGAAAGGCCGACCATGTCCTGCAGCACGGGCACGGCCAGCCAGGCAACGCAAAGCGCCAGAACGGAGGCCACGGTCACGAGGGCGAGGGACTCGCCGAGGAATTGCAGCGCTACCTGAGAGCGAGACGCGCCGAGGACTTTTCGAACGCCAACTTCTCGCGCCCGCACGCTGGCTCGGGCGGTGGCGAGATTGGTGTAGTTGATGCAGGCCAGGAGCACCAGCAGCAGCGCAATCGACGCCAGGATGTAGACGTAGTTGATGTCGCTCACCGGGCCGATCTGGCCGTCCACGGAGGAGTGCAGGTAGATGTCCCGCACCGGCTCGAGAAAGAGGGAGGCCGTGAGCTCGTCGGTCTCGCGCTCCAGAAAATCGGTGAGCTTGGGGGCCACGCTCTCCGGCAAAACAAACGGCTCCAGCCGGACATAGGTGCGATACGCATTGAAGCCCCAGGACGTCACGGCCCCGGGCCAGAGCATGTCCGGAATCGTGGAGAAGGAGGCCAGGAAGTCCCACGTCAGATGCGATCGTTGCTCCGACGGCTGTACCACGCCAGTGACCACCAATTCGCGGTCGCCACTGAACAGCAGCCGCTGGCCCAGCGCGGGCTCGTCTCCGAAGTAGACAGCGGCCTTCTCGGTTGTCAAGACGACCGAGTTCGGGGTTTGCAATGCGCCTGCCGCTGAGCCCTCCACGAACTCGCCCTGGAAGAACTCAAAGTGGTTTGCGTCTGCGAACAGGAAGCCGTGTTCAATGGAGCCGATGTCGCCCTGCGAGATGAACGGCGTGTTCCAGTAGCGGAAGACCCTTGTCGAGGAAGCGACCTCGGGAAGCAGTTCGACCAGTCTTGGGCCGGTTGGCCCGGAAGTCGATGCCTGGGTGGGCTGCTCGCCGCCGCGTACAACGCGGTAGGTCCTGTCTACCTCCGGCAGGTGCGCATCGACAGCGATCTCATTGAGCACATGTCGCACCAACAGCAGACAGCACGCAATGCTCACTGTCAGTCCAAGAAGGTTGGATGCGGTAAGCCAGCGGCTTCGTCGCAGGCTTCGCACAGCGGTGATCAGGAAGTCGCGGAGCATGATCGGACGGGGGATGCGGGCATCGCGCTCGGCATCGCGCCACGCAGTGTTCAGGGAAATGCTGATGAGGTCGCGCCAGTAGCCTCGACGGGCCTCCCTGATTCCGATGCGCTCGCAGCGTCGCTCGAACGCCTCCAGGAGGTCCCGTTCGACCTGGTCGGTGTCCACCGGATGTCGGCCAACAGTCAGGAGGCGAAAAAGCCAGCCACCGGCTTTCGAGGGGTGCGTCATGAGAGGATCCAGGCGGGTCTTCCGCTCACTTCCTGCCACAGGCGGTTTCGCGTCTGGCGCACCAGGTACAGGGCCTCCTTGCCGCTGGGAGTGACCGTATACATTCGCTTGCGCTTGCCGCCGCGCTGCGGGGTGGACGGGCCCATCTCCGAAGTGAGGAAGCCTTTGTCCTTCAGGCGCCGCAAGGCCGTGTAGATGGCTCCAAGCGCTGCCATTCGGCCGGCATGCTGTTCAATGCGCTCCTGGATCGAGACCGTGTAGGCATCACCTCCCAGCCCATGGGCGGCCAACAGCACCAGCTCCTCAAACTCGCCTAGTGGGGACTTTTCCATGACGGGCGATACGGTTGCGATTGATAATGTTGCAATTGTAGTAAAAATAACTCTCTTCCGGCCCTTCGACTAGATTCACCCATGACCGCGGAAGGGCCGCGGGACACCCACTTGCAACCCGTGTGAACGACCCCGTCCTGCTCCCGAAGACCGCTGACCTGTCACAGCACCGCGCATGAATCTCGAAACCATCGCCGTCAGCGAATCCGACGGCATCGCCCACATCGAACTCAATCGCCCCGAAAAGGCCAATGCGTTCAACGGCACGATGTGGCAGGATCTTCGCCGCGCGTTCGAGTGGCTGCACGAAAGCTCAGCCAGAGTCGGCGTGCTCTCAGGCCGCGGCAAGCACTTCAGCGCCGGGATTGATCTCGCGCTGCTCGGCCGGTTGCAGGCGGAGGTCGAAGGTCTGCCGGCGGAAGGACGTGTGCGGAAGTTGCTCGCATTCATCCTCGACCTCCAGCACTGTGTCGGCGCCATTGAGGCATGCCACAAACCCGTGCTCGCGGCCGTCCACGGCGCGTGTATCGGGGGAGCGGTGGACGTGATCACCGCCTGTGACATGCGCTACGCCACCGAGCGTGCTCGATTCTCCGTGAAGGAGGTTGATTTGGGCATCGTGGCGGACCTGGGCACCCTCCAGCGCTTGCCCGGATTGATTGGCGATGGGCTCGCGCGCGAGTTGGCGTATACAGGCCGGGAGTTCGATGGCGAGGAGGCCAGGTCCATGCGCCTGCTCAACCAGGCCTTCCAGGATCGGGACACCATGATGACGACGGTGATGGGACTGGCCGGTACCATCGCCGGCAAGTCCCCGGCGACGGTGCGAGGAATCAAGGAGTCGATGAACTTCAGCCGCGACCACAGCGTGGCCGAAGGCCTTTCACACGTCGCCCAGCGCAACGCCCAGAAAGGTCACGGATGACATCGCGAACATGCTCCTCTGCCGCCATTGCGCTTCTGATAGCCCTCCTGACGGCTTGCGATTCAGATGTAGCTCCCAGAGCGGGAGGGGACTACTTCTTCAGCCTCTACGGGGTATTCAACCCGCACGCGGATACGCAGGCCGTCATCGTGTTTCCGGTTCAATCCACGCTGGCCGAGGTCCCAACGGACCTTGGCGTTCTGGTTGTCTCGGAAGAACTCGGATCGAGCGTGCGGACGACCTGGACGGACTCGCTGGTCAGTTCACCAGACGGTCCGGTGCATGTTTTCTGGAGCGATTTCAGGGCAAAGTTTGGCACGGACTACCGACTCACGGTTGCTTCGGAGCGCCACGAAGGTCGTCGCTCGGAGGTCCTGGTGGCCGTGCCCGGTCTTGCGGCGATCGATGTGCGACCACTCCAGGATAATCTCCACCTGACCCAAACGGTATTCGTCGGTCCGGATACGGAGCGCTTGAATGCCGTCACGGTCCGCTATGTGGTGCAAGCCAAGCTTCCTGCAGCCTGGCGGGTGTATCCCACGCTGGTGCCGGGAGAATCCGGCCTGCAGCCGGTTGATCCACCGCCGGGGGACAGCCTGGTGGTCCAGACGCTGTTTGTCCCGATTTCGTACGACCACGCGGTCGAGCCGGCAGCGGATGGCATGCAGTTCCAGATCGACTACCACTCCGATGCCGCTGAGATCTGGAGGCGACTCGAGCTAAGGGGGCGCCGCGACCGTTCTTTCGGCGTGCGGCTTCTCGGAATCGAATTGTCGCTGACGGTCAGCAGTCCCGATTGGGTCCCGCCAGGAGGCACGTTTGACCGGGAGGTGCTGATTCAGCCGGGCACCATGTCCAACGTGGAGGGAGGATTTGGATTTGTCGGGTCCGGGTACGCTCTAAGTGCGGTGCTTCATCTCGGTGAAAGCGAGCAGGAACGACTTGGATTCAGGGTAATCCCGTAGTCCGGCGAAAAGGACTCGGCGGTGTGCTAGGCCATGCGGCCTGCGGGCCGTCGCCATATGCGCACGCGCCCGGGCGGCCTCGAATCGAGCAACACGTCAAAGAGCCCGGCGTACATTCCCGCAAAGCTGAACCCTCATGCCGACCACGACCCCCGAACACGACGCGCGCGTTGCCAAGCTGACGTTCGCCGGCGTGTATCCGCACTACGTCACCAAAGTTGAGAACAAGGGACGGAGCAAAGAGGAATTGCACCGCGTGATCGAGTGGCTGACCGGCTTTGACGATGCCGACCTGCAGCGCCACATCGACGCCAAGTCCACCTTTGAGGAGTTCTTTCGGGAGGCGGACCTCAACGCGAACGCAACCCTCATCAAGGGGGTCATCTGCGGCTACCGCATCGAGGACATTGAGACGCCGCTTACGCGCCAGGCGCGTTACCTGGACAAGTTGGTCGATGAGTTGGCAAAGGGCCGGAAAATGGAGAAGATCCTTCGGGAGCCGTAGGACTGCGCTTTCCGCTGCCGAGGCGACTCCATCCCGACGATACTGCAACTCGGGGTGAATCTGATCGATAAGCCCATCGAATCAGAATCCCCCCCTCCCCCATGAGATCGCATCTGCTGGCCCCTTTGCTTCTGGCCGCAGCGCTGACAAGCTGCAGCCCTGAGGCACCGATCAACACTGAGCACTACGACTTTGTGTCGGACGGAATCCGCCTGGTCGGACTGCTCGATACGCCCACCGAGCGCGAGCCGGCGGCCACCATCATCCTTGTCCATGGCTATGGAGAGACCGACGTTGTGGCCGGCAACTGGTACTGGGGCCTTCGTAGCCACTTTGCCTCACTCGGTCTGAATGTGCTGGTCTGGGACAAGCCGGGGATGGGCCTGAGTGAGGGCGACTTTGACATCAATCAGCCCGTACAGGAAAGCGCGCGCGAGGTCGTGGCGGCCGTGCGAGCGCTCCAGACCTCCGGCCGTCCCGGGACCGAGCGAGTCGGATTATGGGGCGTCAGCAGGGCAGGCTGGATCGCTCCACTGGCCATGCGGGACGCCCCTGAGATCGCCTTCTGGATCTCGGTCAGCGGGGTGGATGCCATGGAGAATGCCCGCTACCTCATCGCCTCGAATTTGCCCATCGAGGGCCGATCTGAGGAGGAGACCGCGCGCGTGGTCCGGGCCTGGCAACAGGCGTTTGATGCGGCCGCACTGGGCGGCTCGTATCAGGACTACCTGGAGGCCGCGACTGTGCTGGCGGAGGAGCCGTTCATGCAATACTTGGGCTGGGCCCAAACCGCCTCTGAGGCTGACTTTGTGGCCTACCAGGCGCAGTTTAAGCAAGGGACCATGGTGCGCGACAGCGAAGAGGGTCTCGCTGTTTATGTGCCCGGATTCGATTCACTGCTTTCCGCCCTGGATATGCCCGTGCTGGCCCTCTTCGGCGAGAAAGACACCAACGTGAACTGGCGTCGCACCGCTGCCCTGTACCGGGAGACCATCGGCCGAAATCCGCAGGCATCCCTGGCCATTCGCACATTTCCCGACGCCAATCACAACATGCGGGACGCGGTGACTGGCAGCGTTCGGGAGATGCGCTCCCAGGCAGGGGACTTGCCCTATGTGCACGGGTACCTGGACGCCATGGCGGCATGGTTGATTGAGCATGAGTTTGCCTGGGCGCTGGCGCCATGACCGCTCGGGGTGTTGGCTCCCTGAGTGGTATGTTCGGAGTTGTCATGCCGAACACCATGATCACCAACATCGAGGACTATTTCACCGTGGGATGCGGCCGGTGCGAGCGGTTCGCCACGCCGGACTGTTCGACGCGACGGTGGGAGGCCGGGCTGCTGGATTTGCGCCGCCTGTGCATTGAATCCGGACTGACCGAGACGGTGAAGTGGGGACACCCGTGCTACATGCACGCGGACCGCAACATTGCGATCATCGGGGCCTTCCGCGCTGACTATCGGCTCAGCTTCTTCAACGCGGCGCTGATGCAGGATCAGGCCGGGATCCTGCAAAAATCCGGGCCTAACAGTCAGCACGCGGACATGATTCGTTTTACTAGCAACGAGCAGCCTGCAGCGCAAGAGCCGTTGATCAAGGCCTACCTCGAGGAAGCAATGCGCTACGCCGAGGCCGGTATCAAGGCGCCCAAGGTGCAAACGGAACTGGAGCTTCCGGACGAACTCCTGGAGGCTTTCCAGTCCGATCCCGAACTCGCTGTAGCGTTCTCCCAGCTCACGCCGGGACGCCAGAAGAGCTATGTCATCAACCTGAATTCGGCCAAGAAGTCGGAAACACGCATTGCCCGCATCGCCAAATATCGGGATCGCATTCTCGCCGGAAAAGGGGCGCTCGAGCGATGGAATCCCTGAATCGGGTCACCACAGAATCGCCATACTTTCAGAATGCGAGTTCGCTGCCCGCATTGACTGCGACTTCGTTTATTAGGGGCCTGAACCAACCCCCATCGCGACAATGATCACTCGACGAGAATGGCTTCGACTCACCGGAGGCGTCGGCGCCGGCATGGCGCTGGGACTCTCACCCCGTGATCTTCTTGCCCTGCAGACGGACGCGGTACGTACGCGGGCCATACCGTCAACGGGTGTCGAGATCCCCATCATTGGTCTGGGCGGACGCTGGATCAATATCAATTCGACCGAAGAAGAACTGGCCGATCACCGGGCGGTGCTTCATGCGCTTGCCGAGGGCGCAGAGGGCGCCGGACGGTTGTTCGACAGCGCGGCCGGATATGGCCGGGGTGGTTCCGAGACGTACGCAGGAGAGTGGGCCGAGGCGGACGGCTTTGCCGAAAACATCTTTTGGGCTACCAAGGTCAACGTGGCGCCGCGTGGCGGGGGCGATGCGGATCCAACGGCGGTACGAGAGCAGATTGAACGCTCGTTCGATCGCCTGCGAGTCGATGTCATCGATCTCAACCAGGTGCACAACCTGGGAGACCCGCCTACCCAGCTCGGCATCCTGCAGGAGTACAAGCAGGAGGGCAAGATTCGGCACATCGGCATGACCACCACGAGTTCGCGGCGGTACGGCGACCTCATGGATGTGATGCGTGAGTACCCGCTGGATTTCATCGGCATCGACTACGCCATCGACAACCGCGCGGCGGCAGAGGAGATCTTCCCGCTGGCCCAGGACCGGGGCATCGCCGTGATGGTGTACCTGCCATTTGGCCGGAGCCGAATGTGGAGCCGAATTGGAGACAGGCCGCTCCCCGAGTGGGCCGCGGAATTTGATGCGCACACCTGGGCGCAGTTCATGCTGAAGTTTGTAGTCGCTCACCCGGCGGTGACCGTGGCGGCGCCCGGCACCGGAGACCCCGAGCATATGGTGGACAACCTCGGGGGCGGCCGCGGACGGCTTCCTTCGGAGGAGCACCTCAAGCGCATGGTCGAGCTCGTGGACTCGCTGCCTGACGGCTAGTCTCAGGCGTCCGAGAGCATGGGCTCACGCCGCGCCAGGACCTGCACTCCCCAAAGCAGCGGGCCGCACAGGAGCGAGAAGACGAAGATCGCCACGCCTGGCACGGCGTCGATGTTTGCGATGCCGTTTCCGGTCATCAAAACGGCTATGGTCGAGACTACGAGGAGGGCTGTGTAGCCGACTCGGGTCCAGTCGCCCCGCGAGCCCGACCAGCGAGAGAAGGGGCTCAGGTTGAAGACGCTGCCCAGGCCCCAGAGAAGGAGAAACGGCATGCCCTGTCCGTCCAGCGAGAGGCCCTGCGCAAATGGAGACACGCCCGACGACCAGAGCCAGCCAAAGAAGTAGAGGTACGAGAAGCTTCCCGCTCCCACCCAGAACGAATAGGAGCGCAGCGCCCGGTAGGCCAATCGATGCCGGCGATCGGGCAATGCGGCATTCTCAGCCGCCAGGTTGCGCCAATACCTGATCAGAAAGTGTTTCTCGCGCCACTCCGCTTGGTAGCGCGCCCGCAGGCATGCTTCATCGCCCACGTCCCTCACGGCCCGTTCGAAGGCCTCCGACTCGGAGACACCGGAGGCCTGCAGCTCTTCGATGACATCGAGCAGGTGCGACTCGAGTTCGGCGACATCGCCTCGCGAATACCAGCGTCTGACAAGAAACGCCGTTCGCCACCTTGTTACGGCCGACGTCAGGTCAAACATGGTTCCGGACCCCATAACGTGTTCAGGAGACTGGCCGCCGTCTTCCACTGGGCCTTTTCGGACGCCAGCGATTCCCGACCTTTGGGTTTCAGTCGGTAGTACTTGCGGCGGCGTCCGTTCTCAGCGGTCTTCCAGCGAGAAGCGATCAGGCCCTGTCGCTCAAACCGGTGTAGCATCGGGTAGATGGCCCCTTCGGCCCATTCGATCTGGCCATCCGAGGCCTTGAAGGCCTTCTTGATGATCTCGTAGCCGTAGCTCTCGCCGTCTGCGAGAATCGACAGCACCGCCGGGCGGAGTGTCGCGGCCGTCAAGTCCTTGCTGAGCATGTCTATGCCTTGCAGTGTGAGGTATCACTATACCTCATAGTGTGAGGTATGTCAAGGCCGATGTGGCTATCTTGGACTCGAATCTCCGCCCAGCGACCGCCATGCACGAAGACACCACTACTGCCGATCGGTACTGCGGCATCTGTGGCCGGTACCACGAGCCCGGACCGTGCCTGATCCCCCCGCTCTCCACCGCGGGCGGCCGTCGCGTGGCAGGTGCCCTGTATCGGGGCGTCGCCTGGTTCTTTCTCCTGGCCGGGGTTGTGGCGATTACCCTGGCTCTGACGGTGGGGAATGGACTCGCAAGCACCTCGGGTGCGGTAGGAGCGGGGTCCCTGGTCCTGGCCGCCTGGGGCTTTTGGCTTGCGTCCAGCAAGAAGAGGGGCGGGCACGTCGACTGATCGGCGGCGGGCATTTCGTGGTCCGGCGCAACCTGAGGCCCGACTCTTCGCAAAACTCGCAAACGGATCTCCCCGGTCCGGTGTCTATCGACGAGAGTCCATCGCCCGAATCCCATGCTCCGGAATTACCTCCGCATCGCCTTTCGCACCATGCTTCGGCACAAAGGTTATGCGGCCCTGAACATTGCGGGCCTTGCCGTGGGCCTCGCGTGCGCCTTCTTCATCACGCTGTGGATCCAGGACGAGCTGTCCACGGACCGTTTCCATGAGGATGGGGATCGCATCTACTCCGTGATGCGTCACTCCACGTTCTCCGGCGTCAAAGGCACAACAGAATCTATCCCCAAGCCGCTGGCACAGGCGCTGCTCGACGAATACCCCGAGGTCGAGAATACCGTGCTCTGGAGCTGGGACACCTGGATGCTCCTGAACCATGAGCAGGAACGCATGCGCATTAACGGGCGATGGGCAGGGCCCGACTTCTTCGAGGTCTTCTCCTTCCCGCTCCTGGTGGGCAATCCACAGACCGCGCTGGATGCGCCAGATTCCATCGTCCTGACAGAGTCGGTGGCGGCCCGTTTTTTCGGCACAGACTGGCGCTCCCGGGAGGTTCTCGGCCAGGTGATCACCGTCAACAACCGCATCGACATGACGGTGACCGGTGTGGCTGCAGACCCGCCTTCGACCACGCAGCTGAACTTCAACTTCGTCATCCCGATTGAGGAGTTCGTCTCCCGCAATCAGTGGGTTGAGCAGTGGGACAACAACGGGCTCCGCATGTTTGCGCGGCTGCGAGCCGGTACAGATCTCGAGGCATTCAACGCCAAGATCATCGGGATGATTGACCAGCGAGTCGACTCCTACCAGACCGATCTCTTCTTCTACCCTGTCAGCCGGAAGTACCTGCACAACGATTGGGAATCGGGCGTGCAGGTGGGGGGGCGTATCGAGTATGTGCGGGCGTTCGGTCTGGTGGGCCTGCTGATCATTCTCATCGCGAGCATCAACTTCATGAATCTGGCCACTGCTCGCAGTTCGGCCAGGGCGCGCGAGATCGGCGTGCGCAAGACCATCGGAGCCACACGCGAGTCGCTGGCCACCCAATTCATGGGTGAGTCACTGCTGAAGGCCGCGCTGGCTTTTCTGATCGCTACGCTGCTGGTCGCTGCGTTCATGTCCAGTTTCAACGAGCTGACAGGGAAGTCGGTATCTCTGGCCAGCCTGGGCTCGAACATGGTGCTGTTCCTGGTCATTGCTCTGGGCACCGGACTGTTGGCAGGCACCTATCCGGCCATCTACCTGTCGGCGTTCTCGGTTACGAGTGTGTTTCGCAAGCAGTCCGCGACCACGGGCGGGGGCGCGGCTCTGCGCAAAGGGCTGGTCGTCACCCAGTTCGCGATGTCGATTGTGCTCATTGTCGGCACACTCACCGTGTACCGGCAGCTGGACTACATCCGCACCAAGGACCTGGGCCTCGACCGGGAGAATGTGGCCATGGTGCGTCTGGAAGGGGCCATGCAGGACCAGTTCGAGACCTTCAAGAACGAGCTTCTCCAGGTCGATGGGGTGGTCGCTGTCTCGACCTCGAACATCAACCCCATGAACATCGGCAACGATACCATCGGCGTTGAGTGGGACGGCAAGGATCCAGAGAACAACACGCTGTTCTGGAATGGCAACGTAGGGTACGACTTCACGAAGACCCTGGGCATTACCATTGCCCAGGGGCGCGATTTCGCGCCAGAGTACGGGAGCGACACCACCAACTACATCATCAACTGGCAGGCGGCTGAGGCGATGGACATGGAGAATCCGGTGGGCCAGGAGATTGTCTTCTGGGACCGGCCCGGCACCATCGTGGGCGTCATGGAGGATTTCCACATGGAGTCCATGTACAACCCCATTCGCCCAGTGATCTTCCGGCACAGACCGGAGACGTTCGGCCAGATGTATGTCAGGATATCGGGAGACCGGACGCAACAAGCGCTGGCCGGCCTGGAGCGGCTGTATGCCCAGTTCAATCCCGATTACCTGCTGAATGTGCGCTTCATGGACGAGGAGTTCGACGAATCGTATCGCAGCGAGGCGGTGCTCGGCAGCCTGTCCAATGTGTTCGCGCTTGTAGCCATCTTCATCGCCTGCCTTGGACTGTTCGGGCTGGCTTCGTTTACCGCCGAGCAACGCGGCAAGGAGATTGGCATCCGCAAGGTGCTGGGTGCATCGGTCCCCCAGATGGCTCTCCTGCTGTCCCGGGAGTTTTTGCTGCTGGTAGGCGCTGCCTTTGTGATTGCGGCTCCCATTGCGTACCTGGTCATGAACAACTGGCTCGCCGAGTTTCAGTACCGCGTTGAGATGGGTCTCGGGATCCTGGCTGCCGCCGGTGTCGCGACGCTCCTGATCGCGTGGTTGACGGTGAGTTACCAGTCCATTCGATGTGCGCTCATGGATCCAGTGGCAACGCTCAGGTCGGAATAGTTTGGCCTCGAACCGCGCCTCCCGGCTGAGTTACCTTTCGGCCGACCTTCATCGCCGCTGACCATGATCCATCACGAGATCAACTACATCGAGTTCTACGCCACCGATCTGTCGGAGGCAAAGCGTTTTTATTCCGCGGCGTTCGACTGGCAGTTCACGGACTACGGTCCCGCCTACTGCGGCATCAGGAAGCAGGAGGGGGACGGGGAGACCGGAGGCATCGCCGCTGCGGAGACCGTGTCCTCAGGCGGGTCCCTCGTCATCCTGTATTCGCACGATCTGGAGTCCTCCCTGGATGCGGTCAGGAAAGCCGGCGGACGTATCTCAAGGGAAATCTTCTCGTTCCCCGGAGGGCGGCGGTTCCATTTTCGGGATCCAAGCGGTAACGAGCTTGCAGTCTGGTCAGACGGAGAGCCTCACACATGAGTACAGGAACCATGGACGAAAACAGAGGAGTCGCGATTGGCCTGGCCATCGGGGCCGGTGTCGGTATTGCGTTAGACAACCTCGCTGTGGGAATCGCCCTCGGTATGGTGTTTGGCTTGCTCTATGACCGGAAGCTGCGCGACCGCGCGGGGGAGCCGGAGCCTCCGGCAGAATCGTGATTTGTCGGGGCCTGCCCGCGCTCTTGCTCGTGCTTACCGCCTGTGCGCTGGAGCAGCCGCAGTTTGGTGATGCCACCGTGCTGGAGGGGCGGGACCTGCTCAGCGCGAACGCGGAAGTCTTCGATGCCAACGGAGACGGCTTCAATGACATCGCCCTGGCCATCGGCCGTCACTGGCCCGGTCCGAATCTTCTACTTCTGGGCGATGGGCGAGGAGGCTTCGCAGCGGCAGATACGCTGCCCTTCCCGGAGGATCGCACGTATTCCATCTCGGCGGCCGACATGGACGGCGACGGCGATGTCGATCTGGTGGTCTCCAATGACCGGCCGGACACCAACTACGTGCTGATCAATGACGGGCTCGGTCGGTATCCGACCCGGGTCACCTTCGGAGACCCGGCCTGGCATACCCGCAACAGCACTGTAGCCGACCTGAATGATGACGGCTGGCCGGACATTGTGGTGGCGAACCGCGACAATTCGCCCACCGGCAACAACTGGACCTGCATGAATTGGGGCGATTTCGAGATCGATTGCAGCCCCATCGCGTCGGGACCGGCGACTACCGTCACCGTGGCGGACGTGAACCAGGACGGCCGCCCGGATCTGGTCGTGCCGTACCGGGACGAGGGGCAAAGCCTCGTGCTGTTCGGTGCCACGTTCACCCGCCGCGTCGGATTCGGGCCTGCGGATGCGTCATTCAGGGCGGCCGCAGCCCTGGACTGGAACCGCGACGGCCGTCTGGATCTCGTGGCCATCGACGACAGAAAGCGCACCACGACGGTTTTTCTCCAGCAGGAGGACAGTTCCTTTGCGGCCGGCGTCCGAGTGGACAGCGGAGACCACATGCCCTACGCGCTGGAGTCGGCGGACATTGATGGCGATGGGCTCCTGGACTTGCTGGTTGGCTACCGCCAGGCGCCCACTCGCGTTTTTTTCAATGGAGACCCCGTCCTTGAGCTGTCGCTCGGGGACAGTCTTGGCACCGTTTACGGGTTCGGGGTCGGTGACGTCAACGGAGACGGCCGGGCGGATGTCGCGGTGGCGAGGTCCGGGGCGTCTGATGTGCTGTTCCTAGCGGGCGGACATCGATGATGTGGTGGTTACTTGTATTACTCCTGGGGCCGATGTCCCCTCCTGACGCGGATTATTGTACCTGCGTGGTGACCACCGATGGGAATAGGGAAGAAGAAGTTCTCCGTGCGTGGGTGAACACTGACCTGGTTTTCCGAGGCAAGGTCACAGAAGGCAGGTTGGCGGCATCCGGCGATTGGGTCGATTACACGCTGGATGTATCCCACGTATGGAAAGGCCCGAGGCGGGATTCGATCATCGTCGGCACCAGCCTCGGAGGAGGGAGCTGCGGATTTCCCTTTGCCTTCGGTCGTGAGTATCTGGTGTGGGCCAGCGGCGAGGAGTCTGCTGGCGGACAAGTCCGGGCCTCAACGTCCATCTGCACTCGAACAGCGTGGCTCGGTCGCATGCAAGGCCGAGACGATCTCGCCGCGCTCCGCAAGCTCGTTGACGAGAAGCGGCTCCCCGACGGCTAGTCCATCGGCGCCGCGTCAAAGCGCACGCGATTCTCCGCCATCCAGCGCTCGCCGTCTGCCTTGGTCTTGCTCGGGTCATTTACGATCTCCGGATGCGCCTGCTGGTAATGCGGAAACAGGGCCTTCATCCACTCCTCGAACGTTTCGCCGGAGGCAGTGGCGTCACACAGGTCACACTTGACGGTCTTCATGGGGGCAGGTTTTGTTGAGGGTGGATGATACGCAGGGCATCGGCCGTCGCCCGTGAGCGGACGGCCCGGACCTACCGGCGCCAGGGCGTCGGGAATCCGTAGCCCGGAATAAGCTCTGGATATGGGGGCGCCTCCGGCCACAGGCGAGGATCCTGGTCGATGAGGCCAAGCAGGTGCGCAACCGCCGCCTCCAGCTGGGTGTCGGTGCCGTTGAACGTGGCGTGTGGCGGGTTGTCCACCTCCATGTCCGGTACATAACCCCAGCCCTCAATAAGCCATTCGCCGTCGGCATGCACGCCCGTCTCGGACGCGCGCGTGACGCCACCGTCGACTTGCCGGTTGGAGGACGAAAGCCACACCTCGCCGCCCCATGTCCTAACGCCGATTGAGGCGCCCAGTCCAAGGCGACGGAACCCATCGGCCACGGCCTCACCGTCCGAAGCCGATCGCTCATCCACAAGGATCACCAGATGCCCCCCGAAGCTGTACTGCATGTTGGGGTAGGCGTAGTCATAGCGCGGCTTGAACCATGCCCATGGGCGACGCATGAGCTGCGTCAGCACCCACGAGTCGATGTTGCCGCCATTGTTGTGGCGCACATCGATGATCATGCCCTGTTTGCGCAGTTGCGAGTAGAACTCGCGCGTGAACTGGCCGGCGTCGCTGCGGCCCATGGCACGCAGGTGGAGATAGCCGACCTGCCCATCGGACAGCCGATCCGCTTCCAGGCGGCGGGTGTATTCCCATTCGTGGTAGCGAAGGTTGTACTCCTGCCCGCCGGAAACCGGCGTAACGACGGCGTCGCGCTGGCTGCCGTCCGGGTCTTGCACGCGCAGGCGTACCTGCTTGCCGGACTGGTCCAGCAGAAACTGGCCGATGGACTTTGCGCCTCGGGTAGACTGACCGTTGACAGCCAGAATGACACTGCCTACTTCCACATTGGCATCCGGGTGGGCCAGCGGACCCTGGTAATCCAACAGGTCCGGGTCATAGTCCAGACGGTGCGCGAGCCGGAATCCGCCCGTGGCCGAATCGCGCTCGAAGTCCCCGCCCAGGAACGCCGGCGAGGCCCGGTTTTCGCCCCGGCGATTGTCGCCGCCACCTGCATTCGAATGCAGCAGCGAGAGTTCGGATACCAGCATGCCCTGGAGATCCGCCAGCGCCTCCCTCGAACCCACGCGCGGCAGGAGTGGGGCGTACTTCTCTCGCATGGCCTCCCAGTCCACGCCACCCATGTCTGGATCCCAGAAGTAGTCGCGATGCAGTCGCCACATGTCCATGTAGATCTGATTCCACTCCGCGCGTTTGTCGACGGCGAACTCCCAGTCACCCAGCTGCACCCGGTTCTCGTCGTTGAGCCTTGCACCGGCTCCGGAGGACGCAGGGATCACGTGCCAGGCCGATCCTTTGCGCAGCAACACACTCTTGCCGTCTCCGGACAGTTCGAATGAGCCGGCGGATTCGACGACGGTGACCGGCTCCGCGCCATGCTTGAGATCGATGGCCTTCAGGTTGCCGTCCTCTGCGTAGAGGAGGCGCTTGTCGGTCACTCCGACGAGGCCCATGGACCCGGCCGGCACGGGCACCTCGCGTAGTTGGGCCGCCAGGTCCCATCGCATGTCACCGACGGCCTTGGACGGGGACACCTCAGACGGAGCGGCAAACGGAAACGCCGCGCCGGCGCGCAGCGGCATGGCATAGATCTTCGCGCGGTCGTCGAAATAGGGCATCGGAGCCCGCTCGCCCCACGGGCTGCCGACGCTGGAATTCCAGGTCCGGGTAGACACGAAATACATCCAGCTGCTGTCGGGCGACACCTGCGCGCTGTAGTCGCTGAAGCGGTTGGACGTAAGCTGGACCGCATCGCCCGAATCCAGATCATGCGCCCAGAGCACGCTTAGCATGTTCGGGTCGTTGCGCCCGTAGACCACCGTCTTGCTGTCCGGCGTCCAGGACGGGCCGAATGCCGGCGCGTCGGCGAGCAGCGTCGTCTCGCCGGACCCGAGATCAACCAACCACAGGCGGTCATCGTAGTCGCCATGGGCCAGCCATTTTCCGTCGGGCGATGGCGTCGCGCCCTGCCGGAGCATCGGCGGGCCGTCCGTCACCTGCTCAGGCGGGGCCGTACCGTCGCGTCGCACCTTCCACCATTCGAGTTCACCGCTCCGGTCCGACAGGGCAAAGACGTGCAGGCTGTCGCTGGTGAACACCGCGTTGCGATACCGAACGCCGGACGCGCGGGATACGTGCACCCAGCGGCCGGTGCCGACCGGAGCCGTGAACAGCTCTCCCCGCGCCACCAGGGCTACCGTCTTCCCGTCGTGCGAGAGCGCCGCATCCGAGAGGTAGCTCATCGGAGACGTCTCCCACTCGATCAGCGCCTGCTGGATGTCGCTGCGCAGGGTTACGTCCAGCCGCTGAGGCGTGCCGCCAGGAGACAGCGTCCACAGATCCGCGCCCATGCGAAAGATGAGCGTCTCGCCGTCCGAAGCCAATTCCTGGATATCGAACTCAAGAAACTCGGTGTGACGCGTGAGGTCCGTGCCGTCTGGCAGCATGGACCACACGTTCATCGCGTCCTGCCGGTCAGAGAGGAAGTAGACGCGTCCGTCAGCCAACACATTGGGTTGGCGGGAGCTTCCCGGATAATCCCGGGTCAGTGCCACCGCTTCCCGGCCGGCGCCGTCGAATCGCCACAGCTGCTGCGCCGTACCGCCTTTGTACCAGCGGCTGTTGCTTCCCTGGCGTGGCATGCGGGCGAAGACCAGGGAGCCGTCGGCGGTGAAGGATCCTTCGGCGGCCTGGGAGAGCGGTACATACTCCACATCACCCGAGGTCGGGTCCACGAGCGCGAGTCGAAAGTCCGGCAGACCGGCGGTCCAGGATCCGCGAACGAGAATGCGTCCGTCCTGCGTCCAGTCTACCGGGCGCAGGTTGCCCCGCGCCGCCCAGGTGACTCGCTCGGGCGTGCCCCCTGCGACCGGCATGACGTACACGTCAGGTCCGCCTTCGTACGAGGCGAGGAACGCCACGCGGGACCCGTCAGGGGAAAGCACCGGGAAGGATTCCTGCCCCGCGTGTGTGGTCAGTCGGACGGCCGTGCCTCCTGAAGCAGAGACGGTCCAGAGGTCGCCTTCTGCGCCGAACACCACCGTGTCCCCATGGATGTCAGGATGTCGATAGTACCCCGTTACCTGGGCGAGGGCGGTGGGTGCCAGCAGGGCGGCGATCAGCAGTGTCGGAAGCGCGAGGCGATACATGGCAGGGGAGGGCGATGAGGGAATCGCCGAATATCGGGACGACACTGGATCCGCACAGGGTGAAGCGGTGACCCCATCGTGCGAGGGATCGGCCTGGCCCGATTTCCTGGTGCGTGGGCGCAGCACATTTAGTGTCGAACTGCCATTGACAGGTTGGTCAGGGCGGAGCATTCTCCGGCATGTCGTTGCTGAAGAGGTTTCTCGCTTGGGTGCCTCCGGCCTTCCGGGCCGGCTGGATCCTGGTTCCGGTGGGAATGCTGCTGGGCCTGCCGTTTCTCTGGGTGGAGCCACAGTTGACCCTGACCATCTGGTTGACGGGGTCGATCGCTCTCGCGGTGCTGCTCGCGTCAAGTCTTGTGCTCAGGACCGTGCTGAGGGACCCCGTAACCGGCAAGCCGGCCTGGGAGACCCCTCATCGCCCTGTCGTGTGTCCCTACTGCCAAACTCCGCCTCCGCGCATCCGGCGTCCTCAGTCTTTGCAACAGTTCCTGCGGGGGGGATGGACCTGCGAGTGCGGCAAGGTGCTCAACAACTGGGGCCAGCCCGTCGAAGACCCGTTCGCCCACAACTAGTCACCCTGCCCATGTCGATCCAAGACATCGTACCCAAATCAGTCCTTTCCCTGGAGACACTTGGAGGACTCATCGAGCTGTCGGGCCTCGCTGTGATGGTCCTCAGCGCCGCCGGATTCGTCATAGGCACGATCTGGGTAATCGTGTCGCCGATGATGGCAGGCTTTGGTTTCCACTTCGGGCTCATTATCGCCGTGGGGGTCTACGCGATCAGCTTCTTTTTGACGGGAGTCCTGTTGGTCGCGTTTGGAAAGCTGACGGCCGT
This sequence comes from Rhodothermales bacterium, assembly GCA_017643395.1. Taxonomy (NCBI): domain Bacteria; kingdom Pseudomonadati; phylum Rhodothermota; class Rhodothermia; order Rhodothermales; species Rhodothermales bacterium. The sequence goes on along the minus strand of JAEPNP010000004.1, from coordinate 380,231 downwards.
CGTTCTTGAAATCCGGGACCGTTTGCACGCAATCGAGAGGGTATGAGCACCTGCTCAGAACTTGCTCATCAATCCCTCATGGTTTGCTCAAGGCGCTCATGGTTTCCAGAGCTACCTAGGCTGCGCAAACCAACTGAAGGACCACAATGCGCGCACTCTCCATTCTCCTCCTCATAGCCCTGACGCTTCCGGCCAAGGCCGAGGACCCGGCAAGTCAGGGGTTTCTCTACGGCCGTGTGACCACGGATGACGGTCAGACTTACGAAGGTCGGCTCCGATTCGGTGGTGACGAGGAGGCATTCTGGAGTGAGTATTTCAACGGGCGACGCGTCGCCAACCCCTGGCGAGAGTTCGTTTCGGACGAGGCCATTGAGGAGCGCCGCGCACTCAGCGTCTTTGGCTACGAACTCTTCGATTGGACCAGCGAGCCAGACCTCAGCAGACCGTTTATGGTGCCTTTTGGGGACATCGCCCGAATCCAGCCCTCCCGCACGCAGATTCGTGTGGTTATGAAGAGTGGTTCGGTGGCCGTTCTGGATCGGTTCGAGGCGGATGACCTGGCCGATGGGGTCCGTGTCTGGGACTCCAAGCTGGGCATCGTCGACATCGGAGAGTGGGACATTGAACTGATCGAGTTTCTGCCGACTCCGGTGCTCGAGAACCTGCCGCATCGCATGTATGGGGTCGTAAAAGCCGACGGTCAGACCTTCTCCGGGTATGTCCAGTGGAATCGCGAGAAGGGCGTAAGCGACGACTACCTGCACGGCATTTCGGATCGGGGGGAGGTCAGCCTGCGGTTCGACCGCATCGAATCCATTGCCCGACGCGGAGATGGAGGCGTTGTGACGACACGTGACGGACGGGACCTCCTTATGACCGAGTGGCGCGAGCCGAGCGCGGGCAAGCGGGGCATTTACGTCAATGACGAGCGCTTTGGGCGCGTGCTGGTATCCTGGGAAGCCCTCGAGGACGTGCAGTTCAGCATGGCCGGAAGCGGTCCTGCCTTCCACGAGTTCGCGGGCGGCCACGAGCTGCGCGGCACGGTGCTGACCGCTGCCGGCAACCGGATCACCGGCCGTGTTGTGTTCGATATGGATGAGGCAGAGTCGACTGCGACCCTGGATGCGCCCATCGGCGGCGTGGATTACACGGTGCCGTTTTCGATGATCGCTTCTCTGGAGGTGGAGGTCGCGACCGTTGCTGCGACCCTGGCCAGCGGTGAGGAGCTGCGCCTGGAGCGCGAGGGCGATCTGGCTGACTACAACCTGGGCGTGTTGGTCTTTGTCGACGGCCAGGTTGACGCCGAGTATGTGCCTTGGAAGGAGGTGGCGTCGTTGAGATTTGAGTCTGGGGGCGCACACTGACAACCGCATGCCTTTCACCCCCTTCCACCTGGGCCTTGCCGCCGTCATCAAGGCGGCCACACCCCACCGGTTCAGTTTTCTGATCTTCGCCGGGTCGCAGGTCCTGATGGACCTTGAAGTGGCCATTCGCATGGTGAAGGGTACAGAGCTCCTGCACGGGATGAGCCACACGGTGCCGGGGGCACTGGTCATTGGGGCCGTTGCAGCGCTCATCGGCCGTCCTGTCACGCAGTTTGTGATGGACATTGTCGATGGCGGGAAGGTGAGCAAGTTGGCGGCCTGGTCAGGGGCGATGGTCGGCACGCTTTCGCATGTGCTGCTGGATGCGTTCATGCACGCGGACATGGAGCCTTGGTGGCCACTGGGTGAATCCAACGCGCTGCTGGGGATGGTGCAGCTGGATTTGCTGCACGCGCTCCTTGGGTGGGGGCTGGTGATTGGCGGGGTCGCAGTTGTCGTCCGTCGCAGGTTGGCGCCGTAGCACACCCGTTGCCGGCGCGCGCTTCAGGCATTAGACTCGCACGATGGCCAAGGACCCCTTCTCGAAATACTGCCCCAAATGCTCGGCGAAGGTGAAGGTGTATGAGAAGGGCAAGTGGTCCCTGGAGCTCAGGCCTATTGTGCGTTGTGCCGAATGTCAGCAGCATCTGCGACTGGACATCCTTGCGCCCATCGGTTTCACCATCGGCCTCGTGCTTGGTGCCTTAGGCCTGGCCCTCGATCTCGAGGACTGGTGGGTGTCGTGGCTTCTGCTCCCGGTCTCGCTGTTTGGGCTCCTTTGCGGACTCGCCAGCAAGCTCGAGCCCGTCGACCCGCGTGCCTTCAGCAAGACCCGCGGCTGGTAGTCCATGCAGAAGACCCTCGTCTTCCTGACCGGACCGCCTGCCGTAGGCAAGATGACGGTTGGGGAGGAGTTGAGCCGGATGACCGGCATGCCGCTCTTCCACAACCACCTGTCTATCGACGCGATCCTGCCGGTCTTTCCGTTCGGCCATCCCGCGTTCAACCGCATCGTCAAGCAGATCCGGGAGAGCGTCATCTCTGAGGCTGCAGAGAGCGACTTGCCCGGGCTCGTTTTCACGTATGTGTGGGCGCACAACGTGCCTGAGGACACGGACTACGTGCGGCACCTTACCGGCTTGTTCGAATCCCGAGGAGGACGGGTGATCTATCCGGAGCTGTGGGCCGACCAGGCCACCCGACTGGAACGGAACGAGGGTGAGTCCCGCCTTTTGGCCAAACCGGTCAAACGCGATATCGAGGCCTCCCGCAAGCACCTGCTGGAGGTGGATGTGAAATACCGCCTGTGGAGTGATGGAGACTTCCCGATGCAGCCGCATGTCAGGATCGACACCACCGAAATGGAGCCGGCGGAGGCTGCGGAGCGCATCGCCCGGCATTTTGGACTGGAGCGGGTGGCGGGTTGAGCCACATGTTGCTCACCGCGTCGGTGTCGCGTGCGCCGAGTCGAATCCGGCCCCCGTTTTCCACATCGGGTCGGGGCCGGAGCGGGGGGCAGCGGAATCCGGGTAGGGTATCCCACTCCAGCATGCGCCGAATCGCCTCCAGAGTAGAATCAGGCCGCGATATTCCACGTCGGCCTTTCCGTGATACATGCGCGTCCTGACGGCCAATCTATTCAGCGACCGGACCGACCCGGCTGCCTTCGTGGAGGTGTTGATCTCGAATGAGGTAGACGTGGCGTGCGTGCAGGAGTTGGGTGCCAGCCTCGCCGACCCTATCGCCTCCGTCCTTCCACATGGCGGACTGTTTCCCAACGAGGCCACGCGCGGCCTGGGCATCGCAACGCGGCATCCGGTAGAAATCGCCAGCGTCCCGATCCCAAAGAGACCCGGCGTTTCTGCGCTTCTGGACCCTGCGCACTGGCCCGGGCTGCCCCGACCCATGGAGGTCATCAACTGGCACGTGATGGGTCCACACACCTGGCCATACTTCCCGAACCCGAACACCCGCCGCGCACACCTCAGGCAACTGGATGAATGGATGTGGCAACATCCCCAGATGCCGCGTGCCGTGCTGGGAGACTACAACGCTTCGCCCATCTGGCCCTTCTATCGGGCGATGCGCTCCCGGCTCGAAGACGCGGTTCTGCTGTCCGGAGACCCACCGCCGCGCACATGGCCGGCGCTTGGGCTGGGCGGCTTGATCCGCATCGACCACTGCTTCGTCAGTGGTTTGACCTGCACGCGCGCCCGGCGCGTGGAACTACCGGGCTCCGATCACTTTGGTCTGCTGGTTGATCTGAAACCGGTAGAATGACGGCAGTCTGGGTGATTCTCGGAGCGCTTCTGGGCGCAGGCTTTTTCAGGGTCGCAGCATCGCGTCCTGAGGAGCGGGACCGCTGGCTGGCACTGGGCCTGTTCGTGGCCGCACAGGTCTATGTCATCTTCGGCTTCATGGCCGGCCAGGACTTGTGGCTGCTGATCGAACTGCTCGGAGTGCCGGTGTTCGCCGCATTCGCCTGGTTTGGACTGATGCGAGACCTGCGGATTTTGGCTGTGGGCTGGATGCTGCACACGCTCTGGGATGCGGGCCTACATCTGGCCGGCGGGGGAGCGCTGGTCGCGCCCCGCTGGTACGTGCTTGCGTGCCTGGGATTTGACTTGGCGGTGGGGGTCGCGATCTGGAGGGCCTGGCGAGACGGCTAGCACACCTGCCAGGTTATCTCGTGGATGTCATCAACGTCACCCGCGATGGCATCTGGGTGTGGCTCCAGCGCCGTACGAGTGTGCGCTGCACTCCCGCAATGACAAGCCAACCGCGTACCTTGGCGGCGCATGCGACACCTGATCCCCCTCCTGGTCCTGATCCTTGGCGTGTGTCAGGTAGCCGCGCAGTCTGCGGACACGCTGGAAGCGGCCCTGCCGACCGTCATTGTAACGGCTGAGCGTAGTCCCTCGGAGTTGGCGCGCTCCACCGCGGCCGTTTCCGTCATCGAGCCCGATCAGCTTCGGCTGATACCGACTCGGCACCCGGTCGACCTGCTGACCATGGCTCCGGGGCTCACCTTCCTGCGCGTCGACGGATTGGGCTTCGAGCCGCAAGCCGTGACGAGGGGATTCTACGGTGGCGGCGAGGCTGAATACGTGGTGCTGCTGCTGAATGGCCGCCCGGTCAACAACCTGGAAAATGGCCTGATAAACTGGGATCGACTGGCGACGACGCCGGGCACCCGCATCGAAGTGCTGCGCGGGGGCGCCTCGAGCCTCTACGGCGATGCCGCCCTGGGCGCCGTCGTAAACGTGATCTCGGACCACGTTCCGAACGAACGCACGCTCCGGCTTCAGGGTGGTGGGTTTGGTCTGGTTACGGCCACTGCCGCCATCGCCGAAGAGCGTTTTTCTGCTGCCGGCCGGTATTCGGACTCGGGCGGATTTCGGGACCACGCGGAGCGCTCATCCCTGACGCTGCAGGGCTCGGGCGATGTGCCCGGCAGCCCACTCACCGTCTCAGCCGGGTTCACGGATCGAGACGTCCGAACGCCAGGGCCGCTCAGGTCCAGCGATACTGCCAAAAACACTTCCAGCCTTGACTTCTTCCGGTTCGACCGCCTGGACGAGCGCGTGGCCCACGCGGCACTTTCGGGAGACTGGCCGCTTGCAGGGGGGAGTCTCACGGCCGACCTGAGTGTGCAACGTCGCGAACTGGATTTGACCCGCACGCTTCCGTTGAGCGCCGAGTTTGCTGACACGCAGACGCGGCTGGCTGACGCGAACACCATGCGCGTCTCTGCACTTTTGACGGATCTCTCGACCGGCAAGGTGCGCCTCACCGTGGGGTTCGACGCATCGCGGGGTGCCCTGGATACCCGGTACTATGCTGTGCACACAGGGGACGAAGTCTCGTACGCCGCGGCCAGCGGCACGCGCGGGGAGCTGCAATCCGAGGGGAAGGCCTCCCGCTACTCGGCGGCGCTTTACGTCCATGCCGATATCTCCGCAACCGAACGCCTGAAGTTGACATTGGGAAGTCGCCTGGATGGGATCGTGGACCCATTCGAACCACGGGCACGCGACGCGGCCTTCGCCTCCGACCTTGATGCTTCCGACAAGGCCTTCAGCCCGAAGGCCGGCCTCAACTACCGCTACTACTCCGCGCCAGGCCGAGTCGGCAACCTCTACCTCAGCGCGGGCCGCTCCTTCAAGGCCCCCACGTTGGATCAACGCTACGACCTCCGGGCTTTTCCGGTGCCGTTTCCACCGTTCTCAATCCGAATCGCCAATCCGGCCCTGACCCCGCAGAAAGGCACCAGCTACGAGGCGGGATTCTACCACACCCACCACGGGCTAACGGTCTCAGGAGCGGCCTATACGATGGACATGACGGACGAGATTGACTTCAGCTTCGAGACCTTCTCCAACGTCAACATCGGGAAGAGCAGGCACCGTGGTGTGGAATTGGGAGTGACCGCCGAGGCGCCGACCGGGCGGCTGCTGGCCAACTACACCCTGCAGGACGTCACGCACAGCGCCGGCGAGCACGCCGGCAATGCGGTGAAAGCGATCCCGCGTCATGCCTGGTCCGTTGGCGGACACGCGAACCGCGGGGAATACTCGGCCGGTCTCATGGCGCGTGGTCACGCCGGCATGTGGGTCGACGACGCCAATACCCAGGACATTCCGGACTACTGGACGCTGGATGTCCGTCTTGCCTGGGAGAGTCCCCGCGCGCAGGTCAGCCTGGATCTTTATAACCTGCTGGACCGCACGTACTACAGCACCGCATTCGGCGACCCGGCCGGATCCGACGTGCAGTTCCGGTTCCCCGCCGCCGGCCGCTCGGCCGTGATCGGCATCGAGTTCACGTTCTGATGCGATTCCTACTGATTACCGCCCTCCTCGCCGGGTGCGCCGCCGCGCCGGACAATCCGCATCTGGTTCAATACGAGGGCTCGGAAGGGCCAGGCGTCGGCAAGCACATCGTCTTCCTGGCCGGCGATCACGAGTACCGCTCCGAGGAGATCCTGCCGGCCTGGGCACGCATCATGGCCCGCCACTACGGATTCGAGACCAGCGTCTTCTTCACGCTGGATGAGGAGGGGTTCATTGAACCAGGCAGCTCGCGCATCGCGGGACTGGATGTTCTGGGCGATGCGGATCTGCTGGTTCTCGGCCTGCGCTTCCAGGACTTCCCCGAGGCCGAGATGCAGCACATCGTGGACTACCTGGACCGATCGGGACCGGTAATCGGAATTCGTACTTCCACCCATGCTTTCGCCATCGAAGACGGCCCTCATGCCCACTACGCCTGGAACTATCAGGGAGACGACTACCACCTGGGATTCGGGCGACAAGTCCTTGGAGAGACCTGGGCCGGCCATTACGGGACCAACCACGAGCAGGCCTCGCGCCTTCTGGTGCAGGAAATCGAGCACCCGATCCTCCGGGGCGTCACCGGAGGGCACGTGGTTTCCGGGGGCTACGAGGCCCTCCCGGAGCCGCCCTTCACGGTGCTCGTGCGGGGAGAGGTGCTGAACGGCATGACGGCAGATGCCCCTCCCGACACCACCAAGGAGTTGATGCCGGTGGCATGGACGCGCACGCACGGCGACGATGCCCGGGTCTTCACCACCACGCACGGCGCGTCCGAGGACTTCCTGGATCCGGGCTTTCGACGGCTTCTGGTCAACGCTACCCTGTGGGCGGCAGGACTCGAGGGTGAGATCCATGCCGACGGGCCCATCGAATTCGTCGGTCCCTATCACCCGGTCGAATTCGCCTTTGACGGATATCGTCTCGGTGTGCGGCCCTCCGAACTGCGCGGCTGGGACTCGCCTATCCTGCCTCCGGACAGACCCACCGAGCAATGAGACGACTTCTCACAGCGGCTGCTCTGCTGGCGCTCGCCGGATGCTCCTCGGACCCGCTGTTCACGTTCGAGTCGGGCGACCACGTGGTGGTGGTGGGCAACAGTCTCGCGGACCGCATGCAGCACGACGGCTATCTCGAGGCCTATCTGCAGGCGGCCCACCCGGACCACCGGCTGGTGTATCGCGACCAGGGCTTCACCGGAGACCGGGTGGACGATCGCCCACGCAGCCAGGGCTTTCCGACGGCGGGAGACTACCTGAACCTGTCCGGCGCGACGGTCATCTTCGCCATGTTCGGCTACAATGAGTCATTCGACGACGATCCGCACGGCTTTGCCCGCGATCTCGGTAACTGGGTGGACTCTACCCGGGCACGGGACTATTCAGGCCGCGGTGCGCCGCGCATGGTGCTGTTCTCGCCGATTGCCCACGAGGATCTGGGGCAGGCGGACCTCCCGAATGGCCGCGAGAGCAATAGGCGACTTGAAGCCTACACACGGGCGATGCGGGAGGTGGCCGAAGCGCGCGACGTGCCGTTCGTGGACCTTTTCGCTGCGAGCCGGAGCCTGTATCGGCGCGGCCAGCAGACCATCAATGGTGTGCATTTGTCCGAGGAGGGCAACCACGCCATCGCCCGTGAGATCGTGGAGGAATTGCTGGGACGCGTCCCTGCCGACGATGCCCGATTGGAAGGCGTGCGCCAGGCCGTACTGGACAAGAACTGGCACTGGTTCAATCGCTTCCGGGCGACGGACGGCAACGACGTGTGGGGGAGTCGGTCGACGCTGACGTTCAACGATCAGACGAACTTTGAGGTGCTGCAGAACGAGCTGATCCAGCTGGATCACATGACGGCCAACCGCGATCCGGTAATCTGGGCTGCAGCGCGCGGGGAGGTGCTGGAGCCGGACGATTCGAATGTGCCTCCGCCGGTGCCGGTCGAGACCAACCTGGGCGAGGAGCAGTTGCAGGACGGCGTCAGCAAGGTGGGCACGCCCGAGTACCTGACGGCGGAGGAGGCCATGGCCGAGATGCGCATTCAGGAGCCGCTCGAAGTGAACCTGTTTGCGTCCGAGGAGATGTTTCCCGAGATGGTGAACCCGGTGCAGTTGGGCGTGGACCCGGCCGGCCGGCTGTGGGCTGCGACGTGGGCCACCTATCCCAAGTGGGAGCCGCACAAGCAGATGGATGACCGACTGGTGATCCTGCCGGATGAGGACCGGGACGGCGTGGCCGACACGCTGATCACGTTTGCTTTCGTGCACAATCCCACCGGATTCGAGTTCTGGAACGGCGGCGTGATCGTGGCTTCGGCGCCCAATCTGTGGTTCCTCCGGGACACCGACGGAGACGACGTGGCGGACGAGAAGGTGCTGCTCATGGCGGCACTGGGTTCCGCAGACACGCACCACTCCGCGAACAACTTCATCTACGGACCGGACGGTTGGCTGTACTACCAGCGGGGCGTGTTCAACGTGTCCAATGTAGAGACGCCCTGGAAGGGGCCGCAGACGTCGGACGCGAGCGCCATGTATCGGTTCAACCCGCGCACGCACGAGTTCAGCTACCATGCCGAGAACCCGCCCAATGCGCACGGCACGGACTTCGACTACTGGGGCTACCACTATGCCACCGACGCAACCGGCGGACGGGCCTACCAAGTCATGGCGGCGGACGATGGGACCTTCAGCATGCGCAAGCTGCTGGATCACACGGTGAGACCGGTGCCGTCCAGCGGCATCCTGTCGAGTGAGCACCTGGGCCCGCAGTTCGAGGGCAACTTCGTGATCCTCAACGTAATCGCGTTCCTGGGCATCAAACAGTACACGCTGGCCTTTGACACCGCGTTGGGACACGTGACGGGCACCGAGACCGCGGATCTGATGGTCACCGACGACCTGAACTTCAGGCCCTCGGATTTCGAGATCGGGGATGACGGGGCACTGTACGTGGCAGACTGGGCGAACGCCATCATCGGCCACATGCAGCACAACATCCGGGATCCCAACCGCGATCACGAGCACGGCAGGATCTATCGGTTTGCCAATCCTGAGCGTGCGCTGGCCGAGCCTCCGGGCCTCGCAGGCGCGTCGGTGGCGGAGCTGCTTGAGGCGCTGGAGCATCCCGTGAACGGCGTTCGTCGGCGCGCCCGCGTGGAATTGTCTGCGCGCCCGGACGCAGCAGTGCTTGACGCTGCGCGGGAATGGGTGGCAGGCCTGGACCCGTCCGAGGAGGCTGATGCGCACCACCTCCTCGAGGCCCTGTGGCTGCATCAGCGGCTGGGCGAGATGGATCGTGAGCTGCTGGCCGCGGTGCTGGCCTCTCCGAACCCGCATGCGCGGATCGCGGCTCGGCGTGCGCAGATCATGTGGGACACCGGTCAGGCCGCGCGCTATCGCGAAGGGCTGCCGCCGCTGGGTCAGGCCGCAGCAGAGAGTCCATCGCCCGAAACTGGAGAGGTAGCGGCCCCGCCGGAGGGTGCCATCGTGGTGCGCACGGTCACCGAGGAGATGCGCTATGACCGACCCAGTTTCCAGGTGAAGCCCGGAGAGCAGGTCACGCTGTGGTTCCAGAATGATGACTTCATGCCGCACAATCTTGTGATCGGCACGCCGGGATCGTTTGAGTCTATTGGCACGGCCGCTGACACGATGGGTGCAGACGGCTTTGCGGCGCAGTTCATTCCGGACCACGACGAAATCCTGGTTGCCTCGCAGCTCCTGGAGCATGAGGCGCATGAGGTCATCACGTTCACCGCTCCGACCGAGCCGGGGGTATACGATGTGCTCTGCACGTTCCCGGGGCATCGGGGTACGATGAACGCCAAGATGTGGGTGGTTCGGTGAGCGCGTGCGTCGGCTGCGGGGCGCTGTTTCCGGAATCGGAAGGCCCCATCCACCGGTACATGACGTCCTCACCGGGATGTTGGGCGTGCTTCGGCGAGATCCTGGCGCGCGAATACTCGGACCTGGACTACCACGAGGTGCACAGGCTGACCGTGGACACTTATGCCGTGCAACACCCCGGGACCCCATCGCCCCAGAGCATACGTTCGGTTGCACTGCATGGGATCAGGCTCTGTGCGATCCTGGAGCGCGACCTGGCGCTCCGCGACGCCAACGAGGTGATGAAGCAAAAGGCCGCGGTGCGGTCAGAGTTCACGTGGCTCACCCCGCCGGATAGCTTGGGGGCTATCACGGTGTTGGACGTGGTGAAGGCCGCCAATGCGGATGAGCACTCCGCGTTGGTCTGGAGCTGGGCACGATCCGTCTGGGACGCGTGGTCCCCGCATCACGACACCTTTCGTGCGTGGCTGGACCGGGCGTAGGTTGGGGTATGCCCGGCTACCTGGATCTGAAAAGCTGGCCGAGAAAATCGGTCTTCGAGTTCTTCCGTGAGTTCGAGAGCCCGCACTTCGGAGGAACTGCCTTTGTAGAGGTTGGACCCACGCTGCAACTGGCCCGCAGCGCAGGGTATTCGTTTACGCAGTGCTGCATACATGCCGCGCTGCGAGTGGTCAATCACCTCGAGCCCTTCCGCTACCGACTGGATGGGGAGCGCGTGCTCGTGCACGACACGATCCATGCGTCCAGTACGGCACTCCTGCACGATGAGCGCATGGTGTTCACCTACTACGACTTTCAGTCCGATCTGAAGGCCTTCCTGAGCGATGCGGCCGCTGCCAGGGAGCGCGCGGCTGGTGGTCGTGACACCGGAGATCAGCCGGGGCGAGACGATGTGATCTATTTCTCCACCATGCCGTGGGTGACCTTCACCAGCCTGGTTCATGCGCGACGCCTCGGAAATAAGGACTCCATCCCCAGAATCACGTTCGGACGGTTTGAGCAGCACGCTTCCGGTGTGCGCATCCCGGTCTCGGTGGAGGTCCACCATGCGCTGATGGACGGGCTGCACGTGGGCCGTTTCTATCAGGAGCTGGAAAAAGCGCTCGCGGAACCGGGAGCATGATCCACATCGCCCTTCATTTCCTGGTCCCGCTGCTGGTTGCGGCCGTCGTGTATCGTCGGCGATGGGGGTATGTGTTTCTGGTACTCATCGCGACGATGGCCGTTGATCTCGACCATCTGTTGGCCGATCCGATCTACGACCCGGACCGCTGTTCCATCGGCTTCCATCCCCTGCACAGGGCGCCGGCCATCGTGATGTACGGCATGATGGTGTTGGCGCCGTGGGTCGGACGTGGCTTTTCGCGGTGGAAACGCGCATTGGATGCGGTTCATCTGGTGGGCGTGGGTCTCGTGATCCACATGGTCCTGGACGGTCTGGACTGCTGGATGTAGCAGCACAGATTGGTGTTAAACTGCCATTGACCGGAGCTGGCCCCACAGGTAGGATGGGCCTCCACGCCTGTTCGTTCTGGAAGACGTTTAATGCACAGACAAGCCATTCTTTCAATTGTCCTGGTCGGGCTGCTGGCTACAGGGGCCTCGGGCCAGCCAGCGGCCGACTTTGCCCTCGGCTCCCAGGTTGAGGTCTCCGCCCTCGGTTCGGTAACCGTGGACCCGGACTACGCCATGCTGGCCGTCCAGGTGGACGTGCAGGAAGACTCGCCTGCAGACGCGGCCCGGGTCATGTCGAGGCGGATCGACGCGATCATGGATGCGCTCGGGGACCTAGGGGTGCGAGACTCTGATGTGCCCGATCGCACATTCAGCCTGCGCACCAACCGCGACTACCAGCGTGGAAACGAGGTGGTGGGGTACCGGGCGTCCACGACGCTCCATATTCGCAGCGCGGAAGTGGATGCCCTGGCACCCCTGCTGTCGGCAGCGCTTGAGCACGGTGCCACCGACATTTCAGGGGTAACCTTCCACACGGTGGCAGAAGACTCGCTGCGCCGCGTGGCCTTGGAGCGGGCAGTGGATTCAGCCAGAAAGGACGCAGCGGCCATCGCCGAAGCCCACGACCTGGCTCTCGGCGCGTTGGTAAGCATCACCACGGACTCACGCCGCCGTCAACAGGTCGCGCTGGGACGCCCTCTGGATATGCCCGGCCTCGACGAGGTGGTGGTTACCAGCGCGGCGGTCTCGCCGAGGAGGGTCACCATTCGTGCCCAGGTCACCGCGGCGTGGTTGATCGCGAAACCAACAAACACTGATCGGTAAGCGTCCCGGCACTCAAGCCAAATCTGCTAAAGCATGGAGTTCCTCCCCCTCACAATTGACGGCCGGCGCGTGCATGTCGGCTTCTGGAGTCGTTTCCTGGCCGGCACGGTTGATGGCTTGATTCTGGTCCCCATCGCCCTGCTGTATTTCCTGGCCAGCACGGTCAACTGGTGGCTCTCGCTCGCAATCGTACTTCCTCAGACGTGGTTCTTCGCCATGTACCACGTGAGCTTCAACGCCGTCTTGGGCGGCACTCCGGGCAAGCTGCTCATGGGACTGCGCATTACCTGCCCGGACGGATCCGCAATCGGCTGGCGCGAGGCCTGGTTACGTTCATGTGTCGATGTGGGTATTGCATTCTGCCACGCACTGCTACAGATCTGGATCTTGATTCAAGTGGGACCGAGCGCCTTCAATGCGCTTCCGTGGCCTCGCGCCGCGGAGCCCTCGGGAGTCGTGTTGATCGTCCTGGGCGTTCTCCTGGGACTCCAGTATGTCTGGGCGTTCGGCGAGCTGGTTACCCTGCTTTTCAACAAGCGCAAGCGCGCCCTGCACGACCTTATTGGCGGTACAGTTGTGATCTATAAGGCGTTCGCCAAGGATGCCTGAAGGGCGGACCGCGAATCGGCTAGCGCAGGCGCACGAACTGTCCGCCTATTCGATCCGTGGACGTTGCCAGCACGAAGTGATACAACCCGCCGGCAAGGCCCGACGCATCCAGCGGCAGACGATGGCGCCCTGCCGGCAACTGGGAGGATTGATTGTGTACGGCTCTTCCCAGCGAGTCGAAGACGAGCAGGCGGATCGTCTCTGCGGCCGGAATGTCGAACGCGAAGTCCAGTTGATCCCCGGCTGGATTCGGGAACGCGCCCTGAAATGAGAATCGGTGCGGTATTTCCATATGATCGATGTTTACCCCGCTAACCACGGTGATCGTGCTTGAGTGGGCATCGCTCAGATTGCCGTCCGACACCTGTGCCGAGACCGTGTGGCTTCCCACCTGATTGCCGGTTGGCGTCCAGGAGAAAGCGCCGGAGCTCGACAGGGTCGAACCGGCTGGCCCTGTGGTCAGGGTGAACGTGAGGGGATCTCGGTTGATGTCTGTGGCCGTGTAAGCGAACGTGAGCGTCGAGCCCGTATTGATGGTCGTGTCGGGCAACGCGCTGGCAAACGTCGGTGCCGCGTTGATCCCGGAGACGACGGTGACGATGGACTCGGTGCTGGTCGCTCCAAACGTGCCCAGGGCGGTGACGGCAACGGTGTGGGTGCCTACTTCTGACTCATCCGGCGTCCAGGCGAAGGCCCCCGACTCGGATAGTGTGGCATTCAGGGGGGCATCGTCAACGACAAAGAACGGCGAAAAACCGGAGCCGTCACCGGCCTCGTACTGAAAGCCGAGGGTGGTTCCCGCTGTGACCGTGGTGTCGGGCATCAAAGCGGTAAACACGGGGGCGCCGCCGGTGGCGGCCTCGACGGTAACCACGGCCGTGGTGGACACTGCTTCCTGGCCATCGCTCACAGTGAGTGTGATGCGATGCTCTCCGATTTCGGAGTCATCGGGAAACCATAGCAGGTCGGCGGCTCCGCCGTCGAATCTTTCGAAGACAGTGGCGCTCGTCGGCAGTTCAGGGGTGGTCAGCGAGAGCGAGTCCAGGTTGGGGTCGACCCAGCGGTATGTCACGCTCACCTCACTGAACGGCGCGACCGTCGTGTCGCTAAGCACGCTGGTGAACGCTGGTGCGAGGTTGGCGGCAGCCTGCACCGTGATGGCTGCCGTGTGCGTAGCCGACATCACGCCGTCAGATGCCCAGAACCCTACGATCCACGTACCGACATCGGTGGCGGCGGGCTGCCAGCGGAGAAGTCCGGTGGAAGCGTCCAGTGTAGCACCCGCAGGCAGGTCCGGCGAGCGGAACGTCAGCGATTGACCCTCCGGGTCGGTGCCCGCGAACTGAAACGCGAGCACGTTCGGAGCCGACTCGATGGTCGTGTCGGGGAGCGCGGTGACGAAACGCGGGGGCGAGTTGAGGGCGCTGGCGGCCGGGGTGGAAGCCTGCATGGCAGCCAGAATGTCCAGCTTTCCGGTGCCCCAGTCGTTGTTGGGCACGGTCCCGGTCTGGGCATCGCGAGAAGTCGTGTTCAAGAGCAGGCTCCTAATCTGGTCGATGTTCAGATTCGGTCTCTGTTGCAGAAGTAGGGCAGTCGCCCCTGTCGCCACAGGGGTCGCCATGCTTGTGCCGCTGATGGTCCAGTGCATGCCGTCGGAGGAGACGTCATCCAGGGCGAACTGGTCTACATCCTGGGACAGTGTAGACGTGACACGGTGTCCGGGTGCCGTGATATCTGGTTTGACTCGGCCGTCCACGGTCGGGCCTCGACTGGAGAAGCAGGCGAGATCCCCCGCGGAAAGGCTGCCACAGTCATCTGAGTATGCGCGGTTGGTTGAGGCTCCGACGGCAATCACCAGGTTGCCTCCCGCCGGAGAGCCCACCGAGTAGTCATTGTTGCCGGGCAAAAAATCAGGGTCTGGGGTTGCCCCATAGCTGCCAGGATCTGTCGTGATGATGGTCCCATCGTCCTTCCAAAGGTGGAAGAAGCCCGATCCGCGCACCCTGATCCGCCACAGCTCGGCGCCGAAAAGCACCGGGTCTCCAAACTGGTCTTCCCCGTCTGCCCAGAGGGAATCCGAGATGCCGATCCAGATCTCAGAGTTTCTGTCGTCGATGCGTGACACGGCGATTTGGCCAAGACCGGCGATTTGGCCGGAGCCGTACCGGAGTGTATCGAGGGTGCCGAACACCTCTTCCGCGACGTCGGTCAACGACCTCCACGGGGTAGTGCCCAGTCTGGCAGCAGACATGGGGTTCAGGAACGACCCGGCACTGTCTGCCGAAAACGAGACCTCGATGTTCTGCAATTCTGAGGTGGGTACAACGCCGGTCAGGGAGACGATGCCCTCCGGATACCCGAACACGTCCCAGAAGTTGAACACCTCGACGTATGCCGAGGCGGAGGCGAGCGCACTCGTGCCCCAGTGGATGGTAGATGCGCCTTCATTGCCGGCCGCAGCGAGGAACGCGCGACCGGGCTCGGCTGCCAGCATCGCGTCCAACGCCTGGTCCATGAGTGCTGTACCGTCATGCGGGCCAGCATGCGTGCCCAGGCTGGCATTGACGGCGGCTGGCCGGGCCAGATAGGTGGCGGTGTCGAAGATCCATTTCGCACCGTCCACAATGCCGGTGTCCAGCCAATTCGTGGCCACCATCATGATGTCCGCGCCCGGGGCGGCACCTGCGTGCTGACCGTTTGCCGCTCCAGTGCCTGCCGCCGATCCGGCCACGTGGGTGCCGTGGCCGTCCTCGTCCCTTTGGCGCACCGCCGCGCCGCCGGTCAGCGCGGCCTCGATCTGGCTTCGCGTCCACAGAGTGCCGTAGGAGAAACCTGCGGGGGGCGGGCCCTGCGTGTCGTTCTGGTCCCAGATGGCCCATACGCGCGATTGGGTGGGGTCGTCCGGGTCGGTAAAGTCGAGGTGCCGCCAGTCTATGCCGGTGTCGATCACGCCCAATATGACCCCCGATCCGTCATAACCCTGCGACAATCCCGTGCCGGCATGGACCTGATCGGCGTTCACGGAGGCGACTGCGAGATCGTTTCGGCGGGCCGCTGTGCCCATCGGGCGTACTCTTCTGGCCAATTCCAGGCGCACGACGCCGGGGGTGCTGGCTAGTCGGCGGACTGCGGCGAGGGGCACAATGGCCGTGAGGATGTCCGTCCCTGGAACGAGCGCTGAACTGCCGCCCACCTGTGCCACCGCGCTCGCGGCCAGCGCGGGGTTCCGGGCTCGGATCTTGAGATGTACGGGGCCGTGAGAGGTCTTTCCAGCTCGGAGTTCCGCATCCAGGAATCGCTCGGGTCCGGCCTGCTGGGCTGCGAGATAGCGATCCGGATCGGCCAGCATTCTTTTCAGCCCGATGTCGAGCGATGCGGTCTGTGCGCTGGCAGCGACCGTCAGACAACTCAGTAGAACAAGGGGAAGCAGGCCGAAGGACCTCATCGTCGGACTCCAGGCGTCACCCGCCTGGAGCCTTCCATTCGTTCAACGAAATCCAGGCGGGAGAGGGCGCCAATTTCGCGAGGCACGCCCCGCACTGATAGAATGAGCTCCGAGACCTGGGAGAATCGCACGCCCGTCTCAGTGACGCGCATCAGGTGTTCGTCCGTAGCGCTGCCCTTGAGTCTGACCAGAACCGGCAGAACCTGATTGGAAGCGGCAGAGGCCAGCTGCCGCCGCAACTGGAGATCCATTTTCTCCAGCGCCGGCTCGACAGGTGGCTGCGGCTCAGTCACGGGTGCCGAGCAGCCCAGCAAGAGGGCAAACAATATGATCGTTCCACACCTCATAGAGCGGGTCCCGCGATGGTGGGGCGCAAGGCCTCATCCCACGGGGATCGGAGCGCGAATCCTCCCGAGGCAGGGAGGGGGACACCCATAAACGGCACTGAGGGGCCTGTGGTCAAGGGTTGGGTGATTCGTAGGTTGCGCCCCGCAACCTACCCCGTCCGTTCGATTGTCCCATCCGCTTGAGCCGTCCTCGGACGAAATGCGCGCCCAGGGCGCGGAGGTGATCGAGCGGGCTGTCGCGGCGATTGAAGGCTTGCCACAGGCCCCATCGCGCGAGAATAATCCGTCCAAGGAGCTTCTGGAGCGTTTGGCCCAGCCGCCAGGCGACACGCCGGGCGACTTCTCGGGGCTCCTGGATCTGGCCACGGAGGCCGCGGAGAAGTCTTTTCTGACCTCCGGGCCCTCGTATCTGGCGTACATCCCGGGAGGTGGCCTCTATGCGTCCGCGCTGGCGGACCTGATGGCCAACGTGTGGAATCGGTATACCGGCAAGGTGACGCCCGCGCCTGCCCTCGTAGCATTGGAGGAGAGTGTGCTGCGGTGGATGTGCGACCTCTTCAGGCTGGGGCCGGAATCGCAGGGATTGCTGACCACCGGGGGCTCCATTTCCTCTCTGATTGCGATCGTGGCAGCCCGGACGCGCCATGCGGAGGGTAACGTGGATCGGGCTAGGGTCTATGTCGGCGAGCACGGCCACGGGTGCATGGTCAAGGCGGCGCGTACCGCGGGGATACGGCGGGACCATATCCGCATGGTAGACTCGGACGATGGGCTCCGCATGCGGCCCGAGCACCTTCGGCGTCTCGTGGAGGCTGACCTCGAAGGGGGGCTTATTCCCGCCTGCATATGTGCCTCCGCGGGGACCACAGACTCCGGGGCGGTGGACCCCCTTCACGAGATCGCAGCCCTGGCCGACGAATTCGGGGTGTGGTACCACGTGGATGGAGCGTATGGAGGTCTATTTCAGCTTACCGATCGCGGACGGGGTTTGCTCGACGGCATCGAACGGGCGGACTCAATCACGCTGGATCCCCATAAGACGCTGTTCCTCCCGTTTGGCACGGGTGCGCTGGTGGTACGAAGTCGAGACGCGTTGAGGAGGGCGTTTTCGCAGGATGCGGACTACCTCCAGGATCTCGGCCAGCAGGACGTGCTGCCGGACTTCGACCTGCTGTCACCGGAATTGTCACGGGACTTCCGCGGCTTGCGGGTTTGGTTGCCGCTGCATCTGCACGGGGTGCAGGCGTTTAGGGATCAGTTGAATGAGAAGCTGGATCTTGCAAATGAGGCGTGGCGCGCGCTGTTGTCGGATCCCAGGCTGGAGGTGCCGTGGCGGCCTGATCTCACCGTGGTTGTGTTCAGGAAGCGTGGCGGGTCGGACGCGGAGCAGCTGGAGTGGCTTGAGCGCATCAACAGCAGCGGTCGCGTGCTGCTCTCGAGTACTCGGATCCAGGGGCAGGTTTGGCTGCGCATCGCCATTCTGAGCTTTCGCACCCACCGGGACCGGGTGGAGGAGGCCCTGGAGATCATTCGGGGAGCCTTGTGATGCTTCCGCTTGCGCTCTTCCTGGCAGTGTTGTTTGTAGTGCCGTGGTTGTTGGTGCCGCCTCCGGATGCCCCGGCGGATCCCGATCGCGAGGGGCGCCTCTGGATCTGGGCGGGCGTGGTGGTGCTGATCATCTATACCACGCTGGGGCCGGCGCAGATTATCAACGAGTGGCTGCGGGAGCGTTCGATGCTCCTGAACACCGTGACGATCGGAGTCGGCGCGTTCGCAGCGGTAGCGCTGGCGGCGTGGCTCCGCACAAAGCCCGGCCTTCAACAGGTGGGATTTGTCCTGGGGGCGCTGGCCGCTGCCGCGATGGCGGTTATGCGCGTGGACTCGATTGAGCTTCGCACGCACCTGTTCGAGTACGGCGTGGTGGCGATGCTGATCTACCAGGCGTTCTCCGAGCGCTGGCGCGGTCGTTACGGGCTGTTTGCTCCGGCCGCAGCGGGCTTTGCCGTGTCGGTCGTAGTGGGTGCCGTGGATGAGGCCATCCAGTGGTTTCTGCCGAACCGCGTGTTCGACCCTGTGGACATCGGATTCAACGCGGTGGCAGCCGGGATGGTGATCGGAATCGGGTTGGTGATCACCTGGATGCGGAGACGTAAAGAGTCCGACTAGCCTACCAGAACATCTGCTTCATGCAGAACACGCTGCCGCCGGCCTTCAGGAACTCGTCGGTGTTTACCTCGACCGGCGTGAATCCCGCCTGGCCCACGAGCCGCACCGTTTCCGTGCAGCCTTCCTGGATGATGACGTGTTTTCCATCCGGGCAGTGGGCGTTGCACGCAAACAGGCGGCGACTCTCGTCCTCAGGTGCTTCGATGACCCGTTCGAACAGTGCGTTTACGAGTCCGAGTCCCTCATCGTCAAACGCGCCCGGGTAGATCAGCACGGACTGATCGTCCAGCACACTGAAGCAGGTGTCGAGATGGTAGAAGTCCGGGTCCTCCAGCGTGATGATCAGGATGCGCAAGTCCAATGCCTTGGCCATGCGCTTGTAGACCTCCAGATCCGTCCGAAATCCAAAGCCTCCCCAAAGCAGATAGCGGCCGGGGTGCCAGATCGCATCGCCCATTCCCTCGAACGTGCCCTTGTTCTCCTGCAGGTCGAGAAGCTCGTAGCCCTGTTCGCCGAAGTACTCCGCATACGCCGGCACCTCGGCCATGCGATGCTCTGAGTTCATGCGGCTCAGCACGACTTTCGGCGGTCGGGCATCCAGTGCCGGGACCGGCAGGGTCTGGTTCGCACAGAACACCATGTCCGGCAGGCCTTCGGCACCCTGAATCTCATGGGTCTCGATGCCGATGCGGTCATAGGCATCCTTCAGGGCCAGCCACTGATTCTGGGCACGAGTGGTGTCCACGCTGCCGATATGGCCCTCCATGTGCGGGTTGATCACATAGTGGACCTGAAAGTGCGTCGGGGCTGTCATCAGCACCCGGCGCGGCCCCTCGACACGGGGCAGGTCGGAGATCGCGAAGTCGATCTCCGACGCTGTGCGATAGATCATGAGCGGGCTATCTGCTCGAGGAAGGTTCGCGTGACGGAACCGGTCACCACGACGGTGCCGGCGCTCGCCTCAACGTCCACCGCCTCGAGACGCTCCCGAACCTCGTCAGGAATCTCCTGCATGCGCATCGCCCCGATCACGCCGCGTACCAGCGCCGCGAGATCGTCTGCGGATACGCCTTCCCGCGGGTGCAGCACCATCGTGCCGGCTGCTTCATCGGTCGTCAGGGATCCGCCCAGTGCGGCGTCGGACACCGCCCGTGCCAGGAGTTCAAACTCCTGAATGGGGAATTCCCCGTCGCCCTGCATGGACGGAAGATCACGCATGATCATCCACGAGTCTTTCTGCATGGCGGGGCCGCCGACGGAAGCGAGATTGGCGCCTCCGCGCACCTGGAGGGCTGCTTCAAGTGCCGCGACATCGCGACCTGCCAGGGCCCTCGTGCCGTCGTTCGACAGGGCGATCGCAGTGAAGTCGTGCGTCCACGCGGTGAGCCCATCGCCCTCAACCCGCTGGAGTTCCGGCATCTCGGCCTCGATGAAGTCTGCGATGGCATCCACGTCAAACCGGCCGACTGCGGTGGCCACGGGCTGGGAGCCCTCCGAGCCGTACATGACCACAAAGTCGATGTCGCGCTCGGGGTCCATGTTCACCTGAGCGAATGCTTCCTGCATTTTGGCCCATGCCTCGGGGAAATCCCCGGAATTGTCCATCGCCACCAGCTCCTGGAAGGTGCCGAGTGCACTCGACATGTCTGCGAAGGCGACCACCTGCGCGTTCGCCGGAACGAGGTCCGTGGCATCGGTGACACGCTTGGGCAGGGTCTGGTCTGCGTTGAACACACAGCCGGCCAGTGCCAGCGCCAGGACGGGGGTCAGAAGTCTTTTCGAGCGAACCATCGGAATGCCAGGAAATAGACGGCCAGGCCAAACCCGACCGACGCTATGAAGGGGGTCCATGACTCAACGGACTGTTCTCCGACGAGTTGCACGGTGATCACGAGCGACTCGATGAAGTTGGGCAGCACGTAGTAGAACGTCATGAAAATGGCTGTTCCGACCTCGTTCAGTTGAGTCAGAATGCCCTCGTGTCCGGCCAGAATCATGCTCACGAAGATGAGTCCGTACGCGCCGACCAGCGCGAATCCGGAACTGCCGGTGGTCACCGCTGCGAGTAGAACCACGCTGTACATCACCAGAAACATGATGGTGATGAGCGGGATCGACAGCAGGAATTCGAAGTGCCACAGACCCGATTTCAGGGAGAGCACGATCCAGACGCTGAGCACCAGGTACGAGGCCAGCGACAGCACGGTGAGCATTACGCCGAGCACGTGGCCGGCCAGGAAAGAATGCCTCGAGAGCGGCTTGGAGAGCAGAAGGCCGATGCGCGGCTCCTTCATCAGGTTGGCCGTCAGCGGAGCCGTGGCGAAGACGCCGAGCAGCGTGCCGAGCATGTAGGCGGCCCCGACCACAAAACTCTGGATGCCCACGACGAAATTGTCCAGCGACATGGCCACACGCGACCACTCGCCGGTGGCCTGATCCTGGACCGCGTCGCTGGGGGTAGCGTCCAGGCCGAAAATGCGCAGGCCGGCGATGGAGCCTTCGACCACATCCAGGTTCATCGCGAAGGAGGCGAGGACCCACGCAAGGGTCGTGACCGCAAACAGGCCCAGCGTGACGTAGGTGGACCAGAGTTCGCGAAACGTCAGCAGCAGGGAGCCGGAGAGTTTGGTCGACATGCTCATGCTGCTTCCTCCGTCACGATTTCGACAAAGGCCTGCTCCAGCGACCGTTTTCCTTCGCGCACTTCCTTGATGACCGCGTCGGCGCCGATCAATGCGCGCAGTTTCTCGGTCAGGGCCTCGGGCGAGTCGGCTTCGATTCGGTAGGTCGCCCAGGGATCGCCCCCGTCGTGGCTCACACCTTCCGGAGGATTGGCGATGGGACTTGCGACGGCTTCATAGGCCGCCGGCGCCCTGGTGAGGTCCGCGACGCTGCCCAGGCTCACCAGCTTGCCCTTGTTGAGAATCGCTACGCGCGTGCAGACCATCTCCACCTCACTCAACAGGTGTGAGTTCAGAAAAATGGTCGTGCCCGTGCCGGAGAGCCACGTCACTATTTCACGGATTTCCTTACGGCCGATGGGGTCAACGCCGTCCGTGGGTTCGTCGAGGAATACGATTTCCGGGTCGCCCATGAGCGCCTGGGCCAGGCCGAGACGCTGCATCATGCCCTTGGAGAATTTCTTCACCTTGACGTCCCCCCAGTCCTTCAGGCCGACGCGGTTGAGAAGGCGCTCGATTTCGGCCCCGCGTGTTGAGGCGTCGAAGCCGTGCAGGCGACCGTAGATGTCGAGCGCGCCCTTGGCCGTCAGGTGTCCGGAAAACCGGTGTTGCTCCGGCAGATAACCCACGCGGGCCCGGGATGCGGGGTGGCCGGCCGCATGGCCGAGCAAGTGTGCGCGGCCACTGGTTGGCCTGATGATGCCGAGCAGTGCCTTGACGAACGTGGTCTTGCCGGCGCCGTTCGGGCCGAGCAAACCAAACACTTCGCCGCGGGACACCGTCAGTGAGAAGTCCTGCAGCGCCTGCACCGGCCGGCTGCGAAAACTGGAATACCGTTTCCCGAGGGAATCGGCGTGCACGACAACATCGGACATGCAGAAAGGGGGGTCGGGGGTACGCGCGAGTGCCCTCCTACGGCGCCCGGCTGGATTGGATGCAGGGTGGGAGGGCAGCCGGATTCGGTGGAGGTCCGGCGCGCGGTCGGTGGGTGCGCGCAGAGGCGTGGGGAGGCCGGTTTTTGGGTCGGGGCCTTTGCGGCAGGGGCCTTGCCCGGTTACCGCAGCCTTGAAGCGGCTCCCTTGCCGAGCCGCGTGCGGCGGGGTAGCATGCGACCATGAATCGCACTCGCACCATAATCGGCCTGGTCGTGGCGCTGGGGGTGGCTTTTGCCGCCGCGGCCGTCGGCGGCTGGGCATCCGCTTCGGCAGGTTCGTTCTATGCCGAGTTGGTTCGGCCCGACTGGGCTCCGCCCGGATGGCTCTTCGGCCCTGTGTGGTCGCTGCTATACGCGCTGATGGGCGTTGCATCCTGGCTGGTGTGGAAGGAGGGCGGCTGGCGGCAGAACCGCACCGCTTTGGTTCTCTACGGGGCTCAACTTGTTGCGAACGCGCTGTGGTCCTGGCTTTTCTTCGCGTGGCGTATGGGTGCGGCTGCGTTTGTCGAGATCCTGCTGCTGTGGGCGCTCATCGCCCTGACCATCCGGGCGTTCGGGCGTGTTCGGCCGCTTGCCGGGTGGCTCTTGGCGCCCTATTTGGCGTGGGTGACGTTCGCGACAGCGCTTTGCTGGGCGATGTGGCGGCTGAATCCAGAGCTCCTGGGCGGGTAGGGCCGTCTCGCTTGGGCGGCGGCCGCGTGGGAGACGCTTGGGCCGAGGCGGCGGTGGCCCGGTTGGTGCCTGTGCCGGGCTGATTGGTGTGTCCGGGGAGTCCCTCAGCGTCAGCAAACGCCGCGTTTTCCGCGAACGTGGAATCGAGGGGCGGTTTTACACCCTCGAGGCCGCGGCAATTTGTGCGAACGTGGAAATGACCCCCCGTTTCCGACTATCAAGGGGCCTGCGGTGGGTCAAAGGTGGAATGCGGCGCCCATATTCCACAAAGGGGGGGATTCGTGGCCGCGGCGGAGCCTTACAGGGACGATTGGCCGCCACGCCCGCGCCCGCGCCCGGCGCTCGCCCAGGCCCGAACCGCCCTGCCCGCGGCGGAGCCTTACAGGGACGATTGGCCGCCGCGCCCGCGCCCGCGCCCGGCGCTCGCACCAGGCCCGAACCGCCCTGCCCGCGGCGGCGCCAGACGATGCCGATTGGCCGCCACGCCCGCGCCTGCGCCCCAGAACCGCCCGGCCCGCGCCTGCGCCCCAGAACCGCGCGACCCCCTACGCCTCAGTCAGCGCCGCAATCCCCGGCAGCACCTTGCCTTCGAGAAACTCGAGCATTGCGCCGCCGCCCGTGGACACGTGCGACAACCGCTCCTCGTACCCCGCCTGCGTAACGGCCGCCACGGAATCCCCGCCGCCGACCACACTGAGGCAGCCGCTGTCGGTCGACGCGGCCAGGGCATCGGCGATGGCGTTGGTGCCGCCGGCAAACGCTTCCATCTCAAACACGCCCATCGGCCCGTTCCAAACCACGGTCTTCGCGTCTTCGACGATCTTCGAGTAAGCGGCCACGGTTTCGGGGCCAATGTCCAGCCCCATCCAGCCGTCGGGAATCGCTCCGCTGACGACCTGCCGATCAGCATCCGCCGCAAACCGGTTGGCAATCACGTGGTCCGAAGGAATCCGGATGCGGTCTCCCGCACGGTCCAGCAACTCGCGCGCCAGATCGATCTTGTCCTCCTCGACCAGCGAGTTGCCGGTAGCCAGCCCCTGCGCCCGCAGGAAGGTGTAGGCCATGCCGCCGCCCACGAGCAGGGTGTCTACCCGCTCCAGGAGCTTTTCGATGATGCCGATCTTGTCGGACACCTTGGCTCCCCCGATTACGGCCACGAACGGTCGCTCGGGTTCGCCCAGAAGCTGCCCCAGGTAGTCGACTTCCTTCTCGACCAGTAGGCCCATCGCCGATTGCTCGAGAAAGTGGGTCACGCCTTCGGTGGACGCATGCGCCCGGTGCGCGGCACCGAACGCATCGTTCACGTAGACATCCGCCAGCGCGGCCAATTCGCGGCCAAGCGAAGGGTCGTTGCTGGTCTCCCGCGCATCAAAGCGGGTGTTTTCAAGCAGCAGCACTTCACCGGGCTGGAGATCCTCGGCGTATGCCCGGGCGCTCTCCCCGGTCAGGCTGGTCACAAAATGCACCGGACGCCCGAGCAGCCCCGCAAGGTGCGAGGCGACGGGCGCCAGGGTGTACTTCGGATCGGGCTCTCCCTTTGGTCGACCGAGGTGGGCGCACAGGATTGCCGCCCCGCCCCGCTCGGTGATCGACATGATGGTCGGGAGCGCGGCGCGTATGCGCGTATCGTCCGTGACGGTTGTGCCGTCCAACGGCACGTTGAAATCGACCCGGACGAGGACCTTGCGGTCCCCGACAGCCAGATCCTTCAGACGGAGTTTGTTCACGCGGAGTGCAGATCCCAGAGTTTCTTGGCGACGTCCACGGTGCGGCTGGCATAGCCCCACTCGTTGTCGTACCAGCCCACAACCTTGACCATGTTGCCAAAGGCCATGGTCGAGAGCGAGTCGAATATGTTCGAGTGCGGGTTGTGGATGATGTCCACTGACACGAGCGGCTCTTCCGAGTATTCGAGAATCCCGTTCATGGCTCCGTCGGCTGCAGCCTTGAACGCAGCGTTGATTTCTTCGACGCTGACTTCCTTGCCCAACTCGGCGGTCAGGTCGGTCAGGGAGCCGTCCGGGGTCGGCACGCGCAGCGCGAAGCCGTCCAGCTTGCCCTGCAGATGCGGCAATACCAGGCCGACGGCCTTGGCGGCGCCGGTGGTGGTCGGGATGATGGACAGCGCAGCGGCGCGGGCACGACGCAAGTCCTTGTGAGGCGCGTCCTGGATGCGCTGATCCGACGTGTAGGCGTGCACCGTGGTCATGAGACCTTTCTTCAGGCCGAACGCGTCGTCCAGCACCTTGGCCATCGGGGCCAGGCAGTTGGTGGTGCAGGAGGCGTTGGAGATGACCTCCTCGTCGCCAGTCAGGATGTCGTCATTGACACCCATCACCACCGTGGCGTCCACGGCCCCGGAGGCGGGAGCCGAGATGATCACCTTCTTGGCACCTGCGCCGAGGTGCAGGCCGGCCTTCTCGCGAGTGCGGAAGAACCCGGTCGACTCAATGACGACATCCACGCCCAGGTCGCCCCAGGGAAGGTTGGCCGGGTCGCGCTCGGAGAGCACCTTGAACCGGTCTCCGTCCACTTCCAACCCCTCTCCGTATGTCTTCACGGTACCCGGGTAGCGGCCGTGCACGGAGTCGTACTTGAAGAGGTGGGCGAGGGTGTCGGCATCCGTCAGGTCGTTGACGGCGACGATGTTGAAGTCGCTGGACTCACGCTCCAGGATGGAACGAAATACAAGGCGGCCGATGCGGCCGAAACCATTGATACCGAGGCGGATGGCCATGTCAGAAAGCGTTCTGGATGTGGGCGGAGGAACTCTGCAGTCCCCAATGTCGATCCGAGGGCTGCAACGTGCTGCAAAGATTGAATAAACCCGTCCTGAAAGCGTTTCCCAGGCGGGCGATGCGACCTGAGACACGCCCTCACCACGCGCCCCGTGGGAAGAGTTCGTCAATCCCCGGCGACTGATTGAACGGCGTCTCCGACGCAGGTAGTTTGAACGTCTTTGCACACCTGCATCTACCGCGCACGGCAACCGAACCCCGCTCATGTCGACCCTGAACCCGACCCGCAAGATTTCTCGCAAGCAGGAGCTCCGCGAGGACAAGGTCGTCACCGTTTACGCGCGCCTGCTGGAGGCGTCGGAGAAGTACCGGACCTACTTCATTGGAGCCGGTGCTGCCATCGTGCTTCTGGTCCTGGCGACGATCGCATGGACGTTCATGCAGTCCGCCAACCAGCGTGAGGCACTCGATGCGATGGCCGGCGCGGTGAATGCCTACGAAGACGGTTCCTACCAGACCGCGCTTGACGGCACCGGCAACTTCCTGGGTCTACTGGATGTCGTGGACGAGTACGGCGGCACCGATGCCGGCAACCTGGCTCGCTTTTACGCGGCCGACTCCTACTTCCGTCTGGGCAACTACGAAGAGGCCCTGCCGCTCTTCCGGGAGTTCGACCGGGACGGCAACCTGCTGGGCGCCTCCGCCACGGCTGCAGAAGCCGCCATTCTGGAGAGCCAGGGCGAATATGATCGCGCCGCGTCGCTGTACAACCGTGCCGCGACGATGTACCCGAGCGATGCCACATCGCCCGGATACTTCATGTCGGCCGGCCGCGCCTTCGAGGCAGCCGGCGAAACGTCCGACGCCCGCCGCGCCTACGAGCGCGTGCGCGACGATTACCCTGAATCGCAGGAAGCACGCGACATCGATTTCTACCTGGCCCGCGTCAGCGGTTAGGCCATGGCAGTGCCCTCCATCCTCGTAGTCGATGACGAGGCGGCGATACGTCGCACGCTGCGCGAAATCCTCGAGTACGAAGACTTTGCGGTCGACGAGGCCGAGAACGGGCACGACGCGCTGGACAAGGTCAAGTCCTCGGCCTATGACCTGATCCTGCTCGACGTCAAGATGCCGAAGATGGACGGCCTGGAGGTCCTGGCCAAGCTGTCCGACACCCAACCGGAAGTCCCGGTGGTGATGATCTCCGGCCACGGCACCGTGGACACGGCCGTTGAGGCGACCAAGCTGGGCGCCTACGACTTCATTGAGAAGCCGCCGGATCTGAATCGGCTGCTGCTGACCATCCGGAACGGTCTGGATCGGGGTCAGCTGGAGAACGAGAACCGGCGCATGCGGCAGGCCATTGCCGAGCGTCATGAGGAGGGCATCACGCCCATTCTCGGAGACAGCCCGGCCATCGGTCGCATCAAGGCCACGATCGACCGGGTGGCACCCACCGAAGCACGCGTGCTGATCACGGGTGAGGCAGGCACCGGCAAGGAACTGGTAGCCAAGTGGATCCACCGCGGCTCGCTTCGCAAGGACGGCCCGCTCGTCGAGGTGAACTGCGCCGCGATCCCGAGCGAGCTGATCGAAAGCGAGCTCTTCGGGCACGAAAAAGGTGCCTTTACGGGTGCGACCAAGCAGCGAATCGGCAAGTTTGAGCAGGCCCATGGGGGCACGCTCTTTCTGGACGAAATCGGTGACATGAGCCTCAGCGCACAGGCCAAGGTGCTACGCGCGCTGCAGGAGAACCGCATTACGCGTGTGGGCGGCGATCGCAGCCTGCCCGTGGATGTGCGCGTGGTTGCGGCCACCAACAAGGACCTGCTGGAGCAGATCGACGCGAACGAATTCCGGGAAGACCTCTACCACCGATTGGGCGTCATCCTTATCCACGTACCGCCGCTCCGCGAGCGCCGCGGCGATGTGCCGATCATCACGCAGCACATTGCAGACCGCATCGCCCGGAGAAATGGCGTGGAGCCGCGCCCCTTCTCGGAGGCAGCGCTGGAAGCCCTGTCCCGATTCGACTGGCGCGGCAACGTGCGCGAACTCTACAACGTGGTGGAGCGGCTGACCATTCTGGCAGACGGCGATCAGATCGGCGCTGCCGACGTAGATCGTTACGTGCGTCCCGGAAGTGGTGGGGCGAACCCCGTGGCCGGCCTGCTGGACCGCTTCGACCAGTTCAGCGACTTCCGCGACCAGGCCGAAAAGCTGTTCATCGAACACAAGCTGGGCCACTTCGACTGGAACATCAGCAAGACGGCCGAGGCCATCGGCATCCAGAGAAGCCACCTCTACAACAAGATGAACAAGTACGATATCCAGCGTGCCGACGACTGACGCACCGCTGGTTTCGGTACGGGACCTGCACAAGGCGTACCCGACGGCCGGAGGCGGCCGCTTGGAAGTGCTGGCCGGCGTAGATCTGGATGTGCAGGAAGGTGAAGTGGTCGCAATTGTCGGTCAGAGCGGGAGCGGCAAGTCCACGCTGCTGCACCTGATCGGCGCGCTGGATCGCCCGGACAACGGCTCGGTGCTGTTTCGGGGAAACGAAGTTTTTGGCCGCTCGGACGCGGATCTCGCCCGATTCCGCAACGAATCGATCGGATTCGTCTTCCAGTTTCACCACCTGCTGCCGGAGTTCACCGCGGTCGAAAACGTAGCGATGCCGGCGCTGATTCGGCGCGTCGGTATGGCCGAGGCCAGGGCGCGGGCGATGGAGTTGCTGCAGCTGATGGGCCTCGATGCCAGGGCCGAGCACATGCCCTCTGAATTGTCCGGAGGTGAGCAGCAGCGTGTGGCCGTGGCTCGGGCGCTCATGAACCAGCCTGCGCTTGTGCTGGCGGACGAACCGACGGGAAACCTGGATACGGAGACCAGCGGCCGCCTGCACGAGGAACTGGTGACCCTGAGCCGGGATATGGGACAGGCGTTCGTCATCGTAACCCACAACCCGAGTCTGGCCGAGCGTGCCGACCGGGTGTTGCGGCTGGAGCAAGGCCGGCTCTCATGAAACTGAAGACTGTCGCCAAACACATCACGACCCTGGGCAAGGGCGTGGCACGGGGCATCGATCCCGAGTTGGCCGGCGGAGGCGATCCCTATGCACTCTTTCGGGCGTGGTTCAGGGAGGCCGAGGAGTCGGGCCTGATTCATCCTGAGGCGATGGCGTTGGCGACGGCCTCGGCGGACGGGCAGCCCTCGGTGCGCATCGTGCTGCTGAAGGAGGTCGACGCCGGGGGTTTTGTCTTCTACACCAACTACGAGTCGCGCAAGGCGGGCGAGTTGGATGCGAATCCGCACGCCAGCGTGGCCTTCCACTGGGCGCCCCTTGAGCGGCAGGTCCGCGTGGAGGGCACCGTGGAGCGCGTGTCCCGCGAGCAGTCCGAGGCCTACTTCCACAGTCGACCGCGCGGAAGCCAAATCGGTGCCTGGGCATCCCGGCAGAGTCGCGAATTGCCCGAACGCGGAACCCTGGAGGATCGCGTGGCCGAGTTCACCGGCAAGTTTGACGGCCAAGAGGTCCCGCTTCCCGATCATTGGGGCGGTTACCGGATTCGGCCTTCACGTATTGAGTTTTGGCAGGGACGCGCCAGCCGCCTCCATGACCGACTGATCTTCGAGCCGGATGGCGACGACTGGACCACCCACAGACTATATCCCTGAGCACCATGCCCATCGACAGTATTCCGGAGCTTCTCGCCGCCTACGAGCGCAACTTTGTACCAGAGCGCGCCGCCGGCGTGAACGGCACGGTGCAGCTGGATCTCTCCGGGGACGGCGGCGGACAGTGGGTTCTGGAATTCAAGGATCAGACGTTCAGCACGCGTGAGGGATCGACCGAAGATCCGACCGTGCGTGTCATGGCCGATGCCAGGGACTGGATCGACATGTCGGTCGGCAACGCCAATCCCATGGCCATGATGATGACGGGCAAGCTCAAGATGAAGGGTTCGATTGCCCTTGCCACCAAGTTCAACAGCCTGTTCAAGGGGCGGTAATGAAGGATCTGCTCCCCTCAGACCTGTTTTCCGGCCAGACGGTTTTTGTCACCGGTGGCGGAAGCGGCATCAACTTCGGCATCTGCAAGGCCTTCGCCCGTCACGGCGCGTCGGTGGCCATGTGCGGCCGCACCCAGGAAAAACTGGACCAGGCCTGCGAGGAGTTGCAGGGGCTGGGGGCGGAGACGTTCGCCCAGACCGCGGACGTGCGGGACTACGACGCGCTGGAGGCGGCCATATCGGCGGCCGGGCAGGCCTTGGGAAGGGTGACTCACCTGGTCGCGGCGGCGGCGGGCAACTTCATTGCGCCGGCCGAGATGCTCAGTGCCAACGGGTTCAAGTCTGTCGTTGATATCGATCTGCTGGGTTCGTTCAACGCAGCCCGCGCATCGTTCGAGCAATTGTCCGATGGCGGCGGCACGATCCTGTTCATTAGCGCCGGGCAGGCCTACATCCCGTACATGGCGCAGACGCACGCCGGAGCGGCCAAAGCGGGCGTGGACAACCTGATGCAGAATCTGGCGCTGGAGTGGGGGCGGCACGGGATCCGTTCCAACAGCATCGTCCCGGGACCGATCGAAGGCACCGAGGGCATGGCACGCCTGGCTCCTGACAGCGAGACGTTCCACAAGCAGTTCAAGCGCAGTATTCCGGCCGGCCGATATGGCACGCCGGACGACATCGGGCAGGCTGCGGTCTTCCTCGCGTCGCCGCTCGCGACCTACATCACGGGCACGCGCCTGGTGGTGGACGGTGGCATGAACCTGCAGGGATCGGGCCTTTTCACAGCGCTGATGATGGGGCAGGGCTGAGCCGAATCCCGTCCCGGTGCCGGCGGCGCCAGGGCCGACCGCAGCGCCGAACAATGCTGGCGCGGACCCGTTCAATTGAGGCTGCCTTTGTGCTCATTTTGAGCGACCACCGGCAAACGCCTCTTTATGCTTCAAGAAGTCTGCGCTCTTATCGATCGGTCGGAACGATTCGTTCTGACCACCCATGCCAAGCCCGACGGCGATGCCATCGGCTCGGTGCTGGGCTTTGCGCGCTATTTGCAGCAAAAAGGGAAGTCGGCAACCATCATTACGTGTGATCCGCCGCCGTTCAATCTGGAATGGTTGCACGGCGCTCTGGACATTCAAGTCTATGACGGCTCGTTGCGTCAGATGCAGGCCATCGCGGACGCAGACGTGATTGCCGTGATGGATCTCAACGCGCAGAATCGCATGGGCCCCATGGGTGCGAGTGTGCGGAACGCGACGGCCACCCGGCTGCTCATCGATCATCACACAGATCCCGAGGGCTGGTTTGATCTGGCGTATGCCCGCGAGAGCGCTTCGAGTACAGGGCAGCTGGTGTATGAGATCATTAGCGCCGATGACCCTGCACTGATTGATCACGCCACCGCCGAGTGCCTGTACACGGCGATCATGACGGATACCGGGAGTTTCCGGTATTCCAACGTCACGCCCGAACTACACCGGGCTATTGCGGAGATTCTGGAATACGGCCGGATTGACCCATCGGCGATCCACACGGCCATCTACGACCGCAAATCCGAAGGCTCGCTGAAACTGCTCGCTCGCCTGCTGCAGGGTCTGCAGATCGAGTGGAACGGGCTCGTCTCCTATACGGTGATCACGAATGCGATGCTGCAGGAGACCGGTGCGCATATCGAAGAGACCGAAGGCTACGTGAATTGGGGGCTGGCGGTAGAGGGCGTGCGCATCACCATGCTCTTCACCCAGACCGAGCGCGGTACGAAGGTCAGTTTTCGTTCGCGCGGAGACGATCACGTGCACAAGTGGGCCCAGTCGCTGGGTGGCGGCGGTCACCCGAATGCTTCGGGGGCGTTCGTTCGAAAGCCACTCGAGGAGACCATAGAGATGGTGATGGCCCAGGCGCCTCGCCACCTCGACATGTCGGACCAGGACGCCGATCAGGGCCTGTCCGACGAGGACCAGGAATATCTATCCATGCTTCAGGCCGGCCCGGGAAGGCGCCAGGCCTAAACAATCACGATGAAAGTATCTGTAACCACCATTTCCATTTCCGAACTGGACGTAGACCTGCTGCTGATCCCTCTGCTGCAGGAACAGGCCGACGGAACGCTGGCCGATCTGGCCACCGGTTTCGGCGGTTCGGTTCGTCGCGCAGCTCCCGATTTTTCCGGTGAGTCCGACGCGTCCGTGCTTCTGTATCCAGAGACCGGATCGGCACGGCGCGTGGCGCTGTTGGGCCTGGGAGCCGGCGAGAAGCTGAACGGCGAGGCGCTGCGCAAGGCAGCTGCCGAAGGTGCACGCCTGGCGGCCAAGGCCAAGGTGGAAACCGTGGGCATCGCCCTGGGCGCTTGGGAGAATCTGGAGGTCGAATACACCGCCCAGTCCCTGGTGGAGGGGTTTCTGCTGGGTGCCTACCGCTTTGACCGCTATCGGACCGAAGAGGAGCCGCCGGCCGGCGTGAGTCGCCTGGTGCTGCAGACGGGCGAAAACGACAAGGCCGTACGCCGCGGCGCCGAGCGGGGTCGCATCATCTCCGAGGCCGTCGGCACGGCCCGCGATCTGGTCAACACGTCGCCCAACGACAAGACGCCGACGCTCCTGGCAAAGGCCATGGAGAAGAGCGCCAAGAAGTACAACTATCTCGCTTCCGTCTGGGACAAGGAGCTCATCGAAGAAGAGCAGATGGGTGGCCTGCTGGCCGTCAACCTGGGCTCCCAGGAACCCCCCACCTTCACGGTGCTGGAGTGGATGCCGGACAACCGCCGCAACGAGCGACCGGTCGTGCTGGTCGGCAAGGGCGTAGTGTTCGATACGGGCGGCCTTTCGCTGAAGCCCACGCTCAACTCCATGGACGCGATGAAGTCGGACATGGCGGGTGCAGCGGC
This sequence comes from Rhodothermales bacterium, assembly GCA_017643395.1. Classification (NCBI taxonomy): domain Bacteria; kingdom Pseudomonadati; phylum Rhodothermota; class Rhodothermia; order Rhodothermales; species Rhodothermales bacterium. The sequence continues at coordinate 347,425 of JAEPNP010000004.1, read as the reverse complement.
GGTTATCGGTGCTGTGGAGGCCATCGCCCGTATGGAGCTTCCGCTCTATGTAATCGGCCTCATTCCGGCGACGGACAACCGCCCGGGAGAGAACGCTTACGTGCCCGGCGACGTGATCAAGATGCACAACGGCAAGACCGTCGAGGTGCTGAACACCGATGCAGAAGGGCGCATGATTCTGGCGGATGCACTGTCGTACGCCAAGATGTACAACCCCGAGGTCTGCATTGACCTTGCCACGCTCACAGGTGCAGCCGTGATTGCCCTTGGGCACCACGCGGCCGCCGTCATGACGCCCGAAGGGCCCGACGCGGACGAGCTTCTGCAGCCCCTGAAAGATGCGGGTGAGCGCTCCGGGGAGCGGGTGCACCAGTTGCCGATGTTTGCCGAATACGGTGAGCAGATCAAAAGCACGGTGGCCGACATCAAGAACGTGGGGGGGCGGGCTGCCGGCTCGATCACTGCTGCCAAGTTCCTGGAGCACTTCACGTCCTATCCGTGGATCCACGTGGACATCGCCGGGCCGAGCTTCCTGAAAGAGGCCAAGCCCTACAAGCCGGTCGGTGGCACCGGGTTTGGTGTGCGTCTGCTGGTGGAGTACCTGAGAGACTACTCGGACCGCAAGCGCGGCTGATCGTTGCAGAGGCCTCGTATCGCCGTCTCCATGGGCGACCCCAACGGGGTCGGCCCCGAAGTAACCCTGAAGTGTCTGGCGGATCCGGATCTGCGCGCACAGTGTGAGCCTGTGATCGTCGGCAGCAGGGCGGTTTTGTCGGAGCACGCGCGGGTGCTCGGCATGTCCGAGTTGCCGGCTGACGTGCTGGAGGTGCGCGGTGCGGCGCCGCATACGGTGCGATTTGGCGCCATCACATCCAGCGGCGGGGACCTGTCGATGCGCGCCGTGGCTGAAGGCGTACGACTGTGCCGGTCCGGCACCTGTGCGGCGTTGGTCACGGCCCCGATCTCCAAGGAAGCCATCGGCATGGCCGGCTACAGCGAGCCGGGGCACACCGAGTACCTGTCGCGTCTTTGTGACGACGCCGACCACATCATGATGATGGTGGCGGGCACGCTGCGCGTGGGCGTCGTCACCGGCCATATTCCGCTCGGCCGGGTTGCGGCTTCCATCACACGGGAGTCGGTCATTCGGCGTCTGCGCAGGCTGGATAGCTCGCTGAAGCAGGACTTCGGAATCGCCGAACCCCGCATCGCCGTGCTTGGCCTGAACCCGCACGCGGGCGATGGGGGCGTGCTGGGGCGTGAGGAGCTGGATGTGATCATGCCGGCCATGGAGGCCGCCCAGCCGGTGGCCTCCTTTGGGCCGTTTCCAGCCGACGGGTTCTTTGCCGAGCGTCGGTGGGAGCTGTTCGATGCGGTACTGGCCATGTACCACGACCAGGGCCTGATTCCCTTCAAGACGCTGGCTTTCGACTCCGGGGTCAACTTCACGGCGGGCCTGCCGATCGTGCGGACCTCGCCGGATCATGGCACGGCCTACGACATTGCCGGCACCGGCAGGGCGAGGCCGGACTCGATGATGAACGCGTTGAAAGTGGCCATCGAGGTGGCCGCGGTGCGCCGGGAGGCCATGGCATGAGCAAGAGCCCATCGCCCGGACAGGAGGTCGGGGCCTACTCCATTCTGGCGGCCGGTTATGACGTGGTCATGGAGCACGTGGACTATGATCTGTGGGCCGCGTACGTGCACGGGCTGATTACGGACTTTCATCCGGAGGCTGAAACCGTGCTGGAGCTGGGGTGCGGCACCGGTTCCTTTGCGCTTTCGCTGCGGCAGATCGAGCAGTTCCGGTACCTGGCCACGGACGGCTCGCCCAAGATGGTGCGTGTGGCCGAGGCCAAGGCGGAGATGGAAGGCGCCCATGACATCCAGTGGGTAGTCGCCGACTTCACCAACTTCTCGGTGGATCAGGCCGTCGATGTGGTCCTTCTGCTCTACGACGGCATGAACTATCTGCTGGAAGAGGAGGAACTCGACAAGCTGTTCGGGTGCGCATTTCGAGCCCTTGGGTCCGGAGGACTCTTTGTGTTTGATCAGTCCACGCCGGCCAACTCCATCAACAACGAGACGCTATTCGAGGACTCCGGGGAGGCCGAAGGCTTCAGCTACGTGCGCCACTCGCGCTACGACTCGGAATCCCGCATTCACACGACCGTCTTCGAGATCAACGCCCTCGACCAGCAGTTCCGGGAGGAGCATAGGCAGCGGGCGTATACGGTCGATGAGGTCCGAGCTGCCGCCGACCGGGCCGGCTTCGAAGTGGCCGCCTCCTTTGAGGACTTTGGCAGGGATCCCGTGACCGAGCGCACCGAGCGGGTTCACTGGGTGCTGCGTCGACCGTAGTTTGCGCGCAGTCAGCCCGTACCGTCCTTGATCGAACTCAGCAACGTATCCGCCTCCTACCCGCTCCCGGGCGGTGAGTGCAGGCAGGTGTTCACGGGGCTGAATCTGTTCATCTCGCGCGGGGAGATGGTGTATCTGGTCGGGCCCACTGGGTCCGGCAAGACCACGCTGATGCGTCTCCTGTACATGGACGCAAAGCCGGAGGAAGGGCTGGTGCGCGTTGCGGACTTCCGCAGCGATCGCATCAAGAACGCCGAGATTCCGTTCCTGCGGCGCTCTCTCGGCATTGTCTTCCAGGATTTTCAGCTGCTGCCGGACCGCGACGTGTATGAGAACGTGGCGTTTGCGCTGTATGTGACCGGAAAGAAGGGTCGTGAGGTGCGCAATCGCGTGCTGCACGTGCTGAGCTGGGTGGGTCTGAGCCACAAGCGACGGCGGTACCCGCACGAGTTGTCGGGCGGGGAGCAGCAGCGGGTGGTGATTGCCCGGGCGATTGTGAACGAGCCCTGGGTCATTCTGGCAGACGAGCCTACCGGCAACCTGGACCCCGCCGTCGCGGATGATATCCAGCGGCTGTTTCTGAACCTGCACAGCCAGGGCATGACGATTCTGATGGCCACGCACGACTACCGGTTGGTACAGAAGTACCCGGCGCGCACGCTGGCTGTGGCTGAGGGCGCGGTGACGGAGGTGGATCCGGAGACGCTGCACCAGTAGGCGCCACTTCGACGAGGTGCCGCTGCGACTAGGCGGCGGGCGACAAGGGGCCGCTGCGTCAGGGTGCCCGGTGCGACGACGTGCCCGCCGCGACAAGGTGCCCGCCGGCCCGGTGATGCCGGGCGGTGCATCTGCCGGTGGTTTGTCGCCCCTTCCACACAGGTTTATATTCGCGGCTGGCCTTTTCCGCGCCTCCCACTCTCTTCAGCGCGGCGGCCTGATCCCCTCAGCCCGTTCTACCAGCACAACTCCATCGGATGGAAGCCCTAGAACATTTTATTTCGATCGCCAACAACTTCCTCGGGCCGATTCTCGTCATCGGTCTTCTTGGCGCAGGTGCGTTTCTGACCCTCCGTCTGGGTTTCATCCAGTTGCGCAGGCTGGGACACGGCTTTGCCGTGACCTCGGGCAAGTACGACGACCCGGACGAGCCGGGTGATGTCTCCCACTTCCAGGCGCTGACGACGGCGCTGTCGGCTACGGTCGGCATCGGTAACATTGCCGGCGTGGCGTTGGCCATCCACTGGGGCGGCCCCGGAGCCCTGTTCTGGATGTGGATGACTGCCCTTCTGGGTATGGCCACGAAGTATTCGGAAGTGACGCTCGCGCAGCACTTCCGGGTGCAGATGGACGGCAACTCCGCCATGGAAGGCTCTGTGGCCGGCGGTCCGATGTACTACATCGAGCGAGGCATCAAGGAGGTCTACGGCTGGAATTGGAAGCCGGTCGCGGTCTTCTTCGCCATCATGCTCATGATGACGTCGTTCATGACGGGCAACGCGATCCAGGCCAACACCATCGCCACCCAGATGGCCGACAACTTCGGCATCGCCACGTGGATCACCGGCCTCGTAAGCGCCGGCATCGTGGGCTCGGTCATCATCGGCGGTATCCGCCGCATCGGCGCCGTAACAGGCGTGCTCGCTCCGGTCATGGCCAGCCTGTACGTGCTCGGCGCGCTGCTCATTCTGTTCTCGAGCCCTGGCGAGATCCTGCCGGCCTTCAGCCGCATTATCACAGAGGCCTTCAACCCGACGGCAGGCGTGGCCGGCACAGGCGTAGGTGTCTTCCTCTTCACGCTCCAGTACGGCGTGCAGCGCGGTCTCTTCTCGAACGAGGCCGGACAGGGCTCGGCGCCCATCGCCCACTCTGCTGCAAAGACCGATGAGCCGGTTTCCGAGGGTGTTGTGGCACTTCTGGAGCCCTTCATCGACACGATCGTGATCTGCACGATGACCGGTCTGGTCATTGTCTCCACGGGTGCATTCGAGGCCAAGATTCCGACGACGATCAGTCTGACGGACGGCAATACGTCCTACGTCATGATTGACGAATTCGGCTCAAACGTGGATATGTCGCCGCCGGCGGAGATCACGTACACGGACGGCGCCGTGACTTCGGCCGAGGGCATTCAGGTCGCGTACTATGATGTGGCCGTGGACCAGCTCTACACGGACGAAGACCAGACGCAGCTCTTCACGGGAACGGTCTTCCCGGACCGAGCAGTGGCCGTCAGCGACTCGGGTCAGGAGTATGAGGTGGTCTTCGGCAACGCGGTGCGAAACAGTTCGCCGATGACGCAGCTTGGTTTTGAGCGCGGCCTGGAGCCGCTTGGTCTGGGCTGGCTTGGCCGCTGGCTGGTGCTGGTCTGCGTATTCCTGTTCGCTATCTCGACGGCGATCTCGTGGAGCTACTACGGTGACCGGTGTGCCAATTACCTGCTCGGCAAGAAAGCCATCATCCCGTACAAGATTGTCTTCCTCGGCTTCCACTTCCTGGGCGCCGTGCTTGCGGTGACGACCATCTGGGATCTGGGCGATGTGGCGCTGTCCCTTGTGACTCTTCCCAACGTCATCACGCTGATCCTGCTCAGCGGACTGCTGAAGAAGATCACCGACTCGTACTTCGAGCGGAAGCCGTGGGTTGAGAACGCGGAGGTGCACAAGCGCCACGTGGAGGAGAAGAAGCGGCGGGGCTGATCCGTGGGTGCGCCCAAGGTCACCGTTATTGATCACCCCATCGTCCGCCGCGATCTCACGATTCTGCGGCGGCAGGAGACCACGCACGGCACCTTTCGCGCGACACTGTCGAATATTTCGGGGCACCTGGCCTACGAGGCGCTCCGCGATATGCCGGAGAGCGAGGTCACCATTGAGACCCCGCTCGAGCAGACAGTGGGGCACACGCTGCGCGGATCCGTGATCGTGGTGCCCATCCTTAGGGCAGGGCTCGGGCTGGTCGATGGGGTGCTCAGGCTGATTCCGGACGCCCGCGTCGGGCATCTGGGCATGTATCGCAATGAGGAGACCCGGGAGCCGGTGAGCTACTACGAGCGCACGCCACGCTTCATTGAGCGGGCCCGCGTACTGGTGGTGGATCCCATGCTGGCCACCGGAGGGTCCGCGGTCGGCGCGATCGACGTGTTGAAGCGACGCGGCGCGCGCGACATCCGGTTCATCTGCCTTGTGGCGGCCCCCGAAGGCGTGACCCGTCTCAACGAGGCGCATCCCGACGTGCCGATCATCACGGCGGCGCTGGATCGTCAGTTGGACGGCAACGCCTACATTCGTCCCGGCCTCGGCGATGCCGGTGATCGCATATTCGGAACCCAGGACTGACATGACGACACGACTGCTTTCCCTCGCGCTGGTGGTGTTCATGGCCCTGCCGGCCTCGGCACAGGTTCACTCCTTCTCGGCTCCGGAGACTGCGTTGCCGGGGGTCTCGTTTGAGGTCCGCGCCATTGTCTACGATTCGTTGTGGCCGGGAGGCTTTTCAGTCGAGGTCGGGGGCCAGGAGTTTCCGCTTTCGTACGACGCGTCCGAAGGAGACTGGGTGGCAACCGTCACTGCGGCTGAGCCCGGAAGCGTGCACCTTCTCAGGCAGGGCAGCCCTGTGGCGTCCCTGCCATTCCGGATGATTCCCGGGTGGCTGTCGATTCTGCCGCCGCTGATCGCGATCGGCGTGGCGCTTGTCTCGAAGCGGGTCATTCCGTCGCTGTTTGCCGGTGTGTGGGTGGGGGCTGTTTTTGCGGCCTCGCTCTCGGTCGGAGGGGTGTGGCAGGGGCTGCTGGACACTGTTGATACCTACGTGCTGGAGGCCATGACCGATGCGGACCGCGCATCGATCATCCTGTTCAGTTTGTTGATCGGTGGCATGGTGGGCATCGTCTCCAGAAATGGCGGCATGCAGGGCATTGTGAATCGCATCGTCGGCTGGGCTTCCAATCCCAAGCGCGGTCAGACGGCTACGGCCGGCCTGGGCCTGGCGATCTTTTTCGACGACTATGCCAACACGCTGGTGGTGGGCAACACCATGCGGCCCGTCACCGACCGGCTGCGGATCTCACGGGAGAAACTGGCCTACATCGTGGATTCCACGGCTGCGCCGGTGGCCTGTCTGGCGCTGGTCACCACGTGGATTGGTTACGAAGTGGGTCTGATTGGCGATGTGCTCGCCAGAATCCCTGAGATCCAGGAGTCGCCGTACGGCATGTTCCTTGGCTCCATTCCGTACAGTTTCTATCCGCTGCTGGCCATCTTTTTCGTGTTCGTGGTCGCGCGCGGCGGGCGAGACTTCGGCCCGATGCTGAAAGCGGAGACGCGCGCGCGCACCACCGGACAGGTCCTGGACCCGGATGCGCAGATCGATTCGGAGGCCGTCGAAGGCAAGGATGTGCAGCCGGATCCGGACAAGCCCACGCGCATGATCAACGCGGTGCTGCCGGTGGCGACGCTGGTGTTCGGCGTGCTGATCGGCCTCTACGTGACCGGCTATGAGGAGGGCCGTTCACTGCGCGAGATCATCGGGGAATCCGACTCCTACATCTCATTGCTTTGGGCGAGTCTGCTCAGCGTGCTCGTGGCGGGCGGTCTGTCCATCGGCCAGCGCATTCTGACGTTGGCGCAGACGGTGGAGGCGTGGTACGCAGGGCTCAAGTCCATGCTGTTCGCGATGATGATCCTGATCCTGGCCTGGGCCCTGTCCGAGGTCACCACAGATTTGCACACCGCCGGCTACCTGGTGTCGGTGCTGGGTGACTCGCTGGCTCCGCAGCTTGTGCCGCTGATTGTATTCGTGTTGGCAGCGGCCACGGCATTCGCGACCGGGTCTTCCTGGGGGGCGATGGGCATTCTATTGCCTCTGGTGGTCCCGCTTGCCTGGGCCGTGATGTCCATCAACGGCATGACGGACTCGAGCGACTATCACATCCTGTATTCGACCGTTTCCTGTGTACTGGCAGGGTCCGTATGGGGCGACCACTGCTCGCCCATTTCCGACACGACCATTCTGAGTTCCATGGCTTCCGGCTGTGACCACATCGACCATGTGCGCACGCAGTTGCCGTACGCCGGCGCGGTTGGTGCCGTAGCCATTCTGCTCGGTACCCTGCCAGCCGGCTACGGTATGCCTCCCTGGATTGGTCTCGTGCTTGGGGCCGGTCTGCTGGTTGCCCTCATGCGGTTTGTCGGCAAGCCCGTCCCTGAAATCCCGGCCTGATTGATGAGCGCATCGACTCCGCTCGACGCCGACGACCGCCCGTGGGGTCGTTGGGAAGAGTATCTCAACGAACCCGGCTACCGCGTCAAGCGCATCATCGTGCACCCCGGCCAGCGGCTGAGTTTGCAGAAGCACCACAAGCGCAGCGAGCATTGGGCGATTGCGATCGGCACCGGGCTGTTCACGCTGGACGACTCCGTGACCCGGGTCAATCCGGGCGATGCGCTCTTCATTCCCCTGGGCGGTGTGCACCGTATCCAGAATGACGGCGATGAGAACCTCATCATCATCGAGACGCAGCTGGGCGTGTGTGATGAGGATGACATTGTGCGGCTTGAGGACGACTACGGGCGGGAATAGTGTCAAACTGCCATTGACGGCAGGGCGGGGGCTCGGTAGCATCCTGGCATGACACAGCAGAAGCAGATGTCCCGCTGGGATCGGTTCTGGCGCGGGGAATGGACGCCCGAGAACATCGAGCGCATGGAACGCCGGATCGAGCGGGGCAGGTTGCACTTCATCGTCTGGGTCGGCATGGTCGCCTGGGGCGGCACGATGGGCGTGATTACGGTTGCCTGGGACCTGTGGCGTCAGCGCACGTGGCGTCTGGAATTGGGAACGTGGCCCCCCTCGGTGACGGAAGTTCTGGGCGACTTATCCGTCTCGCTGGCCATTTGGCCCATCGGCGGCGTGCTGTTCGGCTACCTGATGTGGGAGACCTCTCTGGCATCGTATAGGAAATACCAGAAAGAACTTCCAACCGGGCAGGATGGCCGGTGAGCCGGTAAAGACGGTGATGTCCATGCCGGTGACGTTTCGGTCCCGGTGATTCGGGGAGAGTTGCCCCCCACCGTCGCCGCGGGGTGCAACCAGCTGTCAACGTGGAATCGGGCGGGACTATCCCACCCGGCCCTGGTTCGCGCCAATTGTGGGGTGGAAAACGGTCGCCATTGTCCACTTCGCGGCGGGTGATAAGGCGGGCCTGAGTGGAATCGGGCGGGGCTCTTCTACAACGCGCCTCCCGAGCCCTCCACGAACCGCCGCACCTCCTCGTCCAGGATCTTCCCTGCAATCAGCTGCCCGAGCATCGGCGAGTTGCCGTAGGCCCGGTTGTTCAGGATCAGGTCCACGGTGTGCCCCTGCAGGAGCCCCTGATACGCCAGCGCGGTCGCATCCATGACCATGCGGTGCGTGCCGCGTGAGCCCTCGAGCTTCTCGGCGGGCTTGTCGAACGGGTGCGAAAGCGCGTACGCGTCTGCATAGCTCATGCGCAACGGGGTCAGCAGGCGGGCCACCACGCGCTCGTTGGCCGCACTGAATCGCTTGCCGCACATGGCCCACTGCTCGCGAATGGGCGGCAGCCAGGACCAGTGGCTAAAGACGAACCCGAGACCCTCGGCCGCAAGCCAGTCGAAGTAGGCATCGACCAGAAGATGCGAAGACCGGAGCTCCAGATGCGCCTGCACACGGCGATCCAGCGCCCCGAAGAACTCAGCCAACTCCGCCACATTGCCCTCGGGCGATGGGCTCTCCGACTGCTTCACGTACGACTGCTCGAAAATGAATCCCTCCAGCCGACTCCCCAGGACCCGGATGGCCGGGTCGATGAAATGGGCGTTGCACGCCTCGGCGTTCAGGTAGTCCGGATTCGGCTCCCACACCGGCGGGGAGCCCCGGCGGAGCTTGCGCACGAAGTAGGTCTGCGGCGCCTTCAGCAGGAAGCGCGCATGTTCGGGCGCGTTGTCCGCGTATTCCCTCAGCACGCCCAGGTTATTGCCCGGCGTGCCGTCCGCTTCCAGCAGAGGCCTGTAAAACGTGAAGTCGAGCTCCAGCACCTCGAAGTGCTCGAAGTAGTGCCGCACCGAATCGATGGGCACCTGCTCTTCGCGAAAGGTCTTGCCGCCCAGTTTGCGGTTTCGGCCTCGAGTGCGCGTGGCGTACTCCGCCTCCGGGTAGATCTGCCCGATCCAGCCGGCATAACGATCACTCGCTGTGCCGAATCGCACAAACGGCGCCAGCTCCCGGAAGTCGAACTGCGCGATGCGCTCGCGGCGCGCATCGACCGATTCACTGCTCATGCCTCCTCCGCGATCGCCGCGCGCAGCTTGGCGTAGGTGCTGCGCAAGGCCTCCGGGATGACCTTGGTCTGCGCAGTGGTGGGCATGAAGTTGGTATCCGACTGCCACCGCGGCACCACGTGCACATGCAGATGGTCCGGGATGCCCGCTCCGGCCGCCTCGCCCTGGTTGACGCCCACGTTGAACCCGTCCGGCGATAGCGCTTGTTCGAGCCAGCCGATCACACGGTCGACGGTGTCGAACGCTTCGCGGCGCTCATCGCCCGTCATCTCCCTGAACGCTTCAATACGCCGATAGGGCACAATCATGCAGTGCCCGTTGTTGTACGGGTACAGGTTCATGATGACGAAGCAGGTCTCGCCGCGCCAGAGGATGAGATTCTCCTCGTCACGATCCTCGGCGGCCAGCCGCTCGAACAGAGATCCTTTCTCACCGGCCGGCTTCCGCGACCACTCCTCGACATGCTGCGTGCGCCAGGGGCTCCAGAGATGCTCCATTCCGGGTGTGATTGCCTGGCGTCAAGGTAGCCACGGGCCCAGACTAATTGATTGAACTGCACGCTCATACCACGGCATCGGACGGCATGCTTTCGCCGGAGGAGCTGGTCCGAACGGCCGCGGGTCGGGGCGTGCGCACCCTGGCCATTACGGATCACGACACGACCGGAGCGTTCGGTTCGGCGCTCAAAGAGGCGGCCGCGGCGCAAGGAGTACGGGTGATCGCGGGGATCGAAACCTCTGCCTCGGTCGGCACCGATGACGTGCACCTTCTGGGCCTGGGCATTGACCCGGAGAGCGCGGAGTTGCAGCAGTTGATTCGGGCGATGCGGTCCCGCCGGCAGGAGCGGGCCAAGGCCATTCTGGACCGGCTGGGCGCGCTCGGAGTCGGCGTGGATTGGGAATCGGTCGAGGCGCAGGCTGGTGGCGTGGTCACCAGGCCGCATCTGGCGTCGGCGCTGGTGGATGGGGGACACGTGCCGGATATCCGATCGGCATTTGACCTGTATCTCGCCCGCGGTGCCGGGGCGTTCGTGCGCCTTCAGGCCCCATCGGCCGAAGAGTGGATAGCCGCGATTCGGGCTGCAGGCGGCGTATCCGTGCTCGCTCACCCGGGCCACTGGACCCCGCATCGCACCGTCCTTGCACTTATGGAGCAGGGCCTGGATGCCGTCGAGGTCAGGCACCCCTCACACGACGTCGATCTGGAGGTGTACTACCAGGACTTGGCAGATCGGGAAGGGTTGATGTGCGGCGGCGGGTCCGACTTCCACGGGCGGTTCGAGGAAGAGGCCGAACGACTGGGCCAGTTTCAACCGCCACCGCCGAGGCTTGAGCGTCTCATGGACCCGGTGCAGATCTGGGCCTGAGAGGCGTGGGATTGCCTCTGTACCCATCGCCCGGAAGTGGCTACCTTACTGGGCTTATCACTTTTAAACCGCACCCACCCAATGAAGCGGCTTTTTTCTCTGCTGGCGCTGGTAGCGCTGGTTGCGGCCCCGGCCTTCGGGCAGTTCGGAGCCACGGTTGCGGTCTCCGGCGATCAGGTGATCGCCGGCGGCGCGACAAACGATCTTTCCCCAGGCATGCTTTATGCCTACACCCAGGCAGATGACGGGACCTGGACGCAATTCCAGGCACTTTCCGCCAGCGAAGCAGCCGATGGTGACCGGTTTGGCCGGTCAGTCTCGATAACCGGCGACTGGATGGCGGTCGGCGCCCCAGGCGCGAACTCCGTGCACTTCTTCCAGAAAGGTGCCGACGGAATGTGGACCCAGGCGGGCTCGTTGACCGAGGAGGTCGATGGATTCGGCGGGCAGGTCACCATGGTCGGCAACCACCTTGTGGTCGCTGTCTCCGGCGGATTCCGCAGCGCGGGCAGTGCCTGGGCCTATCGCTGGAGCGACGACAATGGCTGGACGGCGCTTGGAGAACTCGTGCCGGCGTACGAAGGGGAGGAGCCGCTGCGCGGATTCCCGACGGCGATTGCGCTGACGGAGGGTCAGTTGGCCATCAGCGCCTCGTTCGCGAACGGCCAGCAGGGCATGGTCTGGACCTGGAAGTTCGACGGTGAGTCCTGGGGCGATCCGGGCACCCTCGAGGTTCCGTTCTCCCGCGAGGGCTCCGGTGTCGGCGGAGCGCTGATGATGACCGACTCCTATCTGACGGTCGGCATGCCGGGGCACGATGGCGGCATGGGTTCGGCAGCGTTCTTTGCACTCGACCCGGAAGGCAACTGGCAGTTTGGCGGCCGGTTTGCGCCGTTTATCTCCGGTCCGCGTGGGCAGTTCGGCTCGACGATCGCCTACGGGGCTGATCACGTGCTGATCGGCGCGCCGCGTGAGCCGGGTGGCGGGACCATCTACGCATTCAAGGTCGAGAACGAGGACATCGTAGGCTCCACGACGATCGGTCCAATGGGACTGGACGAGAACGCACGGTTCGGCTCGACCATCGCCGTCAATGACCAGGTCGCCGTTGTGGGCGCGCTGGGGCAGGAGAACCGTTCCGGTGTGGCCGTGCCGTATGCGATTGCCGACGGGCAGTGGGACCAGGGCAACTACTTCTACCATGACCCGCCGGGGTACGCGTCCGTGTACGGCGGAACCGTGGAGTGTGAGGAGGACCAGGCTGGCGCGTTCCCGTGCAAGGACGTGAACATGCTGTCCTTCATGAACATGGAAGACCTCGGAGCCCAGCGCGGCATCCGCACCAACGACATCTGGGGCTGGGAAGACCCGGAAACCGGTCGCGAGTACGCGCTGGTTGGGCTGACCAACCAGACGTCATTTGTTGACGTGACTGACGCGGAGAATCCGGTCCTGATTGGAACCCTCATGCTCACGGACACGGCACGCCCGAGCGTCTGGCGTGACATGAAGGTGTACATGGACCACGCGTACATCGTGGCAGACGGTGCCAATCAGCATGGCATGCAGGTGTTTGACCTGCGGCAGCTGCGCGACTTCGAGGGCACGCCCATCGAGTACGAGATGACCGCCTACTACGACGGCATCGCGAGCTCACACAACATCGTGATCAATGAGGAGACCGGGTTTGCGTACGCCGTGGGCAACAGCTCCGGTGGCGAAACCTGCGGCGGTGGTCTGCACATGATTGATATCAGCGAGCCGGCCAATCCGCAGTTTGCGGGCTGCTTCGCAGACGGCAACTCGGGTCGTCGCGGCACGGGCTACTCGCACGACGCACAGTGTGTGGTCTACCGCGGCCCGGATGCGGACTACGCAGGCCGTGAGATCTGCCTCGGCTCCAATGAGACGGCGCTGTCCATCTCGGATGTGACGGACAAGTCGAATCCGACCTCGATTTCCATCGCCTCCTACCCGAACGTGGCGTACGCCCACCAGGGCTGGCTGACGGAAGATCATCGCTACTTCTACATGAATGATGAGGGCGATGAGCCCCGCGGCCTTGTCGACGGGACGCGCACGTTGATCTGGGATCTGGCCGATCTCGACGAGCCTGTGCTGGTCGGCGAGCACATCGCGACGACCACGGAGACGGATCACAACCTCTACATCCGTGGCAACATCATGTACCAGTCCAACTACGGTGCGGGCTTCCGCGTGCTGGACATTTCGAATCCCACGGCACCGGTGGAGATTGCCTACTTCGACACCTCCCCGGTCGGGGGCGCAGGCGGTTCGTGGAGCAACTACCCGTACTTCAAGAGCGGTACGATCATCGTGACCGGCGGCTCAAACGGGCTGTTTGTGCTCAAGCAGAAGGAGATCGACACCTAGTCTGCTCATGCTCTCATGCAGAAGGCCCGTTTCGCCGATTGGCGGGACGGGCCTTTTTGCTGGTTGAGCCGTGGAACATCGCTGAGCCGGGCCGCGTGAGGGCGCGGTCACCAATCGCGCACGGCATGCAGCAGATCGAGGGCCGGCTCGCTCCCGGGGATGCCCGTTTCGGCATCGTAGTCAGCAGGTTCAACGAGTTCATCACGGATCGCCTTCTGGAGGGTGCACTGGATGCACTCCGGCGACACGGAGCGGACATGGACGCCGTGACCGTCGTGCGATGCCCGGGAGCATTCGAGATCCCGTTTGTAGCCAAGCGCATGGCGCGCTCGGGCAACTTTGATGCGATCGTTGCACTGGGCGCCGTGATCCGCGGTGCCACGTCGCACTATGACTTCGTGGCCGGAGAGGCCGCAAAGGGAGTGGGCTCCGCCTCCGACGATGTGCCGGTCATCTTCGGCGTGATCACCACCGACACAATCGAGCAGGCCATCGAGCGCGCCGGGACCAAGGCGGGCAACAAGGGTGCTGAGGCCGCCGTGGCGGCAATTGAAATGGTCGACCTGCTTCGCCAACTGGACGGCTGATGCGATCCATCCTCTTGGTGCTTCTGGCACTGGTTGTGCTTCCAGCCGGTGCCCAGGTCAGCCCGGGCTGGCAGGCCCACACATCCTATCGTTCGATTCTGGCGGTTGATGCGGACGGCGGTACGCTGTGGGCTGCGACCAAAGGTGGCGTATTCAGCTTTTCCGAGTCGGGCGAGGTCGTGCGATACTCGGTGATCGATGGGCTGGCGAGCGTGGAAACCCGCACCATCGAAGCCGATGCGGTGCGCGGCGTGGTGTGGGTTGGATATTCGAGTGGGGTATTTGACAAGCTGGACCCTGAAACGGGCGCAGTCACCACCTTCCGCGACATCGAACGGGCCGACCAGTTCGCCGCTCGAGGCATCAACCGGGTGAGCGTACTGGGAGACTCCGTGCTGGTGGCCACCGATTTCGGCATCGTGGTGTTTGACCCGGCGCGCAATGAAGTGCGGGACTCGTTCACGCGATTGGGATCGTTCTCGGCGGCAATTTCGGTGAACGATGTGCTGGTGGCGCCCGATGAGAACGGTGTAGCGCACATCTGGGCCGCGACCGATGAAGGGTTGGCGTTTGCGCCGCTCGCGGCGGGTCTCAACTTGCAGGACCCCGCGTCCTGGCGAAACGAAGCGTCCGCCTTCATGGGGTCGCGGGATGACGCGACCGCGCTGGCGTATTTCGATGGACTCCTGTACGTCGGTTCATCGGTGGACCTGTACGCCCGTCGCGGGCCGGACACCTATGAGCGCAAGTTTGTGTCGTCGTCCGGAATTCGTCGCATGGACGTACTGGGCGATCGCCTCTTCGGTGTGGAGCGCTTCAATATGTTCCAGATTTCGGCCGGTGGCCAGGGCCAGATCCTCGCCATCCCCGGGTTCATTGACCCGACCGGCGTGGTCGTGACCGGTGCCTCCTCGGCTTGGGTCGGCGACGAGTTCGGCGGCTTGCTGCGGGTTTCGGTGGGGGGCGCGGGGCAGGTAAGCGTGGATCAGGTTGTCGTGCCGGACGGGCCGGGGGAGACGCAGTTCTCAAATCTGGCCATTGCCCCGGACGGGACGCTCTTCGCAGGCGGCTCCACGGAGGCGGGGAGCGGGTTTCACCGACTGAGCCCGGACGGCTCGTGGACGGCCTTCACGCCCGCGTTGGTCGCAGAGCTGGCAGGAACGGGGAGTTGGCTGAACGTGGCCACCGACGCCGCCGGCAACGGCTGGATCGGGTCCGAGGGGGCGGGGGCTGCGCGTGTTGCTCCGGACGGAAGTCTCGATCGGTTCGGTCCCTCGAACTCGTCTCTCCTCCCGAGCAGCGGGTCGACGGACTTCGTGATCGTCGGAGGCCTGGCAGCTGACTCGGAGGACAATATGTGGATCACCACGCGCGCCAGTGCGCGCCCTCTGCACGTGCGCAGCGCGGATGGTGAATGGACGGCGCTTGGGCCCTATGTGGGCGATGGGCTCTCGGTTCGGGCGACGGCCTATGCAGACATCTTCGTCGACGCCTTTGATCAGAAATGGATCATTGTTCGCAGCGAGAACAACTTCAACGCGGTGCGCGGCCTGATGGTATTGGACACCGGGTCCACGCCGGATGATGAGTCCGACGACTCGTTCCAGTTCTTTGATGCACCCGGAGCCGACGGTTCAGGTCTGCCTTCACCGCGTGTCTCGGCGGTCGTTGAGGATCGGGACGGGCGTGTGTGGATCGGCACTGACACGGGCCTGGCGTTTTTCGTCAACACCGGCGTGGTCGCACGGGACCCCTTGGCTTTCGCTCAATGGCCTCGATGGGCAGATCGGAGTCGGGGTGGGTATGTGCTCTTCGGGCTGCAGGTCAACGATTTGGCCGTGGATCCCGCCAACCGGCTCTGGGTGGCGACCAATGAGGGCGCCTGGCTGATCGAGGAGGTCGAGCGTGGGTACGACCTGGTGGACCACTTCTCAACCGACTCGTCGCCGCTGTTTTCCGATAACGTGCTGTCTGTTTCCGTGGACCCTGCCAGCGGACGCGTGTTCTTTGCGACAGACAGGGGGCTTTTGAGCTATGACGGCGGGGCCATTGCGCCGGTCGAGTCCGCCGGTGACCTGTTCGTCTACCCTAATCCGGCGCGAGGAGGGGAAGAGGTGGTCATCGAGGGTCTCGTCGAGTCTGCGCAGGTGCGCATCGTCACGCCGAGTGGAGACACCGTGGCCGCGTTCGCCTCCCGCGGGGGGCGCGCGCGCTGGAACGGGCGCGCGATGGACGGAAGCCCGGTGCCGACGGGCATGTACCTCGTCATCGCCGTCGGGGACGATGGGCAGGGCGCTTCCTACGGCAGGCTGGCGGTGATTCGATAGCGGTTTCGGCCCGGTCTGGCTGCGGGCCCGGCGGATCAATTTCAACAATCCTCAACCCGAGGAGGTGGAGACTCCGGGTTCACGGACGATATATTATCAGTCTTGCTCCACGGTGGCCGTAGCTCAGTCGGTTAGAGCGCCAGGTTGTGGCCCTGGAGGTCGGGGGTTCAAATCCCCTCGGTCACCCCAATGAGTCATGCCGCCGACAGGAGCTGGCTCAATGCCGCGTTCGTCTAGGGGTCTAGGACGCCGGCCTTTCACGCCGGTAACACGGGTTCAAATCCCGTACGCGGTACTCTGCACGCCCCGATCCAGCTAAACCTGGATCGGGGCGCGCTATTTTCGGGAATGGGGGGATTCGAACCCGTAGCGGTTCACACGAGCTATAAGCACGCGCAGCGTGCGCATGCGACTGACGGAGGGCCCCTTGGGCCCGGAGTAAATCCCGTACGCGGGGTGACTCCAGCGTGACGCACCCCGAAAGCACGCTTCCCTCCGCCCATCGGAACCGAGGCGCGCTGAAAGGTTCACAACGCCCCCGATTTAGAACCTCTGCCCGCGTTTCGGGCGCTGAAAGGTTCACAACGCCTCCGATTTAGAACCTCTGCCCGCGTTTCGGGCGCCGAAAGGTTCACAACGCCCCCGATTTAGAACTTCTGCCCGCGTTTCGGGCGCTGAAAGGTTCACAACGCCCCCGTTTTAGAACCTTTGCCGCCACGACCGGGCCATTCCAAAGAGGGGCGAGGAGGCCTGATCAGGGGAGGCGCTTTCCTCATCGCACACGATATTGGCCGTCCCCGCACTCACACCCAGACCCATGCGCTACTTCCTGACCGGCGCCACCGGCTTCCTCGGCGGCGAACTGGCCCGCCAACTTCGCGCCGCAAGCCACGACGTCATCGCCCTCGTCCGCTCGCCTGAAAAGGCCGGGCCGCTCAGGGAGATCGGAGTGCACATCGCCCAGGGGGACATCACGGACCATGCGTCGCTGCACGACCCCATGAAGGGTTGCGACGGCGTGTTCCACTGCGCAGCCTGGTACGCGGTCGGCACCGACAGCTCCCGCGCCCACGCCATCAACGTCGGCGGGACCCGGAATGTGCTGGAAACCATGCGCGACCTCGGCATTCCGAAGGGCGTCTACACCAGCACGCTTGGCGTCAACTCCGATACCAAGGGCGCCATTCGGGACGAGTCGTACCGATACGAGGGCGGGGACTTCCTGAGCGTGTATGAGGAGACCAAGTGGCGTGCCCACTACGAAGTGGCGATTCCCATGATGAAGGCCGGGCTCCCTCTGGTCATCGTCAATCCCGGGATCATCTACGGGCCGGGCGATACCAGCCAGCTGGGGCAGATCCTAAAGGATGCCATTCGCGGGAAACCGGTGGCCCTGCCGGATGAGCCCTCAGGCGGGTGTTGGAGTCACGTGGAAGACGTGGCCCAGGCGCACATTCTGGCGATGGAGAAGGGCACTGCGGGCGAGACGTACAACATCAACGGGCCGATACACACCTTCAAAGAGGCGGTCAGGACGGCAGCCAAAGTCGGCGACGCAAAGCTGCGAGCCATGTGGGTGCCGCCGACCGTGCTGCGGGTGATGGCACCGGTAATGGATGTGATCGGCTCCGTAATTCCGCTACCGACGGAAATGGCTGGAGAGACACTCCGTGCTTCGGCCGGCGTCACGTACTTCGGCGACAACAGCAAAGCCCGCCGGGATCTGGGCTACGATCCGCGGCCGATCGACACGGGGTTTCGGCAGACGTTCGGCGGGGCCTGATCGGCGAGAACTACGCTTCAGCGCGTAACCACCACGGACCGCACAACCCGCCCCTGCTCCGTCTCCAGGTGCAGGAAATACACGCCCGGGCCGAGAGCCACATCACTGCGCCAGACGCGGCGCTGCACACCGGCCGGAAACACCGAGCTCCAGGACTCTCCGACGCGACGCCCCAGACTGTCAAACAGAGTCATCTGAACCCGGCTCGCCTGCTCCAGCGATAGAGTCGCGGTAAACACCGACGACGCGGGGTTGGGATACACGGTGAGGTCCATGTCCAGGTCCGCCGGCAACTCTATCGCAGTCATCTCAGTGAGTATCCAGCCCTTTGCCGCTTCGATCACGGTGTCGACTCCGTTGGCAGCGTCTTCCCGCGTAAACCAGACTCGCTCGTCGGGCAGGAGGGGGGAGTGTGTGAGGTACTCGTGATTCGACACCAGGTACTGGGCGCTGTTGGCCCGGGAAACGAACCACTGAGTATGCCCGAGGCTGATGAAGTCGGAGCCGGTGTTGCCGCCCGCGGCCGGTAATCCGAAGACCCGCGCCTCCGGATGAAACGACATCCGCCGTGCCTCCAGTTCGCCGGCCGAAATAGATCCGGGTCCGATCAGAATGGCGATGGGCTTGTCGAAGTACGTAGCAGGATCGCCCCGAATCACAAGGTTGAACTCCCTGCGGCTGGGATCGGGCTCCATCTCGAGGTGCCCGCCGCCCGCCACTCGCCGGTCGAAGCCAACCGTGGGCACCTCGGTATTGAAGAGGAGCTGCAGCCCCTCTCGTGCCAGCGCACCGCCTCCGGTGTTGAACCGGAAATCGAAGATGATGCCGTCCACGTCATGCACATGCATCATCTCGTCCACAGCCTGCTCAAACCGGGCCCGGATATCGAACTGTGCGTCGAACGCCCATGAGGTCACCGTGACCAACCCGATGTTGGTGCCGTCGATCACGCCCCAGCCGACCCGATCACCGGCGCCGCGATCCGGCCACGGCACACCGGGAGGAGCGATCTGGTCCTTGCCCCAGATGGTCGCGGTTTGCCCGGCCAATTGAGAGGTCGGAATCTGAACCGTTTCTCCGCTGGAGTACTTGACCACGGTCATGGTCTCAAACAGGTGCCAGTTCAGGCCGGCTGCCTGCATGATGTAGTAGTAGTTGACCTCGTCCGTATTGCCGTGCACGGGGTTCAGAAACAGGGGCAGTTCGGCATCCAACAGCCGCGGGTAGATGTCTACCCAGCGCTCGCCGTCGAAGCCGATGACCACATCGCCCGGAACCAGACCGGCTGGATGATTGGGGACGGTCTCATAGACCAGCAGGGTCGAGTCTGGCAGCACAGACAGGTTGGCCCCGAAGCGGCGATTGTCGCCGTACGAACCCACCACCATCATGGGCACCCCACGATTCATGGGGGTGTTGCGCACCCGGTTGTCCCACAGGTAGGTGTGCAGCTCCTTCAGGCCGAACGTGAAGTGGGTCATGATCCCCGAAAACCTGCCGGCGCTGACACCGGCCTGAACTTCCGGCCGGTAGCGAGAGCGCATCTCCTGGATATCGAGATCGATGCCGTGGAATCCCCCGAACCTCAGGTTGATCTCATTCCACCAGGCGTCGAAGACGCGCAGCTTGAGTGAGGTCTCGTCTCCCGCTCCCCACTGTGCATCGATGGCGGATCGCCACTCTTCGGCGGTGTACTGAGCATTCTGTGCCTGCGCGGTGGGCGCGGCAATCAGAAGCGTGAGGAGCAGAATGGGGGCGACACGCATGACAATGAAAAAGCAGGCTGCGGGCAGGAGTGCGCGCGTATAATGAGGTCGGTGGACGAAACTCCTGCATGACATGAAGCGCTTTGGTGTTGGCCTGCTGACCGCGTTCGTGCTGTTGGCCGTCGCAAACAAGCTGATGGACCCGGTGCCCATCGCAGCGGCAACCGCTGTCTTCGGGGGGCTGATCGCGCTGTGGACCACCAGGGCCGGGGCGATGGGATGGTTGGTCGTCGGCACCATCATCGGACTGGCCCTGGGTGTCGTGCACCACCTGTATATCCACAACGCCGGGCTGAGTCCGCAGCCTGCTGATGGTGTGCCTGCGCACCTCGCGCAGGAAGGTGCGGTGGCCCTGGGAATCGCCGTGGCCATCCTGGCGGTCGTCAACCTGATTGACGGCAGATTGACGCGTCAGCAAGCCTAGTCAGGCCCGATATTCCCGACTCACCTTCCCTGCTGCCATGCGCCTGCTGATCCCCCTCCTGATTCTCCTCCTGGCTCCTCCGGTTGCCGCCCAGACAACGGCCACCGAAGACCGCATTCTAGACGAAGTCGCCAGTCGGGCCGATGCCGCCATCGATCTGCTGGAAACGGCCGTCAACCTGAACTCGGGCACCATGAACTTTGATGGCGTGCGTGCCGTCGGTGAGCTCTACGCCCGCGAGTTCGACGCGATCGGTCTGGAAACCGAGTGGGTCGACGGCAGCGGGTTCGATCGCGCCGGCCACCTGATTGCCCGCCACCAGGGTAGCGGATCAGGGCCACATCTGCTTCTGATCGGGCATCTGGATACCGTGTTCGAGCCCGACAGTCCCTTTCAGCGATTTGAACGTGATGGGGACCGTGCGGACGGACCGGGCGTGGTCGATATGAAAGGCGGCAACACGGTAATTGTGCACGCCCTCGGAGCACTCCGGCGAGCAGGGGTGCTCGACGGCATCACGCTTACCGTGGTGTTGACGGGCGATGAAGAGCGCAGCGGCCGTCCGCTCGATGCGGCCCGTAAGGACCTGATCGATGCGGCCCGAGATGCCGACATCGCGCTGGCATTCGAAAACGGAGATTCAAATCCGCGTACAGCCGTGGTCGCACGTCGGGGCTCTACCGGCTGGAAGCTCACCGTCAAGGGCACACCTGCGCATTCGAGTCAGTTGTTTCAGCCGACGGTGGGCGCTGGAGCCATCTACGAGGCCTCGCGCATACTGGCCGGGTTCTATGAGGCATTGGCCGGGGAGCAGAATCTGACCTTCAACCCGGGGTTTATTGTCGGCGGTACCGAGGTCAGTCACGACGCATTTTCGGCCGACGGCACGGCGTTCGGCAAGAACAACGTGGTGGCCGAGCACGCGATCGTCACCGGGGACCTGCGGGCTATTTCTCTTGAGCAGCTTGAGCGCACCAGAGAGCGCATGCGCTTTGTGGCGCGCCACAATCTACCGGGGACCGAGGCCACCATCGAGTTTGACGACGGCTATCCGCCGCTGGCACCGACGGAGGGCAACTACCGTTTGCTGGCCCTGTTCGACGAGGTGAGCCGTGACCTCGGCCACGGACCGGTGGCCCCGGTGAACCCTCGGAACGCCGGTGCGGCGGACGTGTCCTTTACCGCCGGGCTCGTGGAGATGGCCATCGATGGGCTCGGTCCGGGTGGGGGAGACGACCACACGGTGGACGAATGGATTGACCTGCCCACGCTCGAAATGCAGACCCGGCGTGCAGCCATCCTGATCTGGCGCCTGGCCGGATCTGACAACTCATAGATCATGGGCGAATTCGTTGACGGTGTGCTGACACGGCTCCAGGAGCAGTTTCAGCTCGATTCCATCGCCGAGGCACTCGGCGTGCTGGCCGCAAGTCTGGTGGTTGGCATGGCGGTTTTTGCGGCCTTCTATCTGGTCTGGCGCCTGCTGGATCTGGTGCTTCGGTCCATCATCAAGCGGTCCTCCCGGATCGATGAAACCTCCGCCAGCTTCCTCAAGACCGCGTTGAAATTCCTGGTGCTGACTCTGGGCGTTGTCCAGGCGCTTGCGGCCACGGGGATCGACACTGGTGCCGTGGTCGCCAGTCTCGGTTTGGCCGGCCTGACCATCGGTTTTGCGGCTCGCGATGCCCTTTCCAACCTGATTTCGGGCATTCTGATTTTCTGGGACCGCCCCTTCGTGATCGGCGACCTGGTGGAAGTCGAGGGTCACTACGGCCGCGTGGATCAAATCACCCTGCGCAGCACGCGTGTGGTGACCGTGGACGGCAAGATGCTGGCGGTGCCCAATACAACGATCATCAACAGTACGGTGACATCGTACACCAACTTCCCGCATCTGCGGCTGGACGTAGCAGTCACGGTTGACGTAAGCGAAAACCTGGACCACGTGCGACGGATTCTCCTGGCCCTGGTCCGAAAGCAGGACGGGTTCATGACGGAGCCGCCGCCCCGCATGGTCGTCACGGCCCTCAATGACTACAACACGGAGGTCATGTTGCAGGCCTGGATCGAGGATGAGCGGGAGCACATCAAAATGCGGTTTGAACTGAGGGAGCGCATCTTTGAGGCGCTGAATGAGGCAGGCATCAACATGCCGTATGAGACCATTCAGCTTGCCCCTGTTGAGGTCAGACAAGTCGGCTAGATGCGATCAGCCCTGCTTCTCGGTGCGGTCCTGATCGGCTGCGGCTCGAGCCCGGTCGTTCCGGAGGAGAGCACAGATCCCCCGGTGCCTCGAGAGTGCCCCGCCATTTCCGGCGGCGCGGAGACATTCGATCTGGCGGGAGGTTTGGCCGATGCACGCCGAGCACCGCATCGCACCATAGTGCTCATGGGAGGCGGGCGCGAGCATGACACGGCCTCGCGGCGGTTTGTAGAGGCCGCAAACGCGGGCGATGTGCTGGTGCTGCGGGCATCCGGCTCGCTCACTTCCTACCCCGAATATTTCGGGCAGCAACTGGACGCGGACCCCGCGCCGCGCACGGTGCGCACCATCAAGGCCGTCGGCGCGGCGGGCGGCGACGCGGGCGTACTGTGCAAGGTTCGGGGGGCGGAGGCCATCTGGCTCGCTGGTGGAGACCAGTGGCGCTACCTGGGCGGCTGGCCGGACACCCTGCACGAGGCGATATCGGCCAGGGCCGACAGTGGCGCGGCCATTGGGGGTACTTCTGCCGGCGCGATGGTGTTGGGAGAGGCCGCATTCGACGCCCGCAACGCCAGCGTGACCTCGCAGGAAGCCCTCGCGGACCCGGACGGGCTTGGCGTGACCATTATGCGGTCGCCCGTGGCGCAGGATGAGCTGGCTGGAATCCTTGTGGACACGCATTTTTCCGAGCGCAATCGAGAGGGGCGCCTGCTCGCGTTCATGGCGCGCTTCCAGGCCCTGGTGAGCCGCGACGAGATTCACGGGCTGGGGCTGGACGAAGGCGTGGCCGTCACTATTTCGGCGGATTCCTTGGGCGTGCATTCCTCGGGTGGCGCGGCCTGGTTCTATCGGGCGGCGTCGCGCAGTACGACAGATTCGGGGCCGCTCGAATTCCCGCTGGTTCTCCGTCAGGAGCTACCGGGCGGTTATGAGGGCGTGTGGCCGCCGGATCCCGCATCGCCCACACCCGACACCCTTCGTGTGATCGGAGGTGCCATTCGCTGACCGGCCGGAAGCCGCCGGCAACCGGCCGGCTGTGCAGACGGCTCGCGCAACGGACCGGTCCGGTGGGCATACCCCTGCAATGATCGAACTTCCGCCTCATCTCAAGGAACGAACGCGCATCCTCCAGGATGGTCATGCCTCCACCGGAGAGTTCGTGCTGTACTGGATGCATCATGCGATGCGGGATCATGAGAACCCGGCCCTGGACGTCGCGCGGGTGGCGGCGGCGACCCTGGGTAAACCCCTTGTGGTGTGGTCGGGCCTTGCAGGGGAGCACCCGCACAACAATGACCGGCACTTCACCTTCATCCTCGAGAGCGCGCGGGAAGTACATTCGGCGCTGACCCGCGACGGGATCTGCGCGGCATTCTTCCTGCCTGAAGACCCTTCCGAGCCGTCGCCGCTGAGGCGGTTGTTCCGACGCGCGGCATTTACCGTCGTGGAGGATTTTCCGGTGCCGCCGTTTCCGAGGTGGACGGATGGGCTGCTTGATGACGCTTCGGGACCAGTGGTCGCTGTGGACGGCCACTGCATCGTGCCGATGCAACTTGCCGGCCGACGATTCGACCGGGCCTTCAAGTTCAGGCAAGCCGTTGGCGCCGAATTCGATCGCCGTGTGGGCATGCAGTGGCCTGAAACGAGCCATCGGCCGCGGGAGGCCGATGGGCTCGAACTGGGAGAAGGCCTCGTGGATTGGGCAGTGCCGATTCCTGAACTGGTCAGCCGGTGCCGCATCGACCACTCCGTCGGCCCGGTCCCGGATACGCCCGGAGGGTCAGCCGCTGGCTATGGCCGCTGGAACCGCTTCCTGAAGGAAGGCTTGAGCGGCTACGCCCGCAAACGCAATGACGCTGGCGTCCCGAGTCCCCAAGGCGTGAGCCGGATGTCCGCCTACCTGCACTATGGCTGCGTGTCCCCTATGCGCCTTGCCCGGGAGGCAGCTGCGGCCGGTGGGAAGGGGGCCGAGAAGTATCTGGACGAGCTGTTCGTGTGGCGGGAGTTGGCCCACAACTATTGCTACCACACGCGGGGTCTGCGGGGCCTCACGGCACTGCCTGACTGGGCCCTTGACACGCTAGAGAAGCACAGAGACGATCCTCGCGACACGTACAGCGCCGAGGCCATCGAGCGGGCCGGTACGGGCGATGAACTCTGGAATCTCGCCCAGACCTCACTACTGCGAAACGGCGAGCTACACAACAATCTGCGCATGACGTGGGGGAAGAAGCTGGTCGAGTGGGGTCGCACACCAGAGGAAGCGCTCGCTTACCTCCTCGATCTGAACAATCGATATGCCCTCGACGGCTCGGACCCGAACTCCTACGGTGGCCTTCTGTGGTGCATGGGATTGTTTGACCGTCCCTTCCCGCCGGAGAAGCCGGTCCTGGGATTGCTGCGCCCGCGAAGCAGCGCGGCGCACGCGCGCCGGCTGGACATGGAAGCCTACGCGCAGCGCATCCGAACCCGGTTTGTCCGACCGACCGTAGCGGTGATCGGAGCCGGAATCTCGGGCCTTGCTGCTGCGCGCACCCTTCAGGACAATGGATGTGAAGTGCGCCTCTTTGACAAGGGCAGCCGGCCGGGCGGGCGCCTGGCGTCGCGCGCGGATTGCGATCATGGTGCTCAATACTTCACGGCGCGCGACCCGCGATTCGAGCGATGGGTGCGTATCTGGGAGGAGGCGGGCGTGGTGGCCCTTTGGAAGGGACGCCTCGGCGCGTTCGAAAACGGCACCCTGACTGACAAGCAAGGCGGACCAAGGCGCTGGGTCGGCACACCAACCAACAATGCTGTAGCTGGTCATCTGGCGGCGGATCTTCACGTAGTGACCGGCTCCACCGTGCGGCGTGTGGAGCGGTCCGTCAGCGGGTGGACCGTGCACGCCGAGAGTGAGTCGCGTTCGGACTTTGATGCACTGATAGTGACCGTTCCGCAGCCGCAGGCCTCATCGCTCATGCAGGCTTCGGGGCTGGATCAGCGCCTCGTTCCGGATGCCAGGATGCATCCTTGTTGGACAGTGGTACTCCGACTGGAGGCAGATCACGCATCGGAGTTTGACGGGGTCTTTGTCAACGATGGCCCCCTGTCCTGGATCGCCAGAAATTCGAGTAAACCAGAGCGGCCGGGCGAGGCTGTGTGGGTACTTCAGGCGGGCCCGAAGTGGTCCTCCGCACACCTGGAGGACGACCCCGAAGCGGTGGCCACCCATCTGATGCAGGCCGGAGCACGCGTGCTCGGCGAGCCCTGGCCCGCCGTCAACGACCGGTTTGTGCACCGGTGGCGTTATGCGCTGGGATCGGCCGACGAGTTCTCGGGTGGCGCCCACTACGACGCCGAGCATCGGTTGGCATTTGCCGGCGACTGGCTGAATGGTGGCCGGGTCGAAGGGGCCTGGCTCAGCGGCATCGCGGCGGCAGGCTTTCTCCTTCGGGACCAGCGCCTGAGTGCGTACCCGGCGTCCCAGGGCTCGCTTTTCCAGACATGAGGCCCGACAAGCCATGCGCTGTCTGCGGTTAACCCCGGAGATGCGCGAGGTGCGATCCGCTTCCGATTGAAACGCCGTTAGAAGTACGTACCCCGTTCACATTGGAACTGCAGGCCCTGGGCCAGTTGCGTGAGCTCGCCCCAGTCCTCTCGGGTGATGCTCAGGCCGCCGAGAAATCCCACTCCGTTCTCCACATTCGAGATCACGTCCGGCCGCGCGAGGGTTTCAGGATCAATGCCCTCCAGGTCCGGCCAGTCATCCGTGGAGGCCGCCAGAATGACTTCTGTAGACAGGACCAGCGGACAGGCTCCGTCGAACCGGGCCATGAGGTCCTTGTAGGGGAAAAAGGCGATTCCGAGGTCGGGCCCGATAGGTCCGACGCGCTGCAGAATTGACATGTTGACAATCTGTGGCTCCGCCTCCACTTGCGGCGGAAAGACCACGCGATACTTGAGCTGCAGGGCGGCCAGCTTCTCGACCTTGCGGATCTTGATGGCCTGCGTGAGGAATCGCAGCGGAGTGAAGGGGTCGCGCGGAATGATCAGCTCCATCTCGGGAATAGACTCGGGAATCTGGACCCGGACCGAGCTGGTGGCCCCGTCCGCACCCTGCACGGTTAGCCGATAGCCCCGACCGTGCTCCAATTCTCCAGAAGCCCACCAGTTGTAGGCGAAACGCCCGCCGACGAAACGGAAGAGGGAGTCCTGCATGCGCACCGTGCGCCCATCGACTTCGTGATGGAGCTCCACGGTGTAGTCCGGCGATTCGAACAGATTCAGAGCAAGGGAGTCCCTGAGCGGGGTGACCCGCACGTATTGTGTGTCCGCCTGAGCGTCCAGGTATCCCTGGATCGAGAATTGCAGTCCGTCCCGATCGAATGGGTCGATTGCCGTGTCACACGCGGCGACCGCAAGCCCGAGGAATGCTATCAGGAATATGCACCTCACAGCAGGTCCAACTTGATGCCGAGAATCGGGATGAGAGGGAGCTGGTCCACCCGGCGCACGGTAAAGAGATCGAAATAGAACAGGTTGTCGCGATTGTAGGCATTGATGACCCCGCCACGCAGCGTCAGCTGAGCCTTGCGGCCGGTTACCCGGCGCTCGACGGAAACGTCCAGACGATGGTACCCCGGGAGGCGTGCCTGATAGGGCTTGCGATAGAGGATGCGAGTCGTGCCGAAGTCTTCTCGCGGATCTGCCAGGGGGTCGAATTGCAACTGCTCGTCGAAACCGATGGGCCGTGTGTACGGCAGTCCGGAACCGTACTGCCACCGCACGCTGAGATCGAAGCCCGAAAGCGAGTATCCGATCAGTGCCTGGACCTGGTGGCGCCGGTCGTGAGGCGGGTTGTATTCCTGAACCGGCTCGCCAAACCACTCAAAAAACTGCTCCTGCTCGGCGCGGTAGAGCGTGCGTGAGAATCCGTAGCTGGTGTAGGCGTACCAGCGGGGACCGGTGTATTCAAGCCGCAGGTCAGCCCCGGAAGACGTTGCCTTGACCAGGTCCAGCGTCGTTGTGAACCTCGCAATCGTGCTCCAGATCGGCACCGGGAGCTCCCGCATGCGCTTGTGGAAGACTTCCGATGCGATGTGCCAGCGCGACGCCAGTCGGGTTTTGTAGCCCGCCAATGCATGGATGGCGCGCGCCTGCGCCCCACCTGACGGATCCGACATCCAGGCGATGAATGCACTGCCGGCATCGCGTTCGTCCGAAATGCCTACGAGAGTCTGGGTGTATCGCCCAAGCGCGCCGGTCACTTCGCCGCCAAACGGTGCGTTCCAGGCTAGGCGAAGCCGTGGTTCAAACGACGCGGGTTGATCCTTGCGAAACGTCACCGCAAGGCCCGGGCTGACCGAGGTCCTTGGTCCCAGTGCGATGGTTGACCAGACGTAGCCCCCGACATCGAACAGGAGATCGTTTTCCTCCTCAAAGACGCCGAACTGCTCCCCGAGGCGGAAGCCAAGCCAGCTCATGGAGGTGTGGAACCCCATGCCCAACTCAGACTCGTTCAGGAAGCGCGTGAGGTCGATGCCGAAATGCGCTCGAAGCGCGGACGAACTGCGCTCCGGATCGTCGCGATTCCCGACTTCATTGCTCACATGGGAGACCCCACCCGTGAGCTCAAACAGGTAGGGGGAGGCCGAAGGAAACGTGAGGCAGCGACCGCCGGTCAGGGTGTTGTTCCAGCGGAATACGTCATCGGACTCGTCGTCGGGATCTATCAGGCCTCTGTCCCAGGTGTGCAGTGTGGTCCAGGAGCAGGTGGCCCGGCTGCGGTCCGCCCGGTTGACTTTGAGGAAAATGTCGCCGAATGAGAACGGAAGCGCCTGATCGGAAAAGGTGCCAGAGACAGGCTCGATAACGGATTTGCGCACCGACGCCAGCCAGGAGGTCACACCCCGGGTCAACGGGCCCTCGGACGTGGCCGACATCAGGAATGGACTGAAGGCCAGTGAGGACCGGCTGTTGTTCACATCGCCCGAACGGGTCTTGACGTCAACCACGGCCGACAGGCGCCCGGAATAGCGTGCCCCGAACCCCCCGGCGTAGACGTCGGCGTAGGAAACGAGCTCTTCCGGGAACGCCGAAAAGAACCCGACGATGTGAAAGGGCTGGTACACCTGCAGCCCGTCCATGAGCACCAGGTTCTGCGATGGAGTTCCGCCACGGATGTACAGTTGCCCGCCACGATCACCCAGGAACACCACACTCGGCATGGCCTGCAGGTACGAAGCAAGATCCCCGGACACGTCGGGAGTCGGGATGCGCTGCAGATCCGAGCCACGAACCACCTGTAAACCGGCGTCCGTGGCGGCCATGCCTGCCTCGGCGGAAACAACGACTTCTTCCAGCTCTTCGGTGGCGGGACGCAGGGCCACGTTGAGGGTGTAGAAGTCGGCGTCCCCGAGGCGCACGGTATCCACGTGCGTTACAAAACCGACGAATGTGACCTCTACCCGGTAGGGGCCGGCCGAAAGATTCGACACCTGATAGAGCCCGTCTCCCCGGCTGACCGCTCCGTCAACCAGCCGGCCCTGCTGGAGCAGCCGCACGTTGGCTCCGGGGAGGGGCCGTCCGTCCGAGGCGTCCGTCACAAGACCCCTGACCGCGTGAGTCTGGGCGGTCGCCGGGGCCGCGAACAGAACGAGGCCGAACAGGAGCAGGATGCAGCTGATCCTGAGGGCGACGTGTTCTCGAAGCAAGTGCTCGGGCGGGAGAGGGCGGCTACCTGAAGGCGACCTTGATGCCCAGGCTGGGCACGAACGGCAGCTGGTCGGCGCGGCGAAGCGTGAACACGTCAAGATAGAACAGGTTGGCCCGGTCATACGCATTGATGACGGACGCCTGCAGGGTTACTTCGGCACGCTCGACTTCGAAGGAGCGGGCCACCGATGCGTCCATGCGATGATACGCAGGAAGCTCGCCGGAGAAAGGCCGCTCATAGATCACACGGCGACTGACGTCCACCTCGAATGGGTTGATGACGCCGTTGACCAGGGCAAACCCGTCAAACCCGACGACGCGACTGAAGGGCAGGCCCGAGCCGAATTCCCATCGCACGCTCACGTCAAACTCTTTGACCGTGGTCGAGGCCAGAGCGTTCACCTGGTGCCGGCGGTCATGGGGAGGCCTGAATTCGAGCGACTCCGTGCCGTACCAGAGGCGCAATTGCGCCTGTTCGGCGGCATATCGCGTGTTGGACAGGCCGTACGTCAGATAGCCGTAGAATCGGGGTCGTCGGATCTCCGCCCGGAGATCGAAGCCATAGCTCCGGCCCGTTGCCGGCTGCAGGTTGGTCGTAAACCGCGGATATGCCGTCCACTCGGAAATAAACAGGTTGTTCAGACGCTTGGCGTATGCTTCGGCCGACAACTCGATGCCAGCCGGCAGCGACGTGCGGTAGCCAAGCAGTCCGTGGATGGCGGTCTGCACGCGACCTTCGGAGACCTCTTCAAACCGCTCGCTGCGGGCAATGGCGTTGGTCCATGCCATAAAGACACTTGCAGCGTCTCGACGGTCGTACAGCCCGATCTCGGCCTGCTCGTAGTACCCGCCTGCCAGGCTGAATTCGTGGTTTCCACGCTCGTACAGAATCCGGAGCCGTGGCTCCAGAAACGGCTGAAAACGCACGTCAAAGAACTGGGCACGCAGGCCCGGCCGGACCTTCAGGTGCTGGTTGACGGCGTATTCAGGCTCCAGGTACAGGCCAAAATGCAGCAGCCGGTCACTCCTGCGTTCGAAGTTCTGGAACAACCCGCCCATATCGCTCTGCAGCTGCACGGTGCGCAGGCTGGCTCCGCCGTTCCATGTGGTTCGCTCACGGAAGAACTGCAGATCGATCATGGCGTGCCCGTTCTCGATGAACGTGGAACGGGACGGATCGTCTGCCGGGCCAAGCGAACTCTCCAGGCTGGAATAGGAGACGTTCGCCTCAAAGAAGACGGGGAATCGCCTTGGCAAAATCACATAGCGAGCGCCGATTCCGCGGTTCTCCCAGCGAATCTCCTCAGGCTGTACTTCTGAACCCAGGTCCTGGCCGAGCGTGCCCCGGTCGTGAGTGGACAGAGCGGTAATGGAGGCGCGCTGGTTGGAGTCGAACACCGCGCTCAGTTTGGCAAACGCATCGCCGAAGTCGAACGGCAGCGGCTGGCCCACAAGGTCGGCTGCAGCCTGCTCCACGAGTGACTTGCGCACGGACGTCAACAGCGTCAGCTTGCCGGGCACGATCGGTCCCTCCAGATGGGCCGCGCTGACAAAGGGAGAGACGGAGGCCGAACCTTCGAACTGGCGGTTATTGCCGTTGCGCGTGGAGACGTCCATTACGGACGAGATGCGCTCGCCGAACTTGGCCTTGAATCCGCCGGCGTAGATGTCCGCCCGATTGATGATTTCCGCCGGAAACGCGCTGTAGAATCCGAGGATGTGGAACGGTTGGTAGAGCAGGATTCCGTCCAGCAGCGCCTGGTTTTGGGACGGCTCTCCTCCACGCACAAAGAGCTGTCCGCCCCGGTCACCGGAGGAGACCACACCGGGAAGCGTGCGCAACAGCGTCGCCAGGTCACCCGAAACATCGGGCGCGGGGATCAGGTCGATGTCTTCCGGGCGCACCGTCTGCTGCCCCGCCGTGACGCGCGCGGCACCGGTGCTCCGCTCGGACTCAACCAGGATCTCATCCATGACCTCCTGGTCGGGCACAAGAGCGATGTTGACCGTGATTGACTGGCCTGTCGGCACAAACACGGTGTCAATGAAGGTCTCGTAACCGATGAAGGTCGCCGTCAGCTCGTAGGAGCGGGACGCCATGCTCGTAAGCACAAAGAACCCGTTCAGGTCGGTGACGGACCCGCGCCTGAGCTCTCCGTCGGCCCGAGCCACGACGTTCACGAATTCCAGGGATTCACCGTTGTCGGCATCGGTCACAAAACCACGGATGGACCCGGACTGGGCGGAGGCAAGCGGTGCGGCCAGCAACATGGCCGCCAGGAGGCTAAAAAACTTCACGGCGTCAGTTGCTGGTGGGAAGACGGAATCCAATGCGGACCAGAATGTCATCGGGGAGCACGAACGAGTGCGAGAGGGGATAGCCGGCACCCACAAATCCGAAGCCACCGCTTACGTTGGTCATGGTGCCCGGCTGCACGAGCACCTCGGCATCATACACGTCTTCCGGGGCTTGCCATTCGGCGTTGGCCGCCACAAA
The DNA here is from genome assembly GCA_017643395.1 of Rhodothermales bacterium. Taxonomy (NCBI): domain Bacteria; kingdom Pseudomonadati; phylum Rhodothermota; class Rhodothermia; order Rhodothermales; species Rhodothermales bacterium. Next base: position 315,726 of record JAEPNP010000004.1, on the reverse strand, counting down.
GGACACTTCCACGGCCTCAAGCTGGATGCCGAACATGGGATCGGCGTTGCCGCGCTGGGAGACGCGCCGCCTGATCTCCCGGAAATCGTCCGAGTAGTTGATCGGGATCTTCCATCCCGCACCATCCACGGTTGCCTTGTCGGAATACTCGATCGGCACGAACAGGCGCTGCACGATCAGGGTATCCGTCGGCGGACTCGGGTCGTCATCCGAGGGGGGAGGAGGGGGTGTGCCGAACGGCGGAAGCTGATCGGGGCTCAACACGGGAAACGGCAAGTTGGAGGCCGGCAGCTTGGCCTTGATCACATACTGGATCTTGAGAAAGTTCAAGCGGTCGATGGGCGCCGTGACCTCGATGTCCTGCGTGACCCACAGGCCGTCGACGATGGTCCCCGGCACGATCTCCGCCTGCGGAGGCACATGCACCGTGACCTCGGCGTTCCGCGATCCATCCTCCGAGACCACGTTCAGGCGGTATGAGCGGTCGTGTTCAACCCGGAATCGCGACCAGTACACATGCACGGCGCCCTCATCCGTCATGCGGGTAGAGTCCTGCCAAACCACCTGCTGGCCGGCTGCGAGGTCTGTAGTGGTGACGCGTACTCCCAGCGGCTCGTCGGGAAGGGCACGCAACTCGTTTTCTATGGGAAATACGAGCACGGCCTGGCTGTCCGCGGTCGGATTCAGCACGCCGTAAAGGCTGAAATGGCGATCCGCGCCGGCCCTAGGGGCGACGCTGGTTTCGCAAGCGGCCAGCAGCAGAGCGCCTAATAGCACTGCCGGCACGAAGAGTCCACGCATGGGCTGAGAGTAAGGGGTCCTTGAGGGAGCGGACGGCGACGGGCAGGGTCCCAAAGCCGCCGAAACTAGGGCCGGCGTGTCACGAATGTATCACGATCCCGCCACGGGACGGGCACCATTGTTGGGAATAGGGTGTGCAGTCCGTCAAACACCCGAAAATCGGGGCCGGGCGGTCGATTCACGGTTTCACGTATCCGATTGAGTCTCGAATGGAGCACATTGGCAGCGGTTGGCAGTTCGACGTCTACGCCACAGGAGAGCGAGTGCGCAAGGTGCCGGTCACCCCGCTTCGCATGGCGATCCGGGTGCTGAGGAGCTACCCCGGCCTGCTCCTGCGTCCGCATAAACTGGTTGCCAAGGTGCGCAAACTGACGGCGGAGCGCACTGCCGTGCTGAAGGAGCTCGATCGTCGTCAGCTCCACGACTATCTGCTGGCCAACTTCAGGAATGAGAGGGGTGTGTACACGCAGGACCGCGTGACAACCCTTGAGGATGTGTTTGCCCTCAGCCGACTCGATGCGCGATGGGTTCTGGACCGGTACGTGCAGTCCATCAAGTCCGGCTGGCAGTCGGGTATGGCAGAAACCAGCTTCAACTTTACCGTCAATCACGGCATGGATCGGCACGGACGCGTCGTGGTCCTGGATGTGGGTGAGCTGTCCTTCGACAGAGACGAGGCGCTGGATCTTGTGGCAAGCCGATTCTGGGAGCGCGCCTACAGCGTGCAGACACTGCCTGAGTCGCTGCGCACCTACCTGCTTCGCACGATGGCGCGCGAGATCACGCCACGAGCCCTGATGCGCATCTGGCGCGATGCACCGAGACGCCCGATAGCACCGCACGCACCGGACCGCCCGGCGTACAGGCGCGAGCGCACCGGCGAGCCCGCCACGGTCGTCCATGCATAGTCCCCGCGTCACGGTCGCCATGGCCGCCTACAACGCCGAAACCACCCTGGTGGAGGCCGTCGAGAGCATTCTCTGGCAGACGCTCGGCGACTGGGAACTCCTGATCGCGGAAGACGGGTCGAGCGACGGCACGCCGGCGCTGGCCCAGAGCTGGAAGGACCCGCGTATCCGTGTACTGAAGGATGGGTTCAATCGCGGCAAGCCGGTTCGTATGAACCAGATGATTCGGGCGGCACGGGCACCGTTGTTCGCCATCATGGACGCGGACGACATCGCCTATCCGACCCGCCTCGAGAAACAGGTCGCGTTCATGGAGGCGCACCCGGAGGTTGACCTCCTGGCAGCCGGAATGGCGACCTTCGACGGCGAGGGCAACGTGGGACGATGGCGTCGCATGCGGACCGAGCACGAGGAGATTGCCCGCACTCCGTGGCTGGGTTTCCACTTCAATTCTCCCACCTGGCTGGGTCGCACGGAGTGGTTTGAACGGTATCGGTACCGGGAGGACCTCAGGGCCGCCGAAGACGAGGACCTGCTGCTTCGTGCGGTGGAGGACTCCCGTTTCGCTGCCCTGCCTGAACTGCTTCTGGCGTACCGCATCGACCGCTGGTCGTGGTCCAAGGCGCGGCGCATGCGCCGGGATCACGTGCGCAGCCTGTTTGAGGCCGCGAAACAGCAGCGCGACGTGCGGCCGATGGCCGGCATCGCGATTCACGGAGCCAAGCTGCTCCGCGAAGGCCTTGCGGTCGCCGCAGGCAAACAGGAAGACATTCTGGCCCATCGGTCCCTGACGCTGTCCAGGACTGATGAGGCCACGCTGAGAGATTTGCTGGTACGCATCCGTGCTCAGGGAGACGGCCGATGATTCTGCGCTGGTATACCGACCGCGTCACGCCCTCCGCCGCCCGTGCCATCGAATTCCTGGCCGATGCGCTTGGCGCCCAGGCGCGACTTGTGGAGAATCTGGCCGAAGCGGTGCTGGTTCACACAGCGCGACGGCCGGAGTGGATGCAGGGCATCTGGGTTCGTCGCGCCGACAGCCTGCCGCCAGTGGACCACTTCGAGGCCGTTATCGACGGAGCCGTTCACCAGCTGGCGCAGGACGGCCGCACTATCGTACTCCACGACGACGTGCTGGCAGTAGCTGCAGCCATCCTGGACGGAGACGCCGAACGCGCCCTTCCGGCAAACAGGCATGGGGTGCCGCTTCTGGCCGGCCCCGAGGCCGTTGCAGGGTTGCTTCGCAGGCCCGTGCTGAGCGAGTTGGCCCAGGCCTTTGCGCATGCACTCCAGTCACGGGTGAGGGATTTTTCCGCCCGTATCCCACGATGGCCTGCCGGCAAGTCGGCCGCGCTCATGCTGACGCATGATGTTGACATGCCGTACCGGCGTCCTCGTTCTGATTTCTATCTGCGTCGGCTTGCGCGATCCGTGCGCGGGGCCTCCATTTCGGACGGTGTGCGTGCGATGGGCGGGTGGCTGAATGCGCGCCGCCGACATGGCCGCAGTCTTCCGGTAGGAGAAGACGCCAACTTCGGCTTCCGATTCTGGCAGGACCTGGAGCGCAGTCTGGGTGGCCGGGGCTGCTTCTACGTGGCTGTGCGCTCGGCTTGCGCTCGGGACGGACATCCGCAGGACGTGCCCTATCGCGCGCAGGACCCTGAAGTGGTCGCCGCCATGCGGACCGCCGTCGAGGCCGGCTGGGAGATCGGCCTGCACGCGTCAATCGCGTGCCAGGCCGAGCCGGAACGCTTTCTTGAGGAGCGGGCGATGCTTGAGCGACTCATTGGAGTTCCAGTCCGCGGAGTGCGGCATCATTTCTGGGCCCTGCGACCCGGAGCGCCGGAGCACACGTGGCGGGCACAGGATGCCGCCGGGTTCGCCTATGACTCGAGCCTGGGCAGCAACGATGCCCCGGGATTCCGTCGAGGCCTCGCGTGGCCGTTTATCCCAAACGGCACGGGATTGCTGCAGGTGCCCCCAACCCTGATGGACGGCGGCCTGTTCTACACGGGTCCGGAACCTGCAGAGGGCCGCGCGGCCATCCGAAGGCATCTCCAAACGGTTTTTGGTCTCGGAGGGGCAGCGGTACTCGACTGGCATCTTGAGCAGTCGAACCCTACCCGGCTGCATGGAGCAGGGCCGGCCCTCGTCGATGCACTTGATGCGGTACGTGCCCGGGGCGACATCTGGGTGACGACGCCCTCGGATGCCGCCGACTGGTGGCGCCACCGCGCCGCGCTGCGCGCCGCGCTCGGGCGCACCCGGGATCGGATCAGGCTGGCCCTCCGTCCATCGGTGCCTCCGGCATCCGCCGAACGGCGCGCCGCGCCAGAAGCGCGTACACGCCGATCATCAACGCAGCCGTAATGACCTTGGCCCAGGCGACGCCTTCGAAGCCGAAGCGCTGCAACGCCAGGTAGGTCAGCGTGAGGGCCACCACGGCCATGATGGCGCTGGCAATGAAATTGTATCGGGTCAGGCCCAGGGCGATGTGTCCGGAAGCAACCACCGAATACGCGGAGCGCAGCACGAAAAAGACCAAAAGCACATCCAGGAACGGGAGCACCGCCTGGTATCCCGGGTCGTACAAGGTGAATACGACCACGGTGGCGGCCGCCCGTGCCAGCAGTGCCGCGCCGACGGCCACAAGCACGGTCTGTAGCTGGGTGCGCACCAGCGAATTGGTGAACCACGTCCTGTCCGTCGAGCCCTCCGACAGGTACGGCGTGACGATAGTCTGAATGGAACTCGTCACGACCGAGGCCGGGATCACGAAGATGGTAGCCAGCGAGTAGTAGCCCAGCTGCACCGGGTCCAACGCGAACAGGCCCAGGACGTAAATGTCCGCGTACTTGCCGATGGTGTTCGTCACGTTGCCCAACACGCTCCAGCCGGCGATCGCCCGGAATGTCGCCGAGGCTTTCTGAGCCGGAATACGCAGGAAGTCCAGGCCGATGAGCCGCACGTACGGCCAAAGCGCGGCCGCAAATGCAGCCAGGCTGGAATACACAAACCCCGGGAGACCAAACTGCCAGGTGGCCAACAGGATGATGGCTACCGATTGCAGGCGGACAAGGACCTGCGCGCGCGCCATCGCCCGGATTTCCTTCAGGGCTTGCAGGTACGCTGCGGCAAGGAGCGCGAGCGCAGAGAACGGCACAATCACGGCGTATACCGGGAGCCAGCGGGATACGACCGGGTCGGAGGAGAGCAAACCGGTTTGTGCGATCATCCAGACCAGCGCGACGACTGCCACGCTCCATGCTGCCGTGCGTACCGACGCGAATCTCAGCAGGGCCTGCTTCTCGCCCACAGGACGGCGGTCCGAACAGAGCTTCAGGATCGCCGTGTTCATGCCCAACCCCGCTACAATAACGAGCAGATCGGTCCAGGTCTGAAGCAGTTTGATTTGCCCGATCTCCGCTTCGGTTACAAGGCGCGGCAGCAGGATCAGTAATCCGAACCCCACGAACTGCATGAGGAAGTTGGCCGAAATCAGTTCGACCAGGCCTTTGCGTGCAAGCCTCAGGAGCATGCGGAGGCCCTCGGTTGCTCAGCGTCCGACAGGGCGCGGCGGATGGCTTCGTTGAACGCCTGCTGGTCTCTGGAGACAAATGTGCGCACGCCGGCGGGGCGGGGTGCGGCATCGCTGGCTACCACGGCGGTGCCCAGATGCAGGGCCTCACGCACGCCGATCGAGTCCCCGTCAGAGAGGGTCGGACGCAGGTAGACGTCGGCCCGCTCGATGACCGGCCAGAGTTCGCGTTCGCCGTCCAGAATCCACATGTGGTTTGAAGCGCCTGCGGCTGCAAGTCGGCGATCCAGGCCCGCGCAGTAGGCCTCGAAAGCTGCGCCTCCACGAGTCGGCCGGCCGACCACCAGTCCCAACCGGGGAAACTCGGTGCGCAGGGCGATGAGCGCATCGACCGCCATGTCCGACCCGTACAGATCGACGCCGTCCCGGAAAGCATTGGAACCCTGCAAGACCAGCAGCGGATGGTGTGCATCCAGGAATCGCCTGCCCGATTCGCCGTAGGTGGCGAGTACCGACGGGCGGTCCTCCGGAGGTGGTGGCAGAAAGGCTGGTTGAACCGCCCAGCTGTCCGGGAGCAGGTAGCCCGCAGTGCGGAGAACCGACTCGACGTGGGCACCGACCAGCACCAGCTGATCCACGCCCCTCAGGAACCGGGCGAAGATCCACTTCTGCCAGGAGTTAAGTCGCGATTCCGGCCCTCCCGAGTGTACGCGCAGGAGCACGTGCGCCGGCCAGGGTCGCAGCACGACCGCAACCATGGTCCAGGTCTCATAGGCGTTGAACTCCACGTGCATGTGCCTGGGGTCCAACAGCAAACGCAGCATCCAGGCAAGGCGGCGGCGGCCGGACATCTTGGTCCAATCCCGGACCGAATGGGGTACGCCATCGCGCTCCAGCTGCGCCACATGGCGACGCATGAAGGTGGACACGCCGCCAATGGGAGGCGGCATGTTCCCCAGGATAAAGCGGTGCCCGTAGGGGGGCATGTAATGGCGCGTTCTTTGTTGTTGACCCACGTGGATGCACAAAGCGTGCCCCCGAACTCCATCCTCCCACGAACCCAGCATGTCCCTCTCGCCTCGCCAGTTCGCGCGCAAGGTGCCCCGGGCCCTCCGACGCCGAATCCGGCATCGCGCCGCCCGGCTCCGGGACTCGGTTTCCAGCACCCACGAACGGGTGGGGGAAACGGGACAAATCCGGCGCTACCTGCCCGATTTGAGCGAAAGTGTGCCGCAGGATCAGTACATCCCGCTTGCCGGCATGACGGCCAATTACATGGCAGGCCGGTTCGATCTACTGGGTTCGGGGTGGCTTTCGTGGACGTATGGTGCGGCACCACCCGGAAGGGAAGGTCATCGCTATGACTCCGGGCCCCCGGTCCGGGCCGACGAGGATGGAGACTGGATGGCCGGCCGCATCAGCACGAAAAATCTTCCCGCGGCCAGGAAGTTGTGGCGGATGGTCTCGGGACCCTACGAGCCCATTGACTGGCAACTGGACGCCAGGTCCGGCGCACGGTGGCACGCGGCCAGCCACACGCTCGACACTCCCATAGGCAGGCGCCGCGGCGCCGACGTCAAACTGCCGTGGGAATTGGCCCGACTTCACCACTTGCCCAGGCTGGCCGTCGCATTCGGACTTGCGCGCAAGGGCGCAGACGGATTCTGTCTGGCCTCCGAATACCACCGGGCCTTCCGCAACCAGGTCTGCGACTTCCTGGCGATGAATCCACCTCGTTATGGCGCCAACTGGTCCACTGCGATGATCGTGGGGATCCGATTGGTGAACCTGCTGGTGGCCCATGATCTGTTCCGCGCGGCGGGAGCGCAGTTTGAGGAGGCGTTCGAGGAAGTCATGCATCGGACCGTCCTGGAGCACGCGCATCACGTGTTGCAGCACCTGGACTGGTGGGACCTGGATGGACGCAACAATCATTATTTGGCCAACCTGGCCGGTCTCGCGTTCGCCGGGGCGTTCCTCCCGGATGGAGCAGAGGCCAGGGCCATGCTGTGTTTTGCACGCCGTGAGCTGGACCGGGAGCTGGCACATCAGTTCAACGCAGACGGCAGCCACTTTGAAGGCTCGACGGCGTACCACGCGTTCTCGGCCGAAATGGTGGCCTGGACCCTGGCAATTCTGAAGGCAGCAGACGCGCCCTCTGATGCGCCCATGCAGACCATTCCGCGGGAGGCACGCAGAAGGGCAGAGGCCGTGGAGCCTCGCAGTTGGATCGGGCTTCAGAAGGCTTGCCGTCCCCTACTTCAGTTTTTGCTGGCGGTGCATCGGCCGGATGGACTCCTGCTTCAGGTGGGGGACAATGACAGCGGCCGGCTGCTGCGACTGGACTGTATGGCGGAGGCCACATCGCTCGCAGCGATTCGCAGACGCTACCTGAATCTCCGGGAATTGCCTGAAGACGATTCCGTGTTCTGGGACGAGCACCCGCTGGACTACCGGAGTACCGTCGAAACGCTTGCTGCCGTCAGCAACCTGCCGTCCCCCATGGGCGGGAGCGCCAGCCATGCGGCCATGTGCCAACTGGTGTCCGGACCTCTTCCCCATGCGCCGCCGCTGGATGGCCTTGAGACCTCTACCCGGGGACGCAGTGAATCCGAGAGCCGCCGGCTCAAGTCCATCCCGGGGGCCCGCACGCACACCCAGCGCTTTCCAGCGGCCGGCCCGGGTTCGCTTCGCGACGGCGTGCACCAGCACTTCTTCCCGGATGCCGGCCTGGCTGTGTTTCGTTCCCAAAGACTCTTTTTGTCCGTGCGATGCGGCGGGACCGGGCGCAGCGACGGGGGACATGCCCACGCCGACGCGTTGTCCTTTGAACTCCATCTTGATGGACAGACCCTGCGCGTCGACCCGGGCGCGTACGTGTATACCTCACTACCCTGGCGCCGGGCGCAGTTTCGGTCAGAGGCTGCCCATGGCACCCCGCGGCTCCGCGGTCAAAGCACGGCTGAGGACGGCGCTGCCGTCTTTGCGCCGCTGGACCAGGAAAGCCGGCTGCTCGCCCTCGATGGATGCGGGCTGGTGGGTTTGCGAGAGACTGCGGAGGGCAGGGTGTTTCGACTCATTGAGATCCGCGACCGGGAGGTCGTGGTCACGGATGTGTCCGAGAACGGGCAGCCGATCCATGTTGAGCCGCTTCCGTGGTGGTCTCCCGGCTACGGCCGATTGACTGCGTTTGAGTCGGACCAGGCCGCCAACCGGCCGGTGGACGATCTCGAGCGGGTATCGCGGCGACATCGGGCCGATCGGGCAGCCGACGACGAGCGCAATACGCGCCGGCAGACATCCAGCGGAGACCGATCAACCGCATGACACGCCACATTCCCACACGCCGCGGACAGCCCATTCTGGCGCTGCTGGTGCACATCATCGTATTGATCGCCCTGGCGGCGGCCTGGATGGGTGTAGACTCGCGCGCGCTTGGTGTGCAGGAGTCCCTGTCCCTGATAAGCGCCATTCTGGTGGGCCTGTCCGTTTGGCTGGCGCTGTCCTGGTGGCTGGCCGAAGGTGAGTTGTTGAACCCCTACGGGCTCTTCCTTCTCGGATCGATGCCCTTCCACGTGGGCTACGCATTCCTCAGGCTCATCAATCAGGACCACCTGATCTGGCTGCGGGGAAGCGTGACCGAAGCGCAGTTGCTCGTAACCCTGGCATTCGTGACCGGGTGCTATGCCCTGCTGCATTTCGGCGCGCTTGCGGTCAGCGCAGCCGGCCAGAAGCGTGACGGGCTGCCGCTGCCTGTGTTCGACGGCACGCGGGTCTACCAGGTGGGCTGGTTGCTGCTCGCCATTTCGCTGGTGCCGCTGTTGATTCGCCTCAAAGGCAGCATCGATACCGTGATGTCCGGCGGTTACTCCTCCCTGTTTGAAGGCGGCGGCCGCGACCCCTCGGGCATGCCCGGCATTGTCGCATTGATCTCCGAGTTCTATCTGCCCGGTGTCATGTTTCTGCTGGCAGGCAGTCAGAATCGGCGATTTGGTCAGGTAGTCGCCCTCGCAGCGTTGGTCCTGTATTCGGGGACCTATCTCTTCCTCGGATTCAGGGCGTTCTCGCTGATCCCGATTGCGGCATTCGTATGGGTTTGGCACCGCTGCATTCGCCGTCTCCCTGTATTTCCGGTGGTGGCTTCTGGCGTGGGTCTGTTTCTGATCGTTGCACCTCTGGTGCGCCGAGTGCGCGACATGGCCGGCGCGGACCGCATGTCCCTGGAGAGCATCTGGCAGGCGTACACCGGCGCCGACAACCCCGTACTGTCACTGATCGCCGAGCTCGCGGGCTCGGTGCTGACGATCGCATTCACCATCGAACTGGTACCGGACGTGCGTCCATTCGAGTGGGGCTACGGCTACCTGCAGGCGCTGGTCAACGCGATCCCCATCTGGGAGATGCCGGACGCGTACGGGTATGCCGGAAGCTGGCTGGCGTGGCATGTGACCCCACAGCTCGCAGTTGGTGGATTCGGGCTGGGATTCTCGTTCATGGCCGAAGCCTACCTGAATTTCGGATTCCTCGGAGGGGCCGTTATGGTAGGCCTCATCGGTGCGCTGGTCGCCGGAGCTCAGAAGTGGGCAGACCGGGCGATCGACCCGGCAAGGGTGGCCTTCATTGCGGCCTTTCTGCCCATCCTGATCTTCTTCACGCGCGGCGAATCCCTGAGCATCACACGGCCCATTCTCTGGTACGCACTGATCCCGCTGGTGATGGTGTATGTCCTTCGGCTGCTGGATCGCCGCATTGCCGGCGTGCCCCCATCGAAAAAGAGGCACCCCCCGGCATTCTCCGACGACCGGATGCCGGAAGCCTTGCGCCGGGAGCCTCCGGGATGGGGTGGCAGCACTGCAAGCGTCCCATCGTCCACAGGACACCACCCGGAGCAAGCGCCACCCGCTCCCGGCGACACGTTGAGGTTGCATCGTGATTGATGCCGTCCTGCCTTCGTCGCCCCCAGTTGGACCCTCCCGGCAGTCCCGTCGAAAGGTGGGGCTGCTGGTCTACGAATGGTCTACCAGCCTGATAGGCGGCTCCATTCGGGCGATGTCGTTTGCGGAAAATCTGCCCGGGCATGGTTGGGACGTGACGGTCGTCACGGCATCCCCGCCGGCGGAGTGGCCACACATGCCGGAGGGCGTCAGCGTGCATCACGTGCCGTCGCCCGAGCGCAAACTCGGGGGAGGGATCAGCACGGAAGCCGACTCCCGGCTCGACGCGAATCCACCCTGGCTCAAGGCATTGGGAGCCGTGAAAGGGCTGTTGCCCATCGAACGGCAATTGTCCTGGTATCCGCGCCTGTGGCGGGCCGCATTCCGCATCTTCCGGGCGGCCGGAGTCGAGGCGCTTGTCACCGTGGTGGCTCCCAACGTGATGATGCCCATCGGCCATGCAATCGCACGGCGACTGGGAGTGCCGCACCACATCGACCTGCGGGACGACTTTGCGGACCGCCGTCTGGTAGAGCCCGTGACGGCAAGTTATCAGGCGCTGCTGAACGCGTACGGACATGCCTGCCTGCGCCGTGCACAGGGCATCTCAGTGGTGAGTCCGGTGACGGAAGACCGGCTCCACGCCCTCGGCTTGCGCGCCCGCCTTGTCATGAACGGATACGTGGAGGCCCACTTCAGGGATGTACCCTGGCGGGCCCGCAGCGTGCCCCAGGATGGACCGCTGCGACTGGTCCATCTGGGTTGGCTGGGAGACTTTCGCTCGATCGGCTCCCTTACGGAGGCCGTCGCGTGCCTGGACCGCGATACGCGCGCGCAGCTTCAGATTGATCAGTTCGGACTCATAGATCCTGCCCAGGCAAAGCTGCTGGCCGACTGCCCGTGCCCGACCGCCGTGCACGCCCAGCTGCCCCACCAAGAGGCCATTCGGCGCATGCTGGAGGCGGATATGCTGGTGGCCATTCCGGGCGATTCCGTGCCTGCCGCCCTGACCGGCAAGCTGTTTGAGTACCTGCGTACGCGTCGTCCCGTTCTCCTGATTGCGGGCGATGGGGCCGCGCGGCAACTGGCGGAGCGCGCCGGAATCCGTCGCCTGGTGCGGCCGGGTGACGTGCAGGGACTGGCGGCTTTGTTGCGGGACAGTCTCAAGGCCAAGCGGGTCGGCACCCTGATTGCCGAGAGTGACGAAGCGTTTGTGCGTGGGCTCGAGCGGCGAAATGGAGCCGAACTGCTCGCCCGTGAACTGGACCGGCTGGTAACATGACTCGCCCTCTGGTCAGTTTGCTCATGCCGGTCTACAATGCCGCTCCGTTTGTGGAGTTGGCGATCGGGTCGGTGCTGGCGCAGACCTACAGGAAGTGGGAGCTGATCGTGATTGACGACGGCTCGACGGACAACACGGCGGATCGCGTCGCCGCGATCGCCGACCAGCGAATCCGACTGCTGCGGCATACCGAGAACCTCGGGCTTCCCGCCCGCCTGAATCAGGCGGTTCGGGAAGCCCGAGGTTCTCTCTTGGCGCGCATGGACGGAGACGACATCGCGTTCCCGGGGCGACTGGAACGCCAGGCAGGGTTTCTGCTGCGCCACCCTCTGGTTGACCTGGTAGCCACCGACATGCTGATCATCGGCTGCGACGGTACCCCGGCAGGGCGGGAGCGGTGGCGTGGGGCCGATCACCGCAGCATCACCGCAAAACCGTGGGGTGGGTTTCACCTGAACCACGCCACCTGGATGGGGCGGGCAGGCTTCTTTCGACGCTTTGCCTACGACGTACGTGCCCACCGCTGCGAGGATGATGATCTGATTCTGCGCGCCTACCGCACCAGCCGGTTTCATCGGCTGCGCGAGGTGCACTACGCCTACCGGTTGGGCCCTCTGGACGCTCAAGCAGTCTGGACGGCTCGCAGTCACTATATGCGGTCGCTGTCGCGGGAGGCCGTGCGAAGCCGGGACGTGCGCCTGCTGTACGGAATCCCGGCGCAGATCGCCAAGGGCACGGCTGAGCGGGGTGCCGCAGCGCTCGGGCTGACCGGTCTCGTCACAGGTCACCGCAACAACGAAATGGTGAGTCCTGAGCTTGTGCGTGTGTACGAGAGTCACGTCCGCAAGGCACGGGAACTGGTGGGCGGCCCCTTATCCCGCACGGGTTGAGGTCGATACACGGGGTGTATACCTGCATCCGAGCCCCGTGAGACGTCCCGTTCCTCCTTTTCGTCAACGCCTGGCAGACCGCGCCAAGGCCGCAGGAGGGCTGGTTGGCGCCGGCATGTCGGCCATGATGGGAAGCAGGGTGCAGGGCGGTGCCGGCATCCTCTTTTATCACCGCATCGCCCCGGAGATCACAGGACTTCCAGCGCCCGGACTCAACGTGACGCCATCGCAGTTCAGGCTTCAGATGGAGGGCCTGCTGGAGCGCGGATTCCACCCAGTTTCCCTTCAGGAACTGCTCGATCTGCACGCGTCCGGCCGTCCGTTTCCCGGACGGGCCGTCGCGGTGACCTTCGACGACGCCTTTGCCGGTGTGCATCGCTGGGCAGTCCCTGTGCTGGAGCGTCTGGGCATTCCTGCGACCATTTTCCTCGTGACCCGGTACGCCGGTTCGGTGCAGCCCATGCACTTCGACATGTGGGGCATGACCCACCATGCGCAAGCCCCGACCGAGACCTGGCGATCGATGACGTGGGAGGAGTGTCGCGAGGCCGAGTCCACCGGACTCATCACGGTCGGATGTCACACGCATGCCCACGACAACTATACCGGGCAGCCTGAAGCCTTCCGTACAGATCTCGCCGCGGCGCGCGAGGAGTTTCAGAAGAACCTTGGTGGTCCCCGGCGTCTGTTTGCGGTGCCCTATGGAAATCCGTCCCTGGGGCAGGTGGATCGAGGGCTGCTCACCATAGCGAGAGAGGAGGGCATGGCCTGTGCCCTGACCACCACACTTGGGCTGGTTCGACCCGGAGCCTCGCCGTTCGGATGGCCACGTCTTGAGGTCGTGGAGCAGGACACCGGCGCTACCCTCGCGGCGAAGGTGGAAGGCTGGTACAACTGGATGGGCGCGGTCAAGAACGCCGTACATCGCGTAGCGCCATGGTGAGCGCAGCTGGTCTTCGACTCGCACCGGCTCGTCGCCCGCGCAACCACGGCGAGGTGACGGAGACCCCGGCATGGCCCGGACCATTCGGGCGCACCTCTTTTCTGCAGCCCTGGTGGAAGTATGTTGCTCCGGGCTGGCTCAATCCTGATCCGGCGCACCATGCCCTGGGTCAGGCAGTTTTTGGAGTTGCGGCAGGGTTTGGTGCCGCCGACTACGCCACCCCCGACTGGAACCACCTGGAGGCGGCGCTGGACACCGCCGCGAACCGCGGACTCATTCTCCCGCGCGTGCTCGAGGGCACGGCTCTGCACGCATGGTGCACGGCCAACGATGCGCGATCCGTGCCCTACGACGTCAATCCCATGCTGGACCTCCGGCCGGGGTGGCAGACGATTGCAGACCGGCGCTCTGCCCGAACGTGGTCGTCGATCCGCAGAAAGCGGCGGAAGCTGGAGCAGGAGGGGCGCCTCGAGATCGTACACGTCAGGGACGCGGCCGAACTTCGGCAATGGCTGCCCGCCGCGTTTGCCCTGTATCGGGCACGGGCCAGTCGCGTGCGGCGGGGCCTGCTGTGGACCACAGCGCCCGGACAGCGCTTCCTGCGAAACTGGATGCTCAGGCTGGCCGATGAAGGGGCGCTGGATCTGGCCGTGCTGCTGGTCGGCAGTCATCCGGCCGCGTTCACGTTCGGCATCAACGATCCGGACACCTACTACCTGTACGGATTGGCCTTCGACCCTGGATCCAGGTTGGCACGCTGGTCTCCCGGAGAACACCTGCTGATCCATCTTATGCAGCAGGCTACCGAGGGCGGTCGCAGCACGTTCGATTTTCTGGTGGGCGATGAGCCCTACAAGCGGGCCTGGGCGGACCACTTTCCCCACGTGGAGACGCAGGTTGTGGCGCGGGGTGCGGTGCGGGTCCGGTTGCTGGAGAGCTGGCCCCGGATGCGCCAGTTGATCAGGCGCGGGCTGCGCGGATAGAGAAGGAGTACGCCCATCGCGCATGCGGACCTAGAGGTCGTGTGCAACCGGGGTGATTGCGGCAAGGCTCCATCGCCCGAAATCGCAGAAAAACATCGTTTCTCACTACAGGTGAGCGCCCCTTGTCTGAAAGTGAGACTAGATGACCGATTGCCGAATCGCCCCTCAGGCGGCTTGAGGGCAGATCCGGCGGTTGCATCGCGTATCGGATCGGGACTGGCACTGCCTTTGACAAAAAGGATGCGGATTGCCACCCCTTCGTTTCCGCATGACTGCAAAACTGCTGTTCGTTTGCAACAACCCCGCGTTCTTCGCGGACCAGCACATGCACCTGGCAGAGGCCGCACGCGCGGCCGGCCATACGGTGCTTGTTGCGGCTCCCGAGTGGCCGGGCGCAGAACGCATCCGCCGAGCCGGATTCGCGTTCTTGCCCATCCACATGGCGCGAGGTGGACTGAGGCCGATCGCCGACGTGCGTTCCATCCGCGAACTCGTGCGGGTGTATCGCGTCGCCGCTCCGGACCTGGTCTATCACATCACGCTGAAGCCGATTCTGTACGGAACGGTAGCGGCGCGGCTTGCAGGCGTTCCTGGCGTAGTCAATGCAAACACCGGGCTGGGGTACGCATTCATAGATGACTCGCTGACCACCAGCACGCTGCGCGGTCTGCTCGAGAAGATCTATCGTCGCGCCATCCGACACAGCAATCGGGTCGACCTGTTTCTCAATCAGGACGACCGCGAACTCTTTCTCGATCGCCGACTGACCGAGTCCAGCCTTAGCGCCGTGATCAACGGCCCGGGAGTGGATACCGCTGAGTTTCACCCCGTTTCCGAACAGGATGGCACTCCCATCGTGGTCCTTCCGGCACGCTTGCTTTGGCACAAGGGCGTTCAGGAGTTCGTGGATGCAGCGCGGCTGATTCGGGCCCGGGGCATCGACGCACGCTTTGCACTGGTTGGCGACGAGGATCCCGGCAACCTGGCCAGCATCAGTCGTGACCAGCTGCGTGCATGGAATTCGGAAGGCGTCGTCGAGTGGTGGGGCTACCGCCACGACATGCCTGAGGTCTATGCGAACAGCCACGTGGTTGCCCTGCCTTCGTACCGCGAGGGACTGGGCAAGGTGATCGCCGAAGCGGGTTCATGCGCCCGCCCTGTGGTTGCCACGGATGTGCCGGGCTGCCGCGAAATCGTCGCGGACGGCGTCAACGGCACCCTGGTGCCGGTACGGAGCGCCGCGGCACTCGCGGATGCACTCGAGCCCCTGATCACGTGCGCCGAGCGTCGGCGCCAGTTCGGTCGACAGGGCCGCATCATTGTGGAGAGTCGCTTCAGCGAGACCACCGTCGCCAAGCAGACCCTCCGTGTCATCGAGCATGTGCTGTCCGGTATCCGATTCGAGCCGGGCATGCTTCGCGTGGTCATCGACCGCGCCGACAAAGAC
>JAEPNP010000003.1:300000-492898 GCA_017643395.1 Rhodothermales bacterium | reverse complement strand
GCTCTTGAACTGGCGCGGTGACAGAAAGAGCAGTCCGTAGACGCAGTAGGCTCCGACGACCGCAAGGCTGGCCCGCGCTCGGCGTCCTGCAACACCTGATTCACCAGACCCATGATGCGGGACTGGCCGAAGGATTCGGCCAGTCCCGGGCTGCGGTAGGGGTCGATGCGCTCGCCGCGGTCGGTCTCCAGCAGGACCGTGGGATACACGGTATCGGGCAGGCCGGCGAATGTCGGATACACGGCTATCGGCCACGTGTCGATGCCGGCGAACCCGGTGACCAGCGCGGCGCCGACCAGGAAGTGGCCGACCCGGTCGGACAGCCCCCCGGCAGCGACGGCTGTCGCAGCACGCCCTCCATCGCCCATCCAGTGGGCCGGCGCAAACGCTACCAGGCAGACGGCCAGCGACCAGAAGCTGATGCCCGCGACGAGGAAGGTCAGCCCGTGGAAGGCCAGTGCTCCGAGCACAAACAGACCACGAGCCCGCCGCCAGGCGAGGGCGATCACGAATCCAAGCTCAAAAACCAGCACCGCGGTCCCGGAGGCCGCGGCCAGCCAGCCCGAGTCAAACCGCACGCCGACTACCGCATCGATCCGATACCACTGCGCGTGCAGCATGGTGGCAAGAGCTGACCCGTCAAGCCATGACGGCCCGGCCACAACCCACTTCCAGAATCCCGGGAAGAAGTAGATCAGACCGATCAGCAGCCAGATCCATGGCAGAACGCGGCCGCGTCCTTCCGCGCGCTGGACCGACCAGACCTGCCACGACGGCCCGGCAGCCAGCACCGATGCGAACCACAACAGGTGGTGATAGTGGTTGATCTTGCCGAAGAATTGTGGCACTCCCAGACTAACGACACCTGCCGCCACACACAGCCAGGCGGCCAGACGCGGCCGGATCCCGACCGCTGCGGCAAGGGCAGCACCTATGGTCAGCCACGCCAGGATCTGGGCGAGAACGGGGCCCGGAAGAGGCAGCCAGGACAGCCCGGGCGGGGCCATTTCCAGGCCCGGCGGGAGCGCCGCAAAGCGTGCGATTTCTGCCGGGTCGGTGTAGGCGGCGACGGCCAGAAAGACGACGATTCGGGTTGCGGCAAGCACCCTGGGCGGATCGGATTCCCTCCACAACGCCTGGAGTCTCGCCGGATACGGCGACCAGGCCAGCACGGCGCCTACCGCCGCGAGACCGGCCAGGAACCGGAGGCCGGCCGGCATGGCGACGGCCTGGAAGTAGGCCAGGTCGCGCACGGCCGGGTCCAGAGACGCATGCAGGGCCAACAACCCGGGCGCCCGTTCCAGTGCCGGGCCGAGCCACCGGGCAACCAGCCCATCGCCCGTGAACCACCAGGCCACGGCACCCACCAGCGACAGCAGAACTGCTGCGGCGCCGGTGCGTCGCATGAGGGTCTCGGCGGTCATGCCGGGAGTATAGGTGCCGCGCGTAACACGGGGGCCTGGGAGAACACCAAATCCGGCGATGGAGAAGCGCGAGAAACAGCCCTGGTGGAAAAATGGCTGGCTATGGGGCCTGCTCGTCATTGGTGTGCTTCACCTGACCGGCATGGCGGTGCACGTGCAGGCAGGCATGCAGCGTGTCCTCCTTGAAACCGGGCTGTTTCACCCGGACATCCGCCCTTCGGAGGAGCGAGCGGCCGCACCGACCGGCCTGGTGGTGCGCACCGCGGATGGACAGGCTCACCGGCTCGAGGACTTTGAGGGCCAGGTGCGGTTCATCAACTTCTGGGCCACGTGGTGTGCGCCGTGCCTTGCCGAAATGCCGGCGATTTCGCGGCTGCACCGCGACTACGGCGAGCGCGTGCGTTTCCTGATGGTTAACCTGGACGAGGATCCGGGCGTGGCCCGGGAGTATCTGGAACGCAGCGACTTCGGCCTGGAGTTGGTCAGGCCAATCGGGCCGATCCCACAGGGCCTGAGCACGGGCCTGATTCCGACTACAGTGGTAGTCGACCGGGAGGGCCGGATTGCGGTGCACGAGGGCGGCATGGCCGACTATGACTCGCGCCGATTCCGAACAGGCCTGGACAAACTGCTGGAGGAGGCGGGTCCCTGATGGAGCCGCGCCGCTGTCAACCGTCTCTCAGGTACTTGTCAGTCCCGTCCAGCCAGTCCTGCCGCGGCGGAGTGAACACGTCCACATCCAGCGTGTCCTCCAGGGCGAGCGCCTCATGCGGCACGTGGGACGGAAGATGAAGCACATCGCCCGCATGCACGTCCACCGTTCGGGGGTTGTCACCGCCGATGGTGAAGCGCAGCACGCCCTTCAGGATGTAGGTGACCTGCTCATTGTGGTGGGAATGCATGGGCACGACGGCGCCCTTCTTCAGGAATACCTGGGCGATCATCACGTCATCTCCAGTGATGAGTTTGCGACCCAGAAGCGGATTCAGCGCTTCCTCTTCAATGTCGTCCCAGCTGTACAGGGTGGCGTCGGCCATGGCTCTAGAGTTCAGGTGGCGCCGCATGATCGGTCATACTCGGGTAATTGCCCAGCACCCCGGCCCCGGTTAGCTTGCCATCCCCCCAACCGATCTGTTCATGCCTGAACCACTGGCCGTCTGGATCTGGCGTCTGTTCGCCCTCTATGTGGCGGTCGGCGTTCTCGTTGCGATTTGGCGACAGTTCCGCGGTGTGGACCCGGAGGATCCAGACGTGCGGGCGGGATCGTGGGGGTTTCGGGTCCTCATTACGCCCGGGCTCGTCGCTCTGTGGCCGCTCGTGATCCGTTCGGCGCGGCCGGCTCCTCCGCACACCGCGCACGATGAGCCCATCGGACGGCCTGCCCCGCCGAGGCGAGTTCACCTTGTGGCCGTGATCGTGATGATACTGGTGTCGCTCGCAGCCCTGGCGGCCGGCTGGACGTCCAGACCGGACGCGGCACAGACCGAGGTGGTCGACTGATGGGTCACGCGTATCAGGCCGTCGGCTGGAACCGGCAGAAGCGGATATACGACACGGTGCTGCTCGCGGGCCTGGCGCTGTATCTGGCCGCGTTCGTGGCCGGCACGTTTGTGCTGTTTCCGGATGCGACCGTCGAAACTGCGCTCATACGCGCATTCGGCTCCGCAGCGTTCGTGCTGCTGCACGTGGTGCTGATCATCGGGCCGCTGCATCGGCTGTTTCCGGGCACTGCCCCCCTGCTCTACAATCGGCGGCACCTCGGCGTGACCATGTTCGTCATGGCGCTGGCTCACGCGGTGTTGAGCACCGTTCAGTTTCACGTGCTAGGGCCTCTGAATCCCGTGGTCTCCATCCTCACGGACGGAGGTGGCCCGGTAGAGGGCACCGTGCCGTTCCAGGCGTTCGGGCTTCTCGCGCTTGTCGTACTCTTTCTCATGGCGGCGACCAGTCACGACTTCTGGCTCTCGCGCCTGTCGGCCGTGACCTGGAAGCGACTGCACCAGGGCGTCTACGTCGCCTATGCAGCCCTGATTGCCCATGTGGCGTTCGGCATCCTTCACCAGCCAAACGGGTCCGTGTGGGGTGGCATCGTGCTGGCCGGCCTGACGCTGGTCGGCGGAACGCACATCGCGGCGGCGGTACGGGATCGTCGCCAGAGGCCCGCCTCTCACGCGGAAACCGACTGGATACCTGTCTGCGCGGCCGTGGACATTCCCGACGGCCGCGCCTGCAGCGTGGAGGTTGCCGGCGAGTCGGTGGCCGTGTTTCGTAGCGGCCGCCAGGTAACAGCACTGTCGGGGGTGTGTCGTCATCAAGGCGGCCCGCTTTGGGAGGGGCGTGTCATCAACGGCTGCGCCGTGTGCCCCTGGCATGGCTATGAGTATGACGTGCAGACCGGCTGTGCACCCGACCCCTTTACCGAACGCCTGCCGGTTTTCCGAGTGGCCGTGCGAAAGGGCCATGTCTACCTGGATCCGACGCCACTTCCGCCCGGCACTTCCGTAGAGCCTGCCACGATCGATGGATGATCCGTTTTACATAGGCTATCAGGAACGTTCCCCCGAGCCGCACCGGCGCATGGTGCGACGATTCGTGCCCGTCACCGGGATTCTCCTGGTCATTTGCCTGGCACTCCTGGTGCAGGCCCAGGCGTTTGATGAATCCCGCTTTGAGTTCGGTAACACCTCCGAAGTTCAAGGCCGCTTCGGCACCCATCCGGTGCCGCATCTCAGAATGGCGGACGGATCTGTCGTCACTCTGGTCGGAAGTGGCAAGGCGGGAGCGCAGGTGGATGCACTCCCGGGCTCGAATGTGCAGGCCTCCGGCTTCCGCATTGTTCGCGGTGCGCATGTGATGCTGGAGTTGGGCTCCGAGGCCACACAGGTCTCCGAGACCATCGACCCCATGCCCGTGCCCGTGCAGGGGGGGCCGGTGCGCATGGTCGGCGAAATCGTCGGCGCGAAGTGTTTCCTGGGCGTGATGAATCCGGCGCACGGCACGGTGCACCGTGCCTGTGCCCGGCACTGCATCCTGGGCGGCGTGCCTGCCATGTTCCAGCCCGAGCCGCTGGGTGGAGCCGAGCGCGAGCCGGTATTCCTGACAGGCCTCGAACGCGAGGAGGCCGTGCGGTTGGCCGCCCGACGCATCGAACTGCGCGGCACCACCTGGCGTCTTCCGGGCCTGGAGTGGATCGAGGTCGATGACGCCCAGCTGTACCGGCCGGACACCTGAGCCATGTCGGCCGTTCCTGATTTTGCGCTTCCCGCACCGCACAGGCTCCCGGTGCTGACTTCGTCCAGCAGCCGCTACGCGCTGGAGTTTGCGGCTACACCCGAAGACCTCGATCAGACCTTTTTGCTGCGCTACCGGGTGTTCAATCTGGAGCTGGAGGAAGGCCTGGAGGCCTCGCATGAGACCGGTCGTGACGTGGACCGATTCGATGCGCACTGTCATCACCTGCTGGTGCGGGACCGGGCTTCCGGTGCCGTCGTGGGTACCTACCGGCTGCAGACCGGGGACATGGCTGCTGCCGGATGCGGCTTCTATTCAGCGTCTGAGTTCGAACTCGGTGCCATGCCGGCTGATGTGCTCGCGGCCTCGGCTGAGATAGGCCGCGCATGCATCGCCCGGGAGCACCGCAACCTGCGTGTGCTGTATCTGCTGTGGCAGGGTCTGGGGCAGTATCTGGCGTTCAATCAACTGCGCTACCTGTTCGGTTGCTGCTCGCTCACCAGCCAGGACCCACACGAGGCAACGCGCGTCTTCGAACGCCTCAGGCGGCAGGATGGCCTGCATCGTGCCTTCCTGATCCCCGCGCTGGAAAGCCACCGATGCCTGCTGGATCATCCCGAACCCGGAGGCGACCACATTCCCCGTCTCATGAGCGCGTACCTCTCCCTGGGAGCGCGCATCTGTTCGGAACCCGCCATCGATCGCGAATTCCGCACTGTGGATTATCTGGCGCTCTTTGACCTCGAGGCGCTGGAGCCGGCGAGACTGGCCTTCTTTACGTGTCCGTCCTAGCGCCGCTGCGCGGTGGCCTCCGGCTGCTCTTTATCCTCACCGTCATGAGCCTGCTGGCCGCGGTGCTGGCCGTCACCGGACTGGCCCTTATCGCATTCCCGGCCTCGTCCCGCCGCGCCCGGGCCGCCCTGGTCACGGCCTCGGCACGCGCCGTGCTGCGGCCGCTGGGCGTTCGGCTCCATGTCGACGGGCCTGCGCCGGACCCTCCGTTCATGCTGGTCTGCAACCACCTCGGCTACATGGACATCCTGGTGCTCCGCGCTGCTACCGGGACCGAGTTCATCTCGAAGGCCGAAATCGCGCGATGGCCTGTGATCGGAGGGCTGGCCCGGCTTACCGGCACGCTTTTTCTGGATCGCAGTAACAAACGAGAGCTCATGCGCATCAATACCCTGGTTGCCGATGTACTTGCCCGGCAGCGAGGACTCACCGTGTTTCCGGAGGGCACTTCGACCGCCGGGGCCCAGGTTGAGCGATTTCACTCAGGGCTTCTGGCGTATCCTTCCGTGACCGGTTTTCCGGTCCACGCGGCCACGCTGCGGTATACCACTCCCCCTGGAATCGACACGGCCCACACCGTCTGCTGGTGGGGTTCGATGACCTTTCTGGATCATCTGTATCACCTGCTCAGCATCCCCCACTTCGACGCCTGGTTGTCCTTCGACCCGAATCCTGTGCAGGCAGAAAACCGTAAGGCGCTGACTGCACGACTTCACGAACGGGTCAGTGCGGCCTTCGAACCCATCCACGGCGCCCCGACCGAATGAGTACTGTCACGCTTGTTGCGCACAACGTGGCCTATCTGCGCCAGGCTCTTCTCCTGTTGGAGGACCTGGACGATGCGGCCTTCATCGAGACGCGCCCTCCGTTCTTCCGGAGCGGAGTTGGTGAGCACCTGCGCCACATTCTCGAGCACTATCAGTGTTTTGTGCAGGGCCTGCCGTCAGGCGCCATCGACTATGATGGTCGACGGAGAGACGAACGGATATCGGGTAGCACGGAGTACGCTCGCAGTGTGGTGCTCGCTCTGGTGGAGGCCATGGAGGCCCTGTCCGGTCACGACTGCGAAGTCCGCGTCCGGCTGGACGGCTCTTCCCACGGTTCGGACAGTGATCCGTGGTCCCGCAGCACCGCGCGCCGCGAACTGCAGTATCTGCAGGCACACACGGTGCACCACTACGCCCTGATTGCATTCATCCTCCGGTTGCAGGGACGCGAGCCTTCGCCGGACTTCGGAGTGGCCCCGTCCACGCTGCGCCACCGCAGTATGGCGACAAAAGACTGATCGCTTCCTGTGCCTGACCGCGGCACCGGAAGAGGTGCCTTGCTCCGCTGGCTAGTCGCCGGTTACCTGCTGGCTCTGGTAGCCTCGGGGATTGTTCGGTTCCTTTCGGACCCCCCGTCCCTGAGACCCTATCAGACAGCGGTCCATCTCCCACCTGTGGAGGGCGACACCCACGTTGAGGGCGATACGGTTCGTTTGGCCTACGCGGATCAGACTGGTGACGGCCCGACCATCGTGCTCCTGCACGGCAGTCCGGTTGCCTCGAGCTCCATGATGGACATGCATGAGGCGCTGGGTGAGCGTGGATACAGAGTCCTGACCCCCGACCTGCCTGGATTCGAGCGATCCACGCAGGAGATCCCGGACTACTCCGTACGTGCGCATGGTCGTTACCTGCTGAGTTGGCTGGACAGCCTCGACGTGCCGACCGCGCACGTCGTGGCCTACAGCATGGCAGGCGGAGTCGCGCTGGAAGGGTATCGCATGCAGCCCGAGCGGTTCTCCTCGGTGGTGATGCTGTCCGCGATCGGCGTGCAGGAGTTGGAATTGACGGGCACCTACCTGCTGAACCACGCCATCCACGGGCTACAGCTCTCCGCCCTGTGGCTGCTGCGGGAAGCCACACCTCATTTCGGCTGGCTGGACGATGCGATTCTCGGCGTTCCATACGCCCGGAATTTCTATGAGACCGATCAACGGCCCCTTCGCGGCATCCTGAAGGCGTTTGAGCCCTCCATGCTCATCATTCACGGCCGGGACGATCCGCTGGTACCCTATGCGGCAGCCGTGGAGCACTACCGCCTGGTGCCCCAGAGTGAGCTGTCCACCTTCAGCGACGCGGGCCACAGCTTCCCGTTCGCCCTGCCGGACACCACGGCCGCCCTGGTGGCCTCATTCGTTGACCGGGTGGAGTCGGGGCAGACCCTGCGGCGGGAGGCGGCCGATTCCGCCCGAGTGCGGGCAGCCGCTCGACCCTTCGATCCGGACTCGGTGCCTCCGCCGGGAGGATTCACCCTGTTCGTGCTCATGTCCCTGGTCGCAGTCGCCACACTCGGCAGCGAAGACCTCGCAACCATCGGAGCCGGACTGATGGCCGCCCGCGGCACGCTGACATTTCTCCAGGCTTTTCTGGCCGCGCTGGCGGGCATCGTGATCGGAGACGTCGGCCTGTACGCGCTCGGCCGATGGGCTGGTCGTCCTCTGATTTCGCGGCGACCCTTTCGATGGTTTGTCTCCGAGGAGCGTCTTCGGGTCGGTGAGAAGTGGTTCGACGAGCGTGGCATTCGGGCCGTACTGGTCTCGCGCTTCATTCCCGGCACCCGCTTGCCCACCTATCTGGCGGCGGGCGTGCTGAAGGCACCCTTCGGCCGCTTTTTGGGCTATTTCCTGCTTGCCGCCCTGCTCTGGACACCGGCGCTGGTGGCGCTGTCCATGTGGCTCGGCCAGGGGGTGCTACAGTACTACGAACGCTTTGAGGCCTACGCCCTGTGGGTGCTGTTCGGCCTTGTGGTCACGCTCATCGTCGCGACCCGACTGATCCCGCTCATGGCCACCCACGAGGGTCGCCGCCGCCTGGTCGGTGCGTGGAAAGGCACCGTGCAGTGGGAATTCTGGCCGCCCTGGGCCTTCTACCCACCGGTGGTGCTTTGGTGCATGGGGCTGGCCGTGCGTTTTCGCCACCCGCTCGCGTTTACAGCGGCAAACCCGGGCATTCCGCACGGGGGTCTCGTGGGCGAATCCAAGGCCGACATACTGGACCTCATACCCGGCGAGTACGTCGCCGACTATGCCCGCATCCCTGCCCGTGTTCGCCCCCCGGAGGGACTGCGGCTGGTACAGGCGTTCATGGCGCGGCGAGCAGTGCACTACCCGCTTGTCCTCAAGCCCGATGTCGGCGAGCGCGGCCGAGGCGTCTCGATAGCCCACTCGGACGAGGACGTGCTGCGCTATTTTGCGCGCCCGGCCCGGGCATCGATTGTGCAGCGCTACGTGCCGGGCCGCGAGTTCGGGGTGTTTTGGTACCGGGACCCGGACAGTGAGGAGGGCGTCGTGTTTTCCGTCACGGACAAACGATTCCCGGAGGTCGTCGGCAACGGACGCGACATGCTGCACCGGCTGATTGTGGACGATGATCGCGCTATCGCCATGCTGAACGTGTATGAACGCGCGAATGCCGAGCGCCTGGATTATGTGCCCGAGGACGGAGAGCGGATCCGACTGGTCGAACTGGGCACCCACTGCCGGGGAGCCGTTTTCCTCGACGGCCGGCACCTCATCACCCCTGCCCTCACGGAATCCATGACACATATCTCGGAACGCATCGACGGCTTCCACTTTGGACGCTTCGACCTGCGTGTGCCGTCGGAGGAGGACCTGGCGGCGGGAACCGGATTGCAGATCATCGAACTGAACGGCGTGACGAGCGAGGCCACCCACATCTATCAACCCGGCACATCGATCTTTGGCGCCTGGGCCACCCTGTTCAGACAGTGGTCCGTCGCGTACCGCATCGGACGGAAGAACATGCGGGCTGGCACCCGACCCACCGGTCTGTTGGACTTCGCGCGCATGCTGCGCGATCACCTGAGGAGGGTGCTGGTCTGAGTGGGCTGATCCGACAGCTCGAACAGGTGGGGCGTTTCGCGGGCTTTCTCGCGCGCGCCGGACGCAGTATCGGTGATACCTGGCGCTATCGGCGTCTGATCATGCATCAGGCCGTTCGGGTCGGGTTCGAGGCGCTGCCGGTTGTCATGCTCGCCAGCGCTTTCGCAGGAATCGTGACCACCGTGCAGACGGCGTACCAGCTGCAAAATGTGATCCTGAGTGAGGACACGGTCGGTGCCGTCGTGGTCCCGACGCTCATGCTGGAGATGTGCGCCCTGGTGCCTGGCCTTGTGATGGCGTCGCGGGTGGGCGCATCGATAGCCGCAGAGCTCGGCACCATGAAGGTCACCGACCAGATCGACGCCCTTGAGGCCATGGGCATCAATTCGCTGGGATACCTGGTCATACCCCGTGTGCTGGGTGCGGTGCTGATGTTTCCGGCGCTGTATGTGGCCTCAACCCTGGTGGCCGTGATCGCTGGCGGGGCGGCCGGCTCGCTACTCGACTATCTCCCGTTTGAGGCGTACATCCGGGGCGCACGGACATATTTCCTTCCCTTCGACGCATTCTACGGGATGACCAAATCCCTGGCGTTCGGCGTGGTCATCACCTGCATTGCCTGTTGGAAGGGCTTCTCCACGACGGGTGGAGCAGACGGCGTGGGCAGAAGTGCCACCGAGGCTGTGGTGACGTCGTGCGTCAATATTCTGATCGTGGACTACATCCTGGCCGAACTGCTACTGTAAGCCAGGCCGTGGCCTGCCGCGGTTTTCATCGCCCCTCCTGCGACGACTTCCGTATCATCGCCGCGCGATGACCCAGCCCCCAGGACCCACCGCAACAGCGAGTCAGCCTGCCGGACTCGGCACATTCGCCGGAGTCTTTACGCCGTCGATCCTGACGATCCTCGGCGTCATCATGTACCTGCGTTTTGGCTGGGTGGTAGGCAACGTGGGACTGGGCGGCACCCTGCTCATCGTCACCCTGGCCACGTCGATCACGTTTCTGACGGCGCTTTCCATCTCGTCGATCGCAACTGCCCAGGACGTGAAAGGCGGCGGGGCCTACTTCATGATTTCCCGCTCGCTCGGTATCGAGGCCGGCGGGGCGGTCGGCATCCCGCTGTATTTCGCACAGGCCCTGTCGGTGGCGCTGTACACGATCGGTTTTGCAGAGAGTGTGGCGTCCGTGTTTCCGCAGGTGGACGCGCGCTTTGCCGCGCTGGTGACCACGGTGGCGGTGGCGCTGGTAGCCCTGACCTCGGCCCGGTTTGCCATGCGCATCCAGTACGGCATCATGCTGGCCATTGCGCTCTCGCTGCTTTCGCTGGTCCTAGGAGACTCTGTCGAGACCCAGGCGTCGGTGCCGTCGCAGGCCTTCGAACCGGCCGGGTTCTGGACGGTGTTCGCCGTGTTTTTTCCGGCGGTGACCGGCATCATGGCCGGCGTCAACATGTCGGGTGACCTGGCCGAGCCCAGAAAGGCGATACCCACCGGCACCCTCGCTGCCGTCGGCACGGGGTACGTCATCTACATGTCCCTGCCCGTGCTGCTGAACGCGTGGGCCACACCGGAACAGTTGGTGGCCGACCCCATGATCATGACGCGCATGGCCCGCTTCGGCGAATTCATCCTGCTGGGGATCTGGGGCGCTACCCTTTCGAGCGCGGTCGGCAGCATTCTCGGGGCGCCCCGTGTACTGCAGGCCCTGGCTCGGGACGGCGCACTCCCCCGCGCGTTTTCGTTTCTCGGCTCGGGGTCCGGACCGGACGATGAGCCCCGCATCGGCACCGCCGTCACACTGGGTGTGGCCATCATCACGGTGATGCTGGGCAACCTCAATGCGGTCGCCCCGGTGCTGTCCATGTTCTTCCTGGCTACCTACGGCGTGCTGAACGTGACGGCCGGACTGGAGCGGTTCCTCGGAAACCCGTCGTTCCGGCCCGAACTTCGCATCCATTGGTTCTGGTCTGCCGTGGGTGCCGCCGGGTGTGTGGCCGTCATGTTTCTGATCAACGGGGCAGCCACGGTCGCTGCCCTCGTGATTGTCGGCGGCATCTACATCTGGCTGGAACGCCAGGAGCTGAAATCTGCCTGGGGAGACGTGCGGCTGGGCCTGTGGCTTAGCCTTACCCGGGCCGGCCTGCTCAGGCTGCGCCAACCCGCCGATGCCAAGAACTGGCGCCCGCATTTCCTGGTGCTGTCGGGCGCGCCCACCAAACGCTGGCACCTCGTCGAGTTTGCCGCGGCCATATCGCACAACCGGGGTCTGCTGACGGTAGCCTCGGTGCTACCTCCCGACATGGAGGTCGACCGGGTGGACCGACTGGAGAGCACCATCCGTGAGTACATGGACCGCCAGGGCGTGCCCGGTTTTGTGCGCGTGCTGCCGGCAGAATCGCCGTTCCAGGGGTCCAGGCAGCTTTTGCAGACCTACGGCCTGGGTGCCCTGGTGCCCAACACTGTGGTGATCGGCGCCACAGGAGACCTGGAGCGGCTGGACGACTACGCCAAGTTGATTCGCCTGCTGCACGAGTCGCGCCGCAACACGCTGATCGTGCGTTATGACGACGAACAGGAATTCGGCCAGCAGCGCCGTATCGACCTCTGGTGGAGCGGCCTGAAGGGTAACGGCGGCCTCATGATCACGCTGGCCTACATGCTCCGCACGTCGCTGCCATGGCGCGGCTCGGTTGTTACGGTCAAAATGGTCGTGCCCAACGAGGATGCGGCCGCAGGTGCTCGCAGAAATCTGTCGGATCTGCTGGCTTCCTCGCGGACCGGTGTCCTGCACGAAGTCATCGTTTCGGAAGGCCGTGCATTCCCCGATATTCTGCGCAACTCGTCGGAAGACGCGGACATCGTATTTCTTGGCCTGAAGCCTCCGGACGAGGACTTTGCCCGGTACTACCGGGACGTGCAGCGCAACACACGCGGCCTGCCAACCACGGTGTTCGTCAGGGCCGCAGAAGACATCCCCTTTGAAGAGGTCATCCTGTAGCAATGCACAAACCTCCCCCCTTTCCGGAAATCCTGACCAGAATCGCCCGAACCTGCGATACGCCGACCTATGTGTACTTCGAGCGGTCGATTCGCAAACAGATCGAGCGTCTGCACACGGCGCTCCAAGCGGCCCCCAGTCGCTTGCTGTATGCGATGAAGGCCAACGGGCATCCGCGGGTCCTGAAGATGTTTCTGGATCAGGGTGTGGGAATCGATGCCGTCTCGCCCGGCGAATTGCTTCTTGCCCTTCGGGTGGGATTCCCACCCGGCGAGGTCCTGTTTTCTGCCAACAACATGACCGATGCGGAAATGCACTTCGCGCAGGCGCAGGGGGTGCTCCTGAACATCGGGGAGTTGTCCCGGCTTCAGCGCTTTGGTCAGGCGTTTCCCGGCTGCGAGGTATGCGTGCGCATCAACCCGCTGATTGGTGCGGGCCATCATGATCATGTGATTACCGCGGGTTCGCTGTCCAAATTTGGAATACCCGTGGACCAACTGCCGGCCGTTCGTGAGGTGGTCCGGCAGCACGACTTGCAGCTGGTCGGGCTGCATCAACACATCGGCAGCGGCATCCCCGATATCGACACGCTCTGGTCGGCCGTGCAGGTCATGCTGGACGCCGCCCGCGAGTTCGCAGGCCTGCGTTTCGTCAATCTCGGCGGCGGACTGGGCGTGCCGTATCGCGCGTCCGAGAAGCCGCTGGACCTGTCGCGGTTCGGCGAGCGGTTTGGCGATTCCCTGCGCTCGTTCCATCGGGAAACCGGAGCCGAAGTCTGGTTTGAGCCGGGACGGTACTTCGTGGCCGAGGCGGGGGCTCTGGTCGTGTCCGCGACGACCATCAAGGACAACGGCGACCGATGCTTTGTGGGCGTGGACTCGGGCATGAGTCATCTCGTGCGGCCCGTCATGTACAACAGCTACCACGAGATCGTCAATCTCAGCAACCCGAACGGCCCGCTGCGCACCTACGACGTGGTCGGCAACATCTGCGAGACCGGCGATACGTTCGCGCGCCAGCGCGAGGTGGCCGAAATCCGCGAGGGAGACGCGCTGGCCATTCTTGACGTGGGTGCCTACGGATACGTGATGGCCTCGGAATACAACCTCAGGCCACGTCCGGCGGAGGTCTGGGTGCCCGAGGACAACCCGACTCGGTTCGAGGTGATCACTGAACGCCAAACGCCCGCCGACATGGTGGCCGGCATCCTGCAGCGAAGCCTGTAGGGTCCGGTCGGTTCAGGCAGGCACCGAACGGACCGAGACCTGCAGTTCCGGCAAACCGTCAATGCGGGCGATGAGCACATCGCCCGGATGCACCGGCCCGACCCCCTCCGGGGTCCCGGTAAACAGCAGGTCTCCGGGCTCCAGGGTGAAGATGCGCGAGCTGTACGCGAGCAGTTGGGGCACACCGAAGATCATGTCCGAGGTGGTGCCGTCCTGAACCGTCTTGCCATTGATCTCGAGGGTGATTCTCCTGCGGCTGGTTTCGCCGGGAGGAGCCATGGTCCCGACAGGCGCAAACGAGTCGTAGCCTTTGGCGACGGACCATGGGTGGCCTGCCTGCTTGGCGCGTGCCTGTACGTCGCGCGCGGTCATGTCGAGTCCAACGGCAAGCCCGGCGATGGCCTCGCGGGCCTGCTGCTCGGTCGCGTGCTTCAGTGGAGATCCCACCAATACCACCATTTCTACCTCGTGATGGACGGATCCAAGCCCTTCCGGGACGTCTACGGTGGAGCCGGACGCCGTCAACGACGTTGCAGGCTTCAGAAACACCAGGGGCGATTCCGGAACCGGACTGTTCATCTCTGCGGCGTGTTTCGCGTAGTTGCGACCAATGCAGAGCACTTTTCCGACCGGGACGCGACCTGCTCGAGGCAGTGTCACCCACCGGGCCTTGTTGATTTCGAGGGCCATTTGGCTGTATACTTGTCGGCTAGGCCAATTTACGGCCTACAGCACAGCGTTTTGCATTTCACTCTCGCGTCGGTAGCCAATCCGGCGCCCCAAAGCAGAGGTTACATATGTACGCGATCGTAGAAATTTCCGGGAAGCAGTACAAGGTCCGGGAGAACGATCGACTCTTTGTCCCCCGTCTTCAGGACGCCCCCGAATCCAAGGTCTCGTTTGACCGAGTCCTGCTCGTCTCCAACGACGACTCGGTCTCCGTGGGAACGCCGGTTGTAGACGGCGCCTCGGTGGAGGCCACGGTCGTAGAGCACGTCAAGGCCGACAAGGTGCTCGTCTTCAAGAAGAAGCGCCGCAAGCGCTACAAGGTGAAGCGGGGGCATCGCCAGCCGTACACGCAGATTCTGGTGGAGAAACTGGCTCTGGACGGTAGCGGGAAGAAGAAGTCGGCTTCGAAAGCCAAGGCCGCACCGAAAGCCGAAGCCAAGGTAGAGGCGCCCAAGGCGGAAGCCCCGGCGGTCGAAGCACCCAAGGCGGAAGCACCCAAGGCAGCAGCGCCGAAAGCCGAGGCCCCGAAGGCCGAAGCTCCGAAGGCGGCGGCCCCCAAGAAGTCCACGGCCAAGAAGGCCAAGGCAGATGACCTGACCAAAATCGAAGGTATCGGCCCCAAGACTTCGAAGGTGTTCAAGGAAGCGGGTATCGACTCGTTCGCCAAGCTGGCCGATGCTTCGGTAGACCACCTCAAGGAGGTGCTGACCGAGGCCGGACCCAGCATGGCGCGCCTGATTCCGGACACGTGGCCCCAGCAGGCCAAACTGGCAGCGGCCGGTGACTGGGACGCCCTGCAGAAGCTTCAGGATGAACTGGACGGCGGCCGCCCCGGCTGACCTCCCAAACCGAAAGGAAACCGATATGGCACATAAGAAAGGAATGGGGTCGACCAAGAATGGTCGCGACTCCAACCCCAAGATGCTCGGCGTGAAGGCCTACGGCGGTGAGTTCGTCCAGGCCGGCTCCATCATCGTGCGACAGCGCGGTACCAAGTTCCACCCGGGCACCAACGTCGGCCGTGGTGGAGACGACACACTGTTCGCCACGTCGTCCGGCACAGTGCGCTTTGCACGAGGTCGAAACGACCGCAAGTTCGTGCACGTGGACCCCTCGTAGGTCCCCGAGTCACGCATTCAGACGGCCGTTGCTCACTCGGGCAGCGGCCGTTTTTTTGTTTCATTGGGCTGGCTTGCCTGCAGCGTCAGGCCGCCATGCGCAACGTAGTGTGCCCGGGGCGCGGGGCCCGAATGAAAATCCCGATTCCGGCCAACTGGGCCGCCTGCTCGTCCGTGTCGGCATCGCCGATAAACACGGTTGCTCGCGGTGATGCCACGTAGAGCTGACACGCCCTGATCAGTCCGTCCGGAGACGGCTTGCTGCGGGCCACGTCCTCTTTGCCGATCACCCGCACGTCAAGGCCGGCGAAAATCGGGTGCTTGAGGATGCGCTGAACGCCCGACTTGGTATTGTTGGTCACGATGGCGGTAGGCTCGCCTGCGCGATCCCGCAACATGGTGACGAGCTCGGTTGAGACGGCCGCACCCTGAAAGCCGGCGATTTCGGCCTCTGCCACAACGCGACACAAGGAAAGGAAGGCTCCCTCGCCGTGCGTGGAGCGGACCCGCCTCAGATTCTGATCCAGTCCCCTGCCCTCGTCCCAGGGCCAGTCCCGTGCTCCACACAGACCGGCCAGTCGGCGCTTGAGGTCATTCCAGTCTGTGCGCAACGAGGCAATGGTGCCGTCGAAATCGGCCAGAACCAGTGGTGCGTGTTCAATTACGCGGCGCGACGCTGAATCCATGGGGCTCCCTTGAACAGGTGGGGTTTTCGATCGACGCCACGCACCCAGTACAGGTCGGGTTCACAGGCGTTGAACGGTTCGAGGCCGTCCACGCGCTCGCCAAAGGCAAGCCGGACGTAGTAGTATGGCATGTTCGATCCTGCCGCCGCAAAGAAATTGCTGGTGGTGAAGAACCGGCCGGTGTTGATTTCAGTGACCGACGGGGTGCCGTCGTCATCCTCCTTTAGGTCCACACAGTAGATCCCGTGGGGCTTGGGGCTGACGGCCCGAACGGCCGCCGAGGCGATCTCATTGACGTCATCGCGATGCACGGTGCGCGCGATGCTCGGACTGGAGGACTGACCGGACGGCATCAGGTTGCCCATCAGGTATTCGGTACGCTCACGCGCCATTGAGGTTAACAGCTCGCCGTCGTACCAGACGCTCTGAAATGCAAACTCGGCCCCCGGCAGGAACGTGCTGAGCATGAAATCCGTGGTTGCCGAAGCGCGATTCGCCGCCCAGTAGCGCACCCAGTTGAACGCCTGCTCCCCGGTGGTCACCGGGAGGGCAGCTCGGGATCCGGCGCCTCGAATGGCACGGACCCAGACTTTTCCGGAGCGCCCCATGAGTGTGCGAACGCTGTCCTCGAAATCGAGGTGGGCATGTACCCGAATGGAACGCGGCGCCGGCACTCCGGCCGCGGCCAGCATGCGGTTGCAGTGCATCTTGTCCTGACAGGCCACCACGTCTGCGTGCTCGGGCAGAAAGAGCAGACCCGGGAAGTGGTCCCGATGCTCCGACAGCCACCCGACCTCGGAATCAGGCTGGGGATGAATCAGGCTGACCCGCTCCATGGCCACGATGGCCAGCAAGGCTTCTTCATAGCCGGGGTCATCGCAGCGGGGCACGACGTACGAAGCGTCGGAGTCGGTGCAGGCCAGGTGGAACGTATTGGTATCCGTTCCGACGATGTAGAACGGCTCCGGCGCCATGCGGAGGGAAGCGATGAAATTGCGTGCGGCGTTTCCGCCGGCCCCCGTCACGAGGATTCTGCGCATATCAGGCGGCGCGCTGCAGGCGCGTGTGTTTGAATCCGGTGGCCCGAACGGCCACCTCCAGAGCTCGAATGCCGTCTCGGGCCGACACGGGGGCGGGGAGACCGAAGCGCACGGCATGCGTGAATGCTTTCAGCTCCGCCTTGAGCGGCTCTTCGACGAGTACGGGCAGGTCCTCCACGGAATACCCGCCGCCAAGGGCGTTGCGGGAGAAGGCCTGCACGGTCTTGTTGATCAGGTCTGCGCGATACAGGCGGTCCTGTGTGACCACCTGCACCTCACGGGACTTGTAGGGGGTCACCCAGTTGGCCGTCAGCTGGACGGCAATGCCCCCGGAAAGGCGCAGCAGCATGGAAGCACAGTCCTCGTGCTCCAGCGGCATGGCGGAGGTCACAGCAAATACCTCATCGGTCGGCCGTCCCGTCAGGAAGAACGCGAGGTCGATGTCGTGCACGGCAAGGTCGATGATGACCCCTGCATCCTTGATGCGAGGAGGTCGGGGACCCACCCTCATCACATTGATGGCCAGGATTTCGTCCGCCTCGACCTTGGTACTCAGTGTGCGGATGGCCGGATTGAAGCGCTCGATGTGTCCGACCATGAGCAGCCGGTCATTGATGCGCGCGGCGTCCATCATATCGGTCGCATCGCGCAGGGAGCCCGCGATGGGCTTCTCCACGAGCACGTGAATTCCCGCCTCCATGGCGCGGATGGCCACCTCTGCGTGGCGTGATGTCGGTACGGCGATGCTGACGGCATCGACCCCGGAACTGAGCAGTTCCTCAATGGAGCCGAAGGCGCGAACACCCTGGGCCGTGGCGACGGCCGCCGCCTGGTAGACGTCGACGTCGAAGACTCCGACCAGGTCCGTTTCGTCCATCTCCCGGTAGACACGGGCGTGATGGCGCCCCATAGCGCCGGCGCCGATGACTGCTGTTCGGATGACCTCGTTCATGGTGTCCTGGGAGTGGTTTGGAAGGTGCCCCACCAGGGGGCGTCAGTGATGGGGTTTTCCCGTCACCCTCCCGCACCATGCACGGGCTGTGCCAATTGCCGACGTGCCCGAAAGGCCCCGAATTGGCCGGGTCCGGCCCGCCGAACGGCCGGCAAACCCGCGGAAAATGTGCCTTTGGCTTGGAAAAAGGTGCCCGGAAATCCCTTCCTGAAGCGCCTATACGAGCCCTGCTAGCCGGTGCGGTGCTTGGCAAGCGGTTTGCGAAGTCGCATGCACGGACATCAAAGCCCCGCCATGCTTCTTCGACTTCGCAACTCTGTCGCCTCCATGACCGCCATGTCGCGGGCCCAGGAGCGGACCGCAAACAACCTGGCCAATGCCGGCACCATCGGGTTCAAGCGGAATCGCGCTTTCGTGGAAGTGCTCAACGAGCACATCGACTCTGATGGCGGACCGCACTCCAACCGTGCCATCCACGAGTACGTCGACTTCAGCGGCGGCCGCATGGAGCACACCGGCAACCGTTTTGATTTGGCCATCGACGGCGAAGGCTTTTTCGTGCTGTCGGACGCAGAAGGGGGCCAGAACCGCTATACCCGTGCCGGCCGATTCTCACTCGATGCCGACGGCATGTTGCGTTCTCCCACCGGCCTGCAGGTCGAAGGTGAAGACGGGCCGATCCAGATCCCGATGGACGCCGGAGACGTCGAGGTAAAATCAGACGGCACCATTGCCGTCGATGGGCAGCAGGTAGGTCGGGTCTCTGTCGTCACGTTCGAAGATCTCACCGTGCTCGAGCGCATGTCCGGCTCCGAATTCAAGGTGACCGAAGAGACCGAGCCTGTTGAGGCCGAAGTCAGCCTGCGACAGGGCTATGTCGAACTCTCGAATGCCGAGCCGCTCGAGGCCATGACAGGAATGATCAAACATCTTCGGGTTTTCGAAATGCAGCAGCGCATGCTCCGCTCTACCGACGAAAACCTCTCCCAGTCCATCCGGCAACTCGGCCGCTTCTAAACCACCCGCCACCAACCCAGAGAAACCATGCTTCGCGCCCTGTACACCGCCGCTCTCGGCATGAGTGCCCAGCAGCAAGGCGTAGACAACATTGCGAACAACCTGGCCAACGCCAATACAACCGGTTTCAAGCGGACCAACCTGGTCTTCCAGGATCTGCTCTATGAGAACGTGCAATCGGCGGGCATCGAGGAAGGTGTCGACCCGGCGTCGACCTCTTCGCTGCAGATCGGCCAGGGTGCCGCCGCCATCGCGTCGGTCAAGAGTTTCGTGCAGGGCAGCCTGAACGACACCGGCAACGCGCTGGACCTCGCCATGAACGGCGACGGCTTCCTGCAGGTCAAGCGGCCGGACGGCAGCATTGCCTACACACGTGACGGCACGCTCACCATGAATGCGGACGGGCTCATCGTCACGCAGTCGGGCCTGGTGCTCGAGCCGGAAATTCAGGTTCCGCCGGAGGTGGCCGAACTGCGCATCGCCCAGGACGGACAGGTCTTTGTCCGGCTGCAGAACGAACCCAACGGATTCGAGCTCGGACAGATCGAACTGGCGCGCTTTACCAATCCGGCCGGACTGAACCCGATCGGAGGCAACCTATACGAGCAGACCGACACCAGTGGCGAGCCCTTCATCGGCACGCCGGGTCAGGACGGGCTCGGCACCATCATGCAGGGCTACCTCGAAGCCTCCAACGTGGATGTGGTGCAGGAGATGGTCAACCTGATCACGGCGCAGCGCGCCTACGAGATCAATTCCAAGATGGTCACCACCTCGGAGCAGATGCTCCAGATCGCCAATCAACTGAAATCGTAGGTGTCCCGGCTCGCGCTCATACTGCTTCTGACCGCTGCCCCGGCAGCTGCGCAGGTCTCCTCCGATCAGGTGGAGACCGCCATGCTGTACGCCATTGCCGCCCGCATCCCGGACGTATCCAGCCGCATCCAGGTGGCAGTGGTACGGTTCGCGGGAAGCGACGCGACAGGCACCGTCTCGGTCTCTCTGCCGGAGCGGCCTCTCGTGCCTCGCGGGCGTGTGCAGGTACCCGTTTCGGTGGACGGATCGCGCGTGGGCAGTGCTCTCTTGCACGTGGCCCACTTCGATTCCGTGGCCATCTATCCGGAGTCGGCTTTTTCGGGCGACATGGTTCAGGCAGAGCTCTTGCGCTTCGTCTGGATGGACGTGACGCGATTCTCTGGCGAGCCGCTCACCCGAACCGCGCTGGCGGCCTACGATGGGCAGGAGCTCATCGCCCGAACCGCCATTCGTCCCGACCGCGCGCTGCGCCGGAACGACATCGGTCCCCGACCCGCCGCAGACACCGGGGACCCCGTGCGCATGACCTATCGCCGCGGCGCTTTTGTCCTGGAGCTTGCCTGTCGCGCCCGAGATCGGGGCCGTGTCGGCGACACCATCCGCGTCTACGCTGACGACTCCGACACCGTGTACCGGGCCCGGCTGACGGCTCCCGGGCGTGCGGAGTGGATCGAAACCCTGTAACCCATGCCTGCCATGTCCCGCTTTTCCCTGATCGCCGTGTTGCTTCTGTCGGCGGCTCCCCTGTCGGCGCAGTCGCTGTACTCCGACTTCCGTGCCCGCAACGCGGGAGACATCATCACCATCGTGCTGGTGGAGAAAACGTCTGCCCAGCGCGCTTCTAAATGGCAGAACGCAGCCTCCAACGGCGTCGATGCTTCCAGTGGCGTCGCCGGTGCGAGCAATATCAGCGGTCGGTTCGGGATGGATGCCCGCTTTTCCAAGGACGCGCAATCCCGGAACAGCTCGGTTCAGCGCGATCTGCTGACGGGCACAATGACCGCGACGATTGTGGAACGTGACCAATCGGGCAATCTGATGCTCGAGGGCTCTCGCTCGCTGAATGTGAACGGCGAAACCCACGTCATGAAGGTGACCGGGTTCGTGCGGCCGGTAGACATCCGCACCAACAACTCGGTGCTCTCCTACAACATTGCCAATGCGCAGATCGAGTACAAACGTCAGGGCGGCCTGACCAGGGGGCTGTTCAAGCCCGGAAAGATCGCGCGATTTGGTGCCATTGCCCTGCTCGGCGCGGCTGTCGCGCTGGGCGCCTCACAGTAGCCCCCCACCACCTTGAAACGCTTCTTCGCCATAGCGCTCATCACCCTGGTCGCCGCCCCGGCCATCGCCCAGGACGGCAGTTCCCGCCTGAAGGACCTGGTGATGCTGGAGGGCGCTGCCCCACGACAGTTGATCGGCTACGGGCTGATCACGGGCCTGGATCGCACCGGGGACCGTGTACGCGGACGTCGCGGCAGCCCATACACCACCCAGTCCATCGCCAACATGCTGGAGCGACTGGGCATTCCGGTTGATCCGGAGGTCATCAACTCGCGCAATACGGCCGCCGTCATGGTCACCGCGGTGCTCGACCCCTTCAATGGAATCGGCAGCACGATCGACGTGACCGTGTCCTCGCTCGGAGACGCCCGATCGTTATCGGGCGGCATGCTGCTCATGACGCCGCTCCTGGATCCCGAGTCAGGTGAGCGCTACGCCACGGCGCAGGGACCTGTGTCGACGGGCTCGATACTGGCGTCCTCGTTGGGCTCCTCTGTGCAGGTCAATCATACCAATACGGGGCGCATTCCGAACGGGGCCGTCGTCCAGTCCGCCTCGCCGGTCAATCTGGACGCAGCCGGCCTGGGCCTCGTCCTGAAACGGCCGGACTTCACCAACGCGGTCCGGATCGCGGATGCGATCAATACAACCTACCCCGACGCAGCCGTCGTCGAGCACGCCGGGCTGGTACGGGTCACGCGCCCGCAGGAGATCACCTCCTCTGCCCTTCTGCTTGCCAATCTGGAGGGCGTGCAGGTCGAGGTCGACATTCCTGCGCGCGTCGTCATCAACGAGCGCACCGGAACCATCGTGGCCGGAGGCAACGTGCGGGTCTCCGAGGTAATGGTGACCTACGGCAGCATCGTGATTGCCACGCAGGCCGATCCCTTTGTGTCGCAGCCCGGCGCCTTCTCGCAGGGCGAAACGGTTGCCGGCGCGGCCGGTGCGGCCCAGATCGATCAGGAAGGCACGCACTCGGTGGTGCTGCAGCCCAATACGGACGTCAATCAGCTCGCCGCCGCACTCAATGAGCTCGGGCTGACCGCCCGCGATGTCATAGCGATTTTCCAGGCCATCGATCGCGCCGGCGCTTTGCTGGGTGAACTGCACATTCTGTAAATGCGGATCTTAGGGACTCATATCAGCCCGCAGGCCGCGCCCGACCAGCCGAAGCCCCGCAACCCGGAGGAGGCTGCCCGGCAGTTTGAAGAGGTACTCGTGCGTGAGTTCGTGCGCGAGATGACCAAGGACCTGTTTGGCGGCTCGCTGGCAGGAGAACAGGGAGCCGGCTGGGTGAAGGCCCAGGGTGAGGCTCAGGGTGACGCGCTCACCGATGTGCTCACTCGGCATCTGGTGGAGTCCGGCACCATGGGCATCGCCGACATGCTGCTTGAGAAGTGGGAAGCCACCGGAATGTCGATCGACAGGATCCCCGGACTCGAGGGTCTGCCGGTTTCAGGCCCCGGAGATACCGGCCTGGCCATCCAGAAAATGCTGGCCCTGAAGCCCGGTGCCGGCCAGTCCCTGGACGAATTCCTCTCCTTGCGCAAACGGACTCTCAAATTCACCGACAACCGCCCCGGACAATGAGCGCACCCAACGCAAAACTCAGCCTGCTCGCCGACCGCATGGCCACTTCCCTCGGTGAAGGGGTGATCGCGCTCGCCGGTGTAAAGGATGCGCTGACGGCGCTGCTGGATGCGATTCGCAGCAGCCAGTTTGATCGGCTCGCAGCGGCCGCAGACAACCTTCAGGACTATGTGCACGTCGCCGCGGAGCGGCAGGTCGCCCATCGCCGGCAACTGGAGCTGTTTTTCCGGGTAGCCAGCATTGAGGGCGATTCCATTGATGACGCGCTCCTGATTCTGCATCGGGTTCCGGAAGCCGCCGAGGCGGCGGCGAACCTGAGCGCGGCCAGGCAGGCTACCCGTGACATCGCGCGGGACTCCGGCCAGCTCGTTGCCGCCGCTGAGTTCGCCCTGCGCAGTGCCGGCGGCGTCAACCACGAGCTGATCATCATGCTGCATGGACTCATGCAGCCCCAGGTGGGCACGGTCTACACCGCGCGTGGCACGACGAATACGCCACGCAACCACCGTCGTATGCTCGACCGGAGGGGTTAATGAGTCTGGGTCTCCTCCTCGATATTTCCCGTCAGAGCTTCCGCGCCCTGGATGCGGCCATGAACGTGGCCGGCCAGAACGTGGCCAATGCCGAGACGGAAGGATACAGTCGCCGGAGACTCGACCTTACTTCGCTCGAGGTCTACCGGGGCGGTTCCTATCAGGGCAAGGCCGGACTGGTCGGTGCCGGTGTCGGCATTGCGTCGTTTGACCGCATGCGCGACTCGATGTTGGATCACGCGCGATGGGAAGCCCGCGGCACGCTGCACTACGCAGACGAGCAGGAGCGGGTGATGCGATCTGTGGAGGCACTCTTTCCCACCGGAGATGCGTCCCTTCAGGAGAGCGTCGACCAGTTCTGGAATGCCTGGTCTGACCTTGCCGATCACCCGACCGATGTCGGGGTGAGACATTCCCTCAAGGGACGTGCCGAGGCACTTGTGAGTCGCCTCAACGCCATCGATACCGGTGTCGATCGCATCAGAAGAGAAACGAACCTTGCCATCGAAGAGAAGGTGACGGAGGCCAACAACCTCATCAGCCTTATCGGCAGCCTGAACGCCCAGATTGCACACGCCCAATACGGCGGGCATAGCGATTTCGCAGCGATGGATCGCAGGGACATTGCGCTGCAGCGCCTCTCGGAGATGGTACCGGCACGCTTTGAGGAGCAAATAGACGGGAGTACCTCCGTGTACATCCGCGGACTGCAGGTGGTCACGCAGGCCAATACGATGCTCCTTTCGGCCGACCTCACAGGGAGCTCGCCCCAGGTGACCATCGGCGAACCAAGCATTGGCTTTCCGTCCGGTCTGGACACTGGAGAGATCGGCGCACTACTGGGTCCGGTCTACGACGACATCAACAATACCAGGGACAAGCTCAACGCGTTGACCGACACGCTGGTCACCGAAGTCAACACCCTCCACCAGGCAGGCTACGGAATCGACGGCACCAACGGGCGCGATTTCTTTGATCCGACAGGCCTGGCTGCCGGCACCATCGCCCTGTCCGCCGATGTCGCCGACCCGATCAACATCGCCGCCTCAGGCGACAGTGCGGCGCAGGGAGACAATTCAAACGCCCTTGCCATCCATGACCTCCGCTACGCACTGGTGATGAGTGGCAACAGCCAGAATCTGAGCGACTACGCGGTTGATATCGTGTCCGAGATCGGATCGGGCGTGGCCGCAGCCCGTGCTCGCGCCACCGGGGCGGAGGCCAGTGTATCCGGCCTGGACGCGCTTGCAGATGGCGTTCGCAAGGTCAACATCGACGATGAGATGGTCGGCCTGATCAAGCTTCAGCAGGCGTACGCGGCCTCGGCTCGCGTGCTATCCACCACGGACCGCATGTTCGAAATCCTCTTGTCTATCTGATATGTCATTTCAACAGATCTACAAGACCGGGCGACAGATCAACCTGAGCAGGGACACCCTTCAGCGGAATCTCCGTGCCAGGAATGCAGAGCATGCCCGCCTGAATGAAGAGTTGGCCACCGGTCAGAAGATCCGGCGGTCCAGCGACGACCCCACGGGGTTCGGCATCGCGCGCCGGCTCGATTCCTTTGAGCGCCAGTACGACCAGATTCTGCGCTCGGTCGACTCGGCGACAAGTTGGACCAACTCGACCCAGGACACCCTCGACGACATCGTAAACCTGGTCACCAGTGCCTACGAGGAGGGGATCCGTGGTGCCAACGCGACCCTGGGTGCCGACGGACGTGAAATGGTGGCCGATCGCGTGGGCCACATCCTGGAAGAGGTCGTCGAGCGGCTCAATACGCGCACCGCCGACGGCTACATATTCGCGGGCACGAATACGACCCAGAAACCCTTCGTCCTCGACAACGCCGCAGGCTCCGACGGGGCCGGCGTCTCTTACTACGGCAACGCGGCCAGTCAGGAGCGCACGGTGGGCATCGAAATGCGCATGAGCGTCGGGATAGCCGGCGCCCGCATGACCGGATCCGGTGGGGTCGCCATCACGGAGGCGCTCGGCGCGCTGCGCGACGCACTGGATGCCGACGACTCGACCGCCATCGAATCAGCAATTGCCGACGTCACGACCGCTCGGGACCACATGATCAAGCTGGCCGCCGAGGCTGGCACGGCGGGAGAGCGCCTGCATCACCTGCGCGAACAGGCCTCTGAAATCAAGCTTCGGGTGGTCGAGCAGCGCTCGGGTATCGAAGACGCCGACCTCGCAGAAACCGTCACCGAGATCCAGAAAAACCAGACCGGAATTCAGGCCGCCATGCGCGCGCTGGCGTCCGTCTACGAATACTCCATTCTCAACTACCTGCGCTAGTCGAGGTAAATAGCCATGCTACGTAAGATCCAGACCAACAGGTATGAGGCCTATCTGGCCTCCTATCGTATCCCCGGCATCACGTTCTCGGACAACCCGGAACTGCCGAACTCCATTCGACCGGTGTGGACGGCACTTGCCGCCGGAGCATCGGACGCCGCCATGCGCAACGCGTTGGCCGCCCTCTCCGAGCAGCGCCTGTTCTCGGCGGAAGAGAAAGCCGGCCTGCTGGTCGGACTGGCTGCGGCCAAACTCGAAATGGGTTCCACGGAGGATGCCTGGGAAACCTCCCGGAAAGCCCTCGACCTGTTCCCGTACCAGGTTGCGGCCCATCGTATTCAGATTTCCGTGCTTGCCTCGCGTCGCCACTATGAGGAGACCTACGAGCGCATCGGTGCGCTCGCCGAAATTGACGATCCCGCCGTCTGGGACGTGGCCATCGATTCCAGGGAGATCGCTCTCAGCAAGGCATCGCTCAGTTGGCTAACCGGCCAGTGGGACTCGGTTGCCGAACACATTGCAGAGGCCTACCCCGACGGGCTGACGTCCATGCCGGATGAGATTCAGGAGGACTCGTTCCGCCTGGCACTCTACCGCAACCAGCCGGACGAGGCTGCACGGGCTGCGGCTCTGCTGATTCCGCGCCGCGGCGTCGCACAGGCCGACGAGATGCTGCAGACGCTGGTGCAGGGCGGATGGACTTCGCAGGCCCTCCCCCTCTATCAGGATGCCTTCGGTCGTGAGCCTGAGTCCGAACTGCTTCGTCGCCGCCTCGTGGCGCTCTGCATCAAGGAGGGGCAGCTTGAGGAAGCTCGCCGTTTGACGGCCCCGGGCGCACTGCGCACGGCGGCATAATCTGAGGTATTGACGTGAGTCGCCTGGGCAACATATCCAACGAGCGCAACCACAAACGCACACTTGGTCATCTGGACCTGAATGTGCCGCCGATGCCGCATACCATGTTTGAGGCGATGCGCATCATGGAGAACGCAGAATCTGCAGACCACGCACGGGTCGTGCGCATGGCTGAGAACGACCCTCTGGTCGCGGTTCGCCTTCTTCGAGTGGTGAACTCGGCCTACTACGCCTTCTCACGAGAGGTAACCGACGTGGATCGCGCCGTGCGACTCATCGGGCCCGGTGCGGTGGCCGCTCTTGTCACGGGGATGAACGTGATGCGCCTGGAATCGGCGATGACCGGCCCCGCCGGCGAACTCTACACTCGGCTGATGCGACACGCCGTCGCTACGGGATGGATGGGCCAGTGGCTTTGGAGCCGGCTCGATCCGTCCGCAAACGCTCGCACCGCCTTCACCGCCGGACTCCTGCAGGACTTCGGACGCATCGTCCTGGTGTACAGCTATCCCGAAGACGCGATCCGATTCTACGAGGAAGAGGCAAACCGATCTCCCGATGCCTGGCTTGCCGCAGAGGCTTCCGTGTTCGGGTGCTCGAGTGCCGAGGCGGCACGCCATGTGGCCGACGAGATGGACTTCACGGGCGAAATGCGTCGGGTGCTCAAGGGAAAAATAGAAGGGCCCCTGGCCGACATTCTTGAAGCGGCCGATGCGTCCGCCCGAGCGTTCGGATTTGCGTTCCATGACCCCGTTGACTGGGGGCAGTGTGCGACTCTTGAGGTATGGGACCGTCTGGTGGGTCGCTACCCTGCCCGAGCCGGAGAGCCAGAGGAGTTGATTGCCAATGTCATGGAGGCGCGCGACAACCTGCAGCGATATGTGCATCAGATGATGAGCAGCAAGAGTGGCTCACCGCGAGGATTCCGACCCGCCGCCTGATACCTGCAAACCGTTTCAGCCGAAGCCCCGCCGACCCCTGGTCGTCGGGGTTTTCTGCGTTTTTAGCCTCAGGCGCCCCGTTTTGCGGGGCGCTTTTTTTTGCGCTCCAGGTCTTAAGCGTGCCCAAAGTGCTCCGATAACTCTCACTGTAACCGTCATGCCAGACCGTTCAAACAAAACCGCTTAGAACCATGGGTGCTTTCGGAGACCTCTCCCGCATCAATACAAACTTGCAGAGTCTTGAGGCTCTGCGGGCCATGCAGCTCAACAACTCTGAGCTCGGGACCCGCCAGCTCCGACTCGCCACCGGCAGCAAGATCAACCGGGCCGAGGATGACTCGGCAGGTTATTCCATTGCAAACAAGATCGGCGCCAAGGTGCGTGGTCAGGCACAAGCTCTCGCCAACGTAGGCGACGCCAAGAGCCTGCTGACCATCGCCGAGGGCAGCCTCTCCTCCGTCATGGAGATTCTCATGACCATGAAGGAGAAGACTGTCCAGGCCGCCAACGATACGATGAGCTCCACGGAGCGCTCGTACATCGACAACCAGCTTGACGCCCTCTCGGCGGAAATCACGGACATCCTCACGGACACGAAGTTCAACTCGGCCTCGCTCTTCACGAGCTCAAGTTTCAGCTTCCACGTCGAGGCAGAAGCATCAGACACCTTCTCGGTCTCGATCGGGACGCTTTCTGTAGCCCAGCTGTCCGTCGCG
Organism: Rhodothermales bacterium; assembly: GCA_017643395.1. Lineage (NCBI taxonomy): Bacteria > Pseudomonadati > Rhodothermota > Rhodothermia > Rhodothermales > Rhodothermales bacterium. Next base: position 464,749 of record JAEPNP010000003.1, on the reverse strand, counting down.
ACTGGTGACATCAATGTGACTTCAGCGGCCAATGCTACCGGCCTGCTGAGCAGCATCGACTCGGCCATCACGACGATTTCCAACAAGATGGGTCAGATCGGCGACAGTCAGAAACGCCTCACCTTCAAACAGGAGGCCCTGAACGTTGCCATCAACAATAACGAGGCTGCCCGCAGCCGGATTATTGACGCGGACTTCGCCAAAGAGCAGATGCACATCGTAAAGCTGCAGATCCTGCAGCAGACCGGTACAGCAGCGGTGGCGCAGGCCAACCAGGCCCCGCAGTCCATCCTGCAGCTCCTGCAATAAGGCAAAGGAAGGCCCTTTACGGGGGGCCGGATTAACTAAACAAAGAGAAAGAATGACAAGATGAGATAAGACAGGCCGGCAACCTGTCGCACGGGCACCCGCCTTAAAAAGCGAAGCCCACTGCGGACGCCTTTCTGGCAGCGCCCTCGGTAACCAAGTGACTACGCTTATAGCCCGGGCATCAGCACGCCGACCCCAGACGATCTCATGGCCTTCCCCTTAAGGCACTTGTCTTCAATCCCAAGGAGGGAACTACAATGGCTTTCGGAGACCTTACCCGAATCTCGACGAACCTGCAGTCGATGGAATCGCTGCGCACGCTTCAGAACTCGAACAACGAGCTCGGAATGCGTCAGCTGCGCCTTGCCACCGGCAGCCGGATCAACGCTGCTGAGGATGACTCAGCCGGCTACTCGATCGCTACGAAACTGAACGCAAAAGTTCGCGGCCAGGCTCAGGCGCTTTCGAACGTTGGCGACGCCAAGTCTCTGCTCACAATCGCAGAAGGCAGCCTCAACACGGTGATGGAGATCCTTCAGACCATGAAGGAGAAAACCGTGCAGGCGGCGAACGACACCATGAGCTCAACGGAGCGCTCCTACATCGACAACCAGCTCGATGCGCTCTCCAACGAGATCACGGACATCCTCACGGATTCGAAGTTCAACAACACCTCGCTGTTCACCTCGACTTCGTTCAGTTTCCAGGTTGGTGCTGAGACTGCAGACTCGTTCTCCGTCTCGGTTGGAACGCTGTCGGTTGCACAGCTGGCGGTCGCCACCGGTGACATCAACGTGACCTCGGCCGCAAACGCCACGGGTCTGTTGAGCTCCATCGATTCGGCAATCACCACCATCTCAACCAAGCTTGGTTCGATCGGTGACAACCAGAAGCGTCTGACCTTCAAGCAGGACGCCCTGGGCATCGCCATCAACAACAACGAAGCTGCGCGTAGCCGCATCCAGGATGCCGACTTCGCCAAGGAGCAGATGGAAATCGTAAAGCTGCAGATCCTGCAGCAGACGGGTACTGCTGCCGTCGCCCAGGCCAACTCGGCCCCGCAGTCCGTCTTGAGTCTCTTCTAGAGCACTCAGATCTGAATACCCACACGGAACGGTTCTGGCACGAATCCCGTGGGTTTGTGGGCGGAATGGCGGTCCGCCCGCACCGGAAAGGCCTCCCTGCAAAGGGGGGCCTTTTCTGGTTTCAGGCCTTTTTTTGCGCGCCTGAGGACCTTGTTCAGGCCACGGCGCGCTGACCCTGGACCAGGCCTAGTTTGAGGGACTGTATAACCTCTTTGGCCTGTTCGGCATCGAACTCTTCTGCCCTCTCCAGTCGCTCGAAGGCCTCGGCGTGTCGCGTCAGTCCGGCCGAGCGACACAAGCGCGAGAGTTTGCGCATGAGCACGGCAGGATTGAGCATGAAGCGGGCACGGCTGCCCTCAGCACTCATGGACAGCGCCTCCAGGAGCATGAGCAGACCGTCTGAGAACTGGTGCCCCGCGAGCAGAGCGATGCCGGTGATCTGATACGCCACCGGCTCGTCTTTGTCCAGATTGAACATGGCGTTGCAGTGCACGAGGGATCGGGCCGGGAGGCCGGCCGCCAGTGCGGCCTGACTGGCCAGAAGGTGCGTATAGAAGGCGTTCCCCTTCTCCATCTCGTCGTAATCCAGAGCGCCGTACAGGTCGAGCACCTTGTCCCACTCCTGCATGACATAGTGCACGACACCCAGCTGGTAGCCGTAGTACGCCCGGTGCTGGGCGTCGCGGGCATTCTCAAACTCGTGCTCGAGCAGGTGCATGCGGGTGGCGTATTTCTCCTTCATCCGGGACTCGCTGTGTGCGTAGCCCGTGTGGATGATCTCCGCGTCCAATTCTACGAGACCATGGCCGGTGCGATTCGCGTAGGCGATGACCCCGGCCTGAATCTGGTTGTGGACCCGCCCTTCATACCGGACCTCCGGCGCATTGCGGAAGATGCGCAGCTGACGCATCCGGTCTGCGGCGATGAGTTGATCATCGGCAAGCAGGTTGCGCACGGTCATGCGAACGCAGGCGACGTTGGCAGCGAGCGATTTGCGTATGCGGCGCCAGTGCAGCGGGTCAGGAAGGAATTCGTCCCCGTCGAGAATCATGATGAACTCGCCCGTGGCAAGATCCAGGCTGTGGTTTCGGGCCACGGCGAACGAGTCCGGCCACTCTATTTCCTCGTACACATCTGCGTATCGCCGGGCGATGTCGGGCGTGCCGTCGGTAGAGCCCGTGTCCACGACTACTATCTCATCTACGTGAGGCCGTGCCGTGCTCAGGCATTTCTCGAGCCCGTCGGCTTCATTCTTGACGATCATGCACAGGGACAGCGTGTGTTTGCCGCCCTTGCGCTTCAGTTTGCGAGAGGAGCTCATCGACGACCTCCGGAGGCCTAGCCTTCCGAATTCTGTTTTTCCTGGAGCTCGTCCTTGTCGACGAGTCGGAGCCCTGAAGTGGGGCGTTTCTTGTCCTGTTCTGCGCTCCACACCTGAAGCGGTTCGATGCCGTCCTGATTGAACATGGCCTCGTCCGAGAGAGTGGGCGTCAAATCATGCATCCATTCCCCCTTGTCCTGACCGGAGTCGCCGGTGCCTGGAAGCGGATGTATGCGGGCTGGATTTGCCATTTGGGGCTAGCAAGGTCTTTTGTGCACCTCCCTCCCATGCCGGAAACATGCCAAAAAGGCCAGTTCTGAAAAAAGTGGTCTCCCGGGCTTAAATCGCTTTGCCTGCCGGCCGATAACCCGTTCGCGCCCACTTCGCGCTGCCCGAAAGAGCGTCCTCCCCCGGAAGCTTCTTCCCATCCCCCGCAGCCGATCCCCCGCTGGCGCAGCGTGCTGGTAGAGCCCCAACTCAAGGGGCACGCACCCTCCTTCTCAGGTCAAACCTGAGGCAGGACCCCCATAAATGCCGGTTTGGCTTGAGTCTCCATGCAGCACTCATCGCCTTCTACCAGTCATGCCTGTCTTCTCCCTCGGCGGCCACTCGCTCCGGTCCGCAGGGGCGCACGCCTCCGTATCCGCAAAACGCGGTGTCGCCCATCCGGCTCGCTCAAGAAAATCCGACTCGAACCGCGATTCCGTCCAGATTTCGGCCAAAGGACGGCTCAAGTCACGAAAGGCCCAATCCGCACAGGCCGCACCGCAGCAGCCGGCGAGCGAGAAGGCGTCGCGCCTGCGTTCCTCGGAGTCGCGCAGCCACAACAAAGCCGAACACCAGGGAGCCGGCCGCTCGAGCTCTGCACGTGGCCGACGTGACGAAGTCTCCGACCGCTCGGGCTCTGCCCGTGGCCGGCGCAACGAGGCAGCCGACCGTTCGGGCTCTGCCCGTGGCCAGCGCAACGAAGCCGCCGACCGTTGGGGCTCTGCACGTGACCAGCGCAACGAAGCCGCCGACGCTCGGGAAGGCGTGCGGAGCCGCGCGAGGAAAGGCTGGCGGACTCGCCGCGCGGGCGAAATCGCGGAGCGCGACGGCCGCGAGCAAGGACGGGTACGCGGGGAGGACGCCGCGGAGCGGCTTGCGGCCCGGAGGAAGTATCGAAACCGTGTGGAAGCCGAAAACCGGGCCGCCGAAGTCGAGCGCCGACACGCCTCCAGGAGAACCGGCAGCGAGAGGCAGGACCGGGCCATGGCCGAAGCACGCCTGCTGGAAAAGCGGGACGCCGAACTGCAGCGGTATTCCGGCGTGAGGTATGGTCAGGCAACCAAAGCCGGTGCGCCGTCGCGGACAGCGGGGGCGCCGGCACGCGAGACCGACGATCAGACCATTGGCGCGCCGGCACGAGAGACCGACGATCAGACCGCGGGCGCGCCGGCACGCGAGACCAAGGGCGAGTCCCGCATTTCAGATCCCGGATCGGCCGCGCCCGAAACTGGCGAGGCCCCGGAATCCCGATCCAGCGGGCCGGCCCCTGAGGAAGCCGAGGAGCGGGTGATTCCGACCGTCGTGCGAACGCGGAGAGCGCGCACGTCGAGCAGTCGCACCTCCAGCGCCAGACCTGCCGCGCCGAAGTACACCCCCCCGGCTGCAAGCTCCGCCAGGGACGTCAGCTACTATGTCGGCGAGGCAACCATGAGGAACGGTGAAATGGTTCGGGTGACCGCGGACGCTCCACGCGATGGGCTGGCCTCGCTGGGTGACCGCGCGCGGCAGACCGCCTCCCCTTCGACACCGGGTCGCCTGTCGACCGAATCAGCAAAGGCGGGTGCACCGAGTCACGGTCCCGCAGGGATGGGTACGCTCATGGCCGCTTTCCCCATCGGACAGACCGGTCCGCTGCCCGGAGCAACCATTCCTGGGTCGAACGAAGCCTTTTCCACGGGCCCTGCCCGCTCAGGTACCCGGTTCTCCGGAAGCTTCTGATCGGGAAATGAAGCCGACCATGCTTAAGGGCCTTCAGTTGCGAGCCGATACACCGCTCAGGCCTCGTATTTCCGTTGCCCACTTCAGGCCGCTGCGCATCGAGATGTGGGCCTCCCCCGCGGAAGCCGCCAACAGGTCCATTGCTCCCCAGGACCTCACCGGCGGCTTCAGCCCGGGCTCCAGCTTCTCTGCAAAGTTCTGATCCGGCCCTTTAGGGCAGCACAGTCGGGTCGATACGAATCGGGAGAGCCTGCGGATCTGCGGCAAAATTCGGTTGGTCTCGGGTAATGTTTTCCCCGAAACGAATCTGGATCGAGCCCGCCGAGCCCGCCGCCGCGCAGAACCACTACGGCACGGCTCTTGACCGCCATCAAGCCTGACATTCCGTCTGCCCCCAGATGCCAAGTCCAAAAAGCCGGTTCGATAGCTACCAGAAGCAGGCCATCATGTCTGCTACTCCGGAGCAGCTGGTCGTAAAACTCTACGACCTCGGAATCGCCTCCTGCCACAGGGGTGACCGATACAAGCTGCGAGCCGTGCTTCGCGAACTCATCGCCTCTCTCAATATGGAGAAAGGGGGCGAAATCGCAGGCCGGCTGTATTCGATCTACGCATTCTGCATGGATCACTCGGCAAACGGCGATCTGGAACCGGTGGCAGAAATTCTCGGGGGTCTCCGGGATGCCTGGAAGTCGGCCGTTGTAGGATCCGCACGCGCAGCCTGACTGAATGCTGAGTTCGATCAACCGGGCCCTGATGGCCAATAACCCGTACGAGCAGCTCCTGCAGCAGATCGTACGCATTGAGAGCCAGCCGCGAGGAGACATCGAGCAGCGGCTGAAAACGGCCGAGCGCCAGTCCGACATTCTCGGTGACCTCGACAGCGCCGTCTCGAGTCTCCACTCGTTGATGGAGAGCTTCACCGATGTGCTTTCCAGTCCACTCGACGGACGAGCCGCATCGCTCTCGGACGAAACCTACTTCACCGCCGGCGCGGGCTCAGGCGCAGCCAGTGGCAGCCACACCATGCAGGTGCAGCGTCTCGCGAGCACCGACACCCGGCTGAGCCAGCAGTACACCAGCGCGGGCACCTCCCTGCGCTCCTTCTTCGATACCAACGGCTCGCAGTCCTTCACGATTTCGGTGGCAGCGCCCACGGACGCCGACGAGAACAATCGCGAAGACATCTCGGTCACCGTGAACCCGACGGGATCCACCGACGAGGACATCCTTCAGGAGATTTCGGTCGCCATCAACGACGCGATGAACGCGGCGAACTCCGCTGAGACCATCGACGATGACGAGAAAGCACTCGCATCGGTGGTCAGTGAGACGTCCGACACGGCGCGGCTTACCCTTCGGTCCGGGCAAACCGGGTACGCGAACCGCCTCCAGTTCACCGATTCCGCCAACGGGCTGTTGGCGCAACTCGATATCACGAACGCCGCCGTTTCCAGCGGCACGGGTGGTGGGTACGTGACCGACATCGGCTCAAGCGAGTCGAATTCAGAGCTGAACTCCAAGTTTGTGCTGGACGGTCTGACCATTTACCGGTCGAGTAACCAGGTCACCGATGCGCTTGACGATGTGACGCTGAACCTCAAAGAGGTACAGTCCACCTCGCTCGACTTTACAGTGGGCCCGGATACCGAAGGCGTCAGGAATCAGATTGACGACTTCATTCAGAAGTACAACACCATCGTCACCCAACTGTCGGGCGCGACGTTGGTCGATGGGGACCTCGGGGTCCGCGGCGTGTTCGCCGGCGACCCCACCCTGCGCAGCCTTCGGTTCAACCTGCGCAATGACATAGCCGCTGCGGTCACGTCACAGTCCAGCGGACAGATTCAGTCCATCGCTGAAATCGGTATCGAAATCTCCGAAGACGGCACCCTTTCAATTACCGACAACGATGAGTTCGAGGAAGCCCTCGAAGCCGATCCGGCCGCGTTCAAGGCGCTCTTCACCGGTGCGGACGGCATCGCCACCCGCATTGACACGCGTATCTCCGGCTACCTCGGGGCCGATGGCATCTTCGACAACAGGGTCGATGTGCTGGACACGAGCATCACGCGAATCAACAATCAGCTGGAAGACTTCGACGACAAGATGGCTCGCCGGGAAAACCAGCTGCGGCAGCAATACGCCAAGATCCAGGAAGCCATTTCCCTCTTCCAGGGACAGCAGCAGTTCCTCGGGTCCTTCTCCACCGGGTTCTTCTAGGACCTGACCGCGATTTCCGGTCACAGGAGGCAGTCACTGCCGCCTCCGCGAGTCCAAAACGGGACTGGCACGCTCCTTGATGCTTGAGAAGAGAACTCTCTTCCCATCCATGCATCACCCCTCCGTTCACACCATCCTCGAACTCGGCGACGCCATGTTGGCGGCGCTCGACGACGGCGATGTAGAGGTGTTCTCGGGACTGCTGGAGCGCCGCGGCAAGCTGGTTCGCCGGTTGGCCGCCGACCTTGAGGCCGACGGGTTGACCCAGGCCGACCGCGACGCGCTGGACGCCCAGGGCGAACGCATGGTTGAAGCCATGCGCACGACTCGCGTAGGTCTTGGTGCCGCCATCAGTGCGGTTTCCCGCTTCCGTACGGCGAATCGCAGCTATGCGCAGCGCCAGGGTGTGCCCATGGGAAGGCTGAACAAAAGCCTGCACGGCTAGTAACGACTTCCCCCTTCTTCCGGTATCCGACATGGACATCCAGCGCATCAACTCCGCTTCGACTGCCGCCGCAAATCAGGGCCGCACCGAAGAATCCCAGGAGGCCCGTCAGGCACGCGATGCCGCCCGGGCAGGCCAGCAGGCCGGCGCTCAGGGCACTTCAGACGCCATCGATCTCCAGTCCGCGGTTCGGGAATCTCCGGAACTGACGGCCGCCCGTGCAGCGATGCGAAATCTGGATACTCTGGACGATGCGCGCCGCGCCGAAATCCAGTCGAAGATTCAGAACGGCTACTACAGCCAGCCGGAGACGATTGCCAAGGTGGCGGACGCCATGGCTGACGCCCTGCAGAGCGGAAAGAAGTCCAGCTGATCCCCTACTCTTCCAGCAGGCCCTCTTCCCGGTAGCGTTTCAGCTTGTTCCTGATGGTGCGAGCCGAGATACCGAGCTTCTGCGCGGCCTGCTGCTGGTTGTTGCCGGTGTCCTCCAGCGCCTGAAGAATCATGTAGCGCTCCATGTCGTCGATCGTCTCCGCCTTGGGACCGGCGCTGCCGCCCTCCTCTGCCCTCGCAGGGTCAGCGTCCGTAAAGAAGTCGTCGAAGACATCCTCGATCTCGATCACGTCGCGCTCCGCTGAGAGCAGCACGCCGCGCTGAACCAGGTTTTCCAGTTCGCGCACATTGCCCGGCCAGTTGTAGGATCGGAACCGCTCCATGAGCTGTCTGGAAAGAGACTTCTTTTCCTGATCGTACAGGGCGCAGTACTTCTTGACGAAGTGATCTGCCAGCAGCGGCACGTCCGCCAGACGTTCGCGGAGTGGCGGCACCGTTAACGGAAAGACGGCCAGCCGGTGGTAGAGGTCCTCCCGGAAGACTCCCGTGCTGATGGCCGTGCTTAGATTGCGGTTGCTCGTGGCGATAACGCGCACATCAACTTTCTGGACATCGGTCGAGCCGATCTTCTGGAACTCCGACTCCTGAAGGACGCGCAGCAGCTTGGCCTGCACGGACAGATCCACTTCCGTAATCTCGTCCAGCAGTAGGGTGCCTCCGTCAGCCCGCTCGAAGGCACCGGTCATGTCATCGATGGCCCCCGTGAACGACCCCTTGCGATGACCGAACAGGTGGCTCTCAACAAGCTCTCGAGGCAGGTTGGCGCAATTGAGCGTGAGGTAGGTCTTGTCGGAGCGATCACTCATCTCGTGGATGGTGCGCGACAGAATCTCCTTACCCGTCCCGCTCTCTCCCTGGATGAACACGGGGGCCTTGTTGGAAGAGATGCGCGGAAGCACCTCTTTGATACGCTTGATGGAGGGTGCCTCGCCGATGTAGGCGGTCTTGCCGACCTTGCGTTTGCGTGACGATTTCCGCCCCTTGGCCGGCGTGGCCCCGTCGGCCTCTTCTTCCTCCACATCCAGGGGCTGTGCCAGGCATGCCTGCACCCGCTCCACCAGTTCCGCCGTCGAGAAGGGCTTGGGGATGTAGTCGATGGCCCCATGCTGCATCATGCGCACCGCATGCTGCACGTTCGAATGCGCGGTGATCATGATGACCCGCGTGCGCGGGTAGTTCTCCCGCACGTGCCCCAGCAATTCGAAGCCGTCCATGTCGGGCATCATGAAGTCCGTCACGACCAGATCAAAATGCTCGTTGGCCAGCAGCTCCACCGCCTGGTGCGCACTGGAGCAACTGGTCACCGTCATGCCATGGCGGGCAAACAGCCGCTCGAACAGACTGTGCAGCAACTGCTCGTCATCGACGAAAAGAATTCGGGCCTTCGGATCCATGGAAAGGGGGTCGTGCCTGGGATGAAGAGCGCAATATAGTCCCAAAAAACTCGCTTTGGGGACCGGGCAAGATTCTCCAGCGCCCGAAACGAATTTCCCCCGACGTCGCCTGACACCGCCCGCAGGCAGGGCTGCAAGGCCGGTTTGTTGCATGGCACGAAGCTTGGGTTCTGGATCGCGTCCCGAACTCCGACCGCGCAATGATCAACGACAAGCTTCACCTGCTTTCCAACGCCCTGGCAACATATGCCCGGCGGATGGACGCGATTTCCGGCAACATTGCCAACCTCGACACGCCCGGCTTCCGCAAGATTTCGGTGTCGTTCGAGGATCGCCTCCAGGAGGTGCTGCACGGCTCCGACCCGTCCCAGACGGCAGGCGTGCGCCCGAAGATGGAAGTGGGTGAGGAAGCGCCGGTTCTGGAGGATGAACTGATGAACATGGCCGATACGCAAATGCGCAATCAGCTGGCCGCGCGTGCCCTGCACGAGCACTTCGGACTGATGCGCATGGGCATTACCGGTCGCAGCGGCTGATCGAGGTAGATGACCATGGATCCAGGAGGACGCATACTCTCATTCTTTCGCACCGCTGCGCGAGGTCTCGAGGCCCAGCGCATCGCGCTGTCCGCAGCGACGGAGAACATTGCAAACGCCGAAACCACGCGCACGGCGGACGGCACTCCGTATGCCATCAAGCGCGCAGTCCATCGCACGGACTACACCCAGTACGAGCTGTTCGGCCAGATGCTGTCGGAGGCCCAGAGCTCGATGAAGAGCACCAGCGGCAAGCACCTGACCGGATCGGACGCCTACCGCGTGGTCAACAAAGTGGACCTCGGTCCGCAAACGGAGATCATCGAGACCGAGCGCACCCGCGCCGAATTCGATCCGACCCATCCCGATGCGGATCCCGCCGGCTACGTGCACTACCCCGACATCAACGTCGTGGAGGAAATGGCCCGCATGGTTTCGGCCAACAGGCTCTACGAAGCCAACCTCTCCTCCGTGCAGTCGGCCAAGGAGATGATCAAACGAACTCTCGACATCTGACGCTTCCCCAGTAGATGATCAAGCCCACCCATACGCGTGTGTACGCTCCCGGCCTGGAAGCCCGCATGGCTCCGACCCGGCGCCAGCGGCCTGCACCAGACTCCGCACGACCCGGTGCCGACCCGACCGCGCCCAATGCGCCTTCACCGTTGCCGGGCAAACGCGCCGGAGACAGTCCGGCAGCCGCTCGCTCACCGGAGGAGCGGCACATGATCGAGGCCCAGTTTCCCGAAACGAAGCGCATGTCGCTTCGGCTCTACGGACCCGCACGACCAGCCTCCCAGGTGGAGCACAGTCTCGGGTCCTTCATCGATCTGAAAGGCTAGCATGGCTATTTCAATCTCCCAGCTGCAGCGCCTGCGCTCCAACCACCTTCAAGGCGAAGGCGGGCTCTCACTTCCCCAGCCGCGCGGGCTTCGCTCGAGCGATCCGTCGGAGTTCGGGGACCTGCTCAAGAACGCCATCGACCGTGTCGACAACGTGCAGAAGCACGCCGACGGGGAGATCACGTCCTGGGTTGCGGGTGAGAAGGAGGACCTGCACGAGGTGATGATCTCCATGAACCACGCCCAGCTCTCGTTCCAGCTCATGACTGAAGTGCGCAATCGCCTGGTGGACACCTACCAGGAGCTCATGCGCATGCAGGTCTGATCCCCACCCTGACTGATCCATGAACGGCTTCTTCCAACAACTCGCGGCCCTGGTTCAGCGGCTTCCCATGCGTCAGCGGCTCGCCATCGGCGGTGTGCTCGTCGGCGGCGTGGTCCTGCTCGGATCCGTGGCCTACTGGGCCAATCAGCCCGACTATGCCCTGCTCTTCGGCGAGCTCTCACAGGCCGACGCCGGCCAGGTCGTCGAAAACCTGCGCGGCCGCGGAGTCAAGTACGACCTGCGCGACAACGGATCCTCCGTGTACGTCCCTCGCGAGCAGGTGTATGAACTCAGGCTGCAATTGGCCAGCGACGGCACCATTGCCGACGGTCCTGAAGGCTACAAGATCTTTGACCGGGGCACGCTCGGCATGACGGACTTCATGCAGCGCCTCAACATGAAGCGCGCGCTGGAGGGAGAGCTCTCCCGGAGTATTGCCAGTCTGCGCCAGGTCGAATCTGCTCGGGTTCACCTTGTCATGCCCGAACGAAGTCCCTTCCGCGAGACGCAGGTTCTACCCAGCGCCTCCGTCGTGCTGCAGCTGGGCCGGGGCAGTTCGCTTGACCTTGGACAGGTCGACGGCATCGCCTCCCTGGTTTCGGGTGCTGTCGAGGGCCTGGATGCGGGCGATGTGACGGTGCTCGATACCGCCGGCAACGTGCTGTCCTCGCCGGGCGACGAGGATGATCAGGTGACCCTCTCCTCTACCCAGCTGGAGGTCCAGCGCACGGTCGAGGAAAATCTCGTCACCAAGGGCCAGACGATGCTCGACGAGGTGCTCGGTGAAGGGAACGCCATCCTGCGCATTTCGGCAGCTCTGGATTTTTCCCGCACCGTATCCAACCGGGAAATCATCGATCCCGAGAGTGCCACGGTGATCTCGGAGGAGAAGATCGACGAACGTGTGGACGAAACCACCGGCGCCAACTCCTCGGTGCGCAACTACGAGTTGAGCCGCACGACCGAGACCCACGAAAAGGGCGTCGGCTCGATTGAGCACCTAACCATCTCGGTGATTCTCAATCAGAAGCAATTGCCCATTCCCGAGCCGACCGATCCGGATGCCGATCCGGTGCAGCCCGTCTTCCAGGAGTACAGTGCCGAGGAGATCTCCGAGATCGAGGCCCTGGTGCAGAACGCAGTCGGCTTCGTGCCGGATCGAGGAGACCGCATCGCCATCCATCAGACCCGGTTCGAATCCAACGCAAACAACCTTCTGGTCGAGGACATGGGAGCGTTCGGGCCGGACAAACTATCCAGCTACTTCCGCTACGGCCTGATCTTCATCGCCCTCATTCTCGCGTTCCTTCTGGTGCGAAAGGCGGGGCGTCAGGTCGAAGAACTGCAGGCCGTCGAGCCGCCGAAGCGGCCGAGCTTCTACGACGACCAGGGCAACCTGCTGCCCGGCAACGCGCCGGTCAGTGCGCTGCCGTCAGGCTCGTATCCGTCCCTGACCGAGGCCGAAGGTGGTGGTGGTGCACTGACCATCGACCAGGCTGTCGCTGCCGGACTCTCGCAGGAAGAGGCAGAACTGGTGGCCGAGCATCGCCAGTTGGGCCCGGCTGTGGAAGACGACCTCTATGCGGACAAACTCGAATACGAGAAGCCGCCCGAGGACCCCATTTTCGATCAGGTTCGCATGATGGTGTCCGCGTCACCGGAAGACGCAGCCGCAGTCATCCGCGAATGGCTGTCCAACGATCCGCTCGCCCTGTAACCCCACCCCGTGATGGACAAAGCAGCACATCTGGACGGACTGACCAAGTCAGCCGTGTTCCTCGTTTCTCTGGGCGTCGATACGGCCTCCCAGGTCCTGGCCCAACTGGAGGAGAAGGAGGTCGAGAAACTCTCAATCGCCATTTCCTACCTCAAAGGCGTGCCCGCCGACACCGTGCGAGCCGTCTTCCAGGAGTATCTGGACCTGGGCGAGCATACGCGCATCATCGGCACCGGCGGCGCGGCGTTCGCGCGCCAGGCCGTGGCCTCTGCGCTGGGCGACGAGCAGGCGGAAGCCATGCTCTCCAAGATGGAGAAGTCATCGGGCGGCTCGGCCTTCCAGATGCTCAACAAAATTGAGAACTCGCAGCTGGCCGGGTTCCTGCAGTCGGAGCACCCGCAGACGGCTGCCCTCATTCTGTCCCACGTCTCCGCCCGCAAGTCGGCGGAAGTCGTGGCACTGCTGCCGGACGAACAGCGCGAAGAGGTGGTCTTTCGCCTCGCCACCATGGGAAAAACGTCACCGGCTCTGATGAACGAGATCGAGGGCGTGCTGCGAGAGCAGGTCGGCTCCGTTCTCGGCGCAGAGTTGAGCACCTCTGGCGGCGTTGAACTCGTGGCCGAGATACTGAACTACTCCGCCCGTGCCACGGAACGCTCCATCATGGACGGCATCTCCGAGCGCGATCCGATACTCGCCGGCGGCATCAAGGCGCTCATGTTCACCTTCGACGACCTCATCAAGGTCAGCGGGCGCGACCTGCAGAAGCTGCTTTCCCAGATTGATCAGCGAGACCTCATTCTGGCGCTGAAGGGCTCCCAGGATGAGCTCAAGAACAAGCTCATGGGCAACGTCTCCGAGCGCGCCGCACAGGCAATCACCGAGGAGCTTGAGTTGCTCGGACCGGTGAAGCTCTCGGAGATCGAGGAAGCACAGCGCCGCATCATCGAAGAGGCCCAGAATATGGAGGAGCGGGAAGAGATCTCGCTCGGTCGCGAATCCGCCGACGAGCTGGTTCTCTGATCCATGGCGAGAATACCTGCCGCAGAGATCGTGAGCGAAAGCACCGCATCGGGAGGGGGCAATGCCTCCCGCAAGGTTCTCAAGTCCCGCTTGCTCCACCACCAGGGCGACGTAATCCTGGTCAACCCGACCACAGCTCCGCTGGTTGAAACGGAGCGGAGCGCCCCTCCGACAGTCGACCGGGCGCCGGTGCGACCCGGAACCGAGCAGGTGCAGGAAGCGCTGGCCGCGGCCGAAAAGAACTTCGAACGCCGGCTGGCCGGCGAAATCGCGAAGGCCCAACAAATCGGTTACGAGCGCGGCCTTGCCGAGGGCCAGGCTGCTGGTGCAGCTGAGCGTGGCGACAGGGAGGCCTTCCTGCGCGCCATCGCAGAAGGCTTTGACCGCGCCTGGGAGACCATGGCCTCGAATTCCGAGCCGCTGCTGGCAGAACTCTCGGCCCGAATGACCGAGGCCATCCTGGAATGTCCGCTACCGGAGTCGGTACGCAACCTGTCGACCGCAGCGCTGAGTGACGCCATCGAGGGACTCGGAGAAACGCGATCGGTGACCGTGACCGTGCATCCCGCAGACTACATGATGCTCGAAGAAAGCGGCATTCTCGGCCCGCTCTCCCAGAACCACCCGAATCTCAACTGGCGCACGGACGCCAAACTGGACCGCGGAGACTGGGAGGCCCGAACGGATGCTGCGGTCGTGCGCCGGGTGGCCCGTGAATTGCTTTCGGACCTGCGAGATCGCCTGGGCCACCTGGACGAGGACAACGCCTGATGTCATACCTCGCTTCCTGCATCGAGCGCATCGCCGCCGAACCCGTTCAGCCCGCTTCCTACGGCCGCATTTCTTCGGTCGTGGGCATGCTGATCGAGGCGTCACACCTGAACGCCGCGCTCGGCGATCTCTGTGAGATCTACGACGCCCCCGCCAGCACTCCTCGCATGACTGCAGAGGTGGTCGGCCTTCGGGGCGCCACCTCCCTCCTGCTCCCGCTTGGCCGGTCGGCTGGACTCGAGGCCGGCCATCTGGTGCGGCGCAGCTCGAACCCGTTGAGTGTGCAGGTCGGTGAATCCCTGCTGGGTCGCATCGTCGACAGCAACGGACGCCCGATCGACGATCGCGGGCCGATCCTTGCCACGGATGCGCAGCTGGTCCACGCCGACCCTCCTCCGGCCCTCAAGCGGCACATGGTTACCGAGCGCATGCGTACCGGCGTGCGGTCCATCGACGCGTTTACCACGCTTGGTCGCGGACAGCGTGTCGGCATCTTCGCCGGATCAGGCGTGGGCAAGAGTACGCTCCTGGGCATGATCGCCCGCCAGGCCGAAGCCGACGTGAACGTCATTGCCCTCATCGGCGAGCGCTCCCGCGAGGTCCAGGAATTCATCGTGGACAACCTCGGTGAAGAAGGACTTCACAAGTCCGTCGTGGTCGCCGTGACCGGTGACCAGGCCGCCATGAGCCGCGTGAAAGGCGCGTTCGTGGCCACAGCCATCGCCGAGTACTTCCGGGACCGCGGCAAGAATGTGCTGCTCATGATGGACTCGGTGACCCGGGTAGCCATGGCGCAGCGGGAAATCGGCCTTGCCGTCGGCGAGCCCCCGACTACGAGGGGCTACACACCCAGCGTCTTCACCATTCTCCCCCAGCTCCTGGAACGGGCCGGTCCCGGGACACATGGCAGCATAACAGGCATTTTCACCGTGCTCGTGGACGGTGACGACATGAATGACCCGGTGGCCGATGCGGCCCGCGGCATTCTGGACGGCCACATCGTGCTTTCGCGCAAACTCGCGCACGCCAATCACTTCCCCGCGATCGACGTGCTGCAAAGCGTCAGTCGTGTAATGACACGGGTCTCGGACAAGGGTTCAATCGCCTCCGCCAGCAACGCCCGTTCACTGCTCGCCTCATACCGCGAGGTGGAAGACCTGATTCGTGTAGGCGCCTACGTCGAGGGTTCAGATGCGCGGGCTGACCGGGCCATCAAAGCCAACGAAGGCCTGCGCGCATTTCTGACCCAAGGCACCTCAGAAGTCCTGAATGAAGATGCTCACCAGACCCTCAATCGCCTGATGCAGTAGCGCTCCAGCGGCTGTTTGGCCGGGAGTTTGTTCGTCTTCAGAAAACCCCCATATCGCCCGAAAGTCCGGGAAAAACACAGAAAATGACGGGAAAGAAGTTCCAGTTCAGATTGGAAGCCGTGCTGAAGCTGCGGCGCCTCGAGGCCGAGCGCGCACGCGTGCGACTGGCCGACGCGCTGCGCCAGGTAGTTGGCTCCAGGCAGGCTCTGGCGGCCGCAGAACAGGAACTCAATGCGCTCCTTACCCGCGCCGCCACCGGCAACGGTGTGCACGACTTGCGCCGTTTTTCCGATATGCGATCGAATGCCATCGACCGCGTGGAACAGGCTCGCAAGCTGGTTGCGGAACTCGAGGCCGGCGAGCTCGCTGCCCGTCACGAACTGGCTGCCAGGATGCGGGACCAGCAGGCGCTGGAAGACCTGCGAGAACGGCAGCACGAGCAATTCCTGGACGGGGTGCGCAAACGGGATCAAGAGACCCTTGATGAACTGGGCGTGATCGGCTTTGGCCGGCGGCCCGCACCGAACCTGCTTCCATGCGAATAATCCTGCTCATCGCACTGGCCATTCTGGCCTTCGGCGGCTCCTTTGTCGGCGTGTACATGTCCATCGAACCGACGGAAGAGCCGGCGGAACTGATCGTACCGGACAGCCTCGACGTGGGGGCCCTGACGGACTCCCTGAACCGCGACGCCTGGGGTGCCAGCCTCGAAGCCCAGTCCCAGATCACCTCGAAACTCGTCGATTCGCTGGCGATCGCCAAGGGGGAGCTGCTTGCCGCCATTTCCCGGGCAGACGACCTGCAAATCGAGGTGGACCGTCTGAAGGAGCTGCTTCGCAACAAGACTTCCCGCGAGGAAATCGCCGCAGCGATGGCCTCCACTCTGCCCAAGCTGGATACCGCTGAGTTGTCGCCCATCCTGGAGGGCCTCGACGACACCAGCCTGGACGACCTCTACAACGCCGCATCCTCCCGCAACCGCACCACCATCCTGCAGGCTCTCAAGCCCGACCGGGCATCGGCCCTTGTGGAGCGCTTTATCGCAGGCCCTGGTCAGACGCCGGTTGCCACCCCATCTCAGCCAGATTCAACTCAGTGACGCAAACGTCCATCACAGTCCTCTTCTCAGCACCGACGGCCACGGCCGGCACACAGCCCGATGTTTCCGGCTCCGGCCCGGACGATTCCGGAGGATCGCCGGGCGATTTCGCAGGCCTGCTTGCCCGTGCCGGCGGCTCACCGGCACCTTCGCCGGCACGCGTCGGCGCTCCGGAGCTCGCGAGTGACCCTCAGACACCCGCGACGACCTCGCGGGGAACGGTGGACGATGGGACCTTTGCTTTTGAAAGCGATCGGCGACCCGTTCCCCGGGATATCGCCGGTATCGGCGAATCTTCCGCGCACTCAAATGCCGCGAAGACCCGAACCACGGGTTCGGAGATCTCCGTGGAGCCTGCTACCGAACACAGGCACCGTGCAGGGCGGTTCTCCCGTCCGGTACCGACAGCGAGCATTCCGCAGCCAGGCTCCGGTGTCTCCCAGGTACACGTCCCGTCGGGAGAGCCCGCTTCGCAGGAAGCGCCGGAGACCGCACACTGTTCGACGGGAGCGCCACACTTTGAGATCCAGCCGGCTCCGGTAACCGGCGCGCCGGTGGCAAGCGCTGAAACCAGCGAGGTCGCACGCACTGCCATCGGAGCGGCAACCAGCCAGGTTCCAATCACGAACCCCTCCGACACTTCCGAGACCGATAGCCTCCCTGGCCAGCGATTCGAAACGGCGACTCGCCCTGGGCCCCCGGACGCACCGGCGGCTTCGCTTCAGGGACCTGAGGCGGTGCAGAGCGTGGATGCTGCCCAGCCTGCCCCTGCGATCGGCCAGGACCACCCACTCGTACCCAAGGACCAGTCTTTCGCGCAGTCGGGTACAGCCACCTCAGTTGCGACTCCCGCCGACCCGGAACCGACCGGCGCGGCGGCGTCACGCATCGGAAAGGACACGGCGGCCCTTCCGATCCACCGACACTCGTCGGCCCCGGAGCGCCGGTCGTTCCAGCAAGACACGCCGAAGTCCGCGGCCACCGTACCGACCGTGGAAGAGGCAGACTCCGAGCACGGGCAGGGCCGGGGTTCAGCGTCCGGTGACGCCATCGGGACGACCTCCCAGGAATGGACCTCAACCCGGCATCCCGACTCGGCCTATCCTGCGCAGTCGTCGCAGGGGAAGACGCAGTCCGGGGTTGAAACCTCCTCAACGGCCGATGGCAAACGATTCGAGTGGGTTGCCGCGGAGGCTCCCATCCTGTCCGGCAGCCCGGTAGCTCCGGAAACCGGAGCTCAGCCCGGGGAGAAGGTCGCGAGCGGGATTCTCTCTTCGATCGATGATGTTGCCCTGCCGAGGGCACACACAAAAACTTCGGCCGCACCCGGCGAGCCTGCCTCCCCCACGAGACTGACGACCCGGGGCTCCGCCGAAACGCCCGAACAAAGCTCCGCGCCTTCGACGGGCTCGGACAACGGTAAACCCACAGGTACCCCGGCGCCGCCGGCGGGCACAGGGCAAGCCGCTCGCGCGGAAAACCCGTCCATCGGAATCACGGGCCGCGCGGAAGCTGTCGCCGCCAACAGCTCGGTCAGGACGGAGACCTCCACTCCAATATCCTCAACGAGCCCCAATCACACGACGAGATCCGTCCCGAGCGCGCATACTCGGGATCTGACGTCGCTCGGCAAGCAGGCGCCCCCGGCAGCCGGTCACGCCGCCGCACAAGGTTCTGATGCGACCGTGTCCGGCCCTGGCACGACCGCCAATTCGCTGCCGGCAACCGAATCCGGCACCCCGGACGCAATCCCTCGGGTAGTGTCCGCCACACCCGATCGACTGCGTCCGGCCGCAGCCACCACCCTTTCGACGCCCGCCTCGCCACCGGAATCCGTGCGTCCCGCGACGGGTTCGGCAAGCGACGGCACCGCCCGGACCTCCCCGACATCGATCCGGACTGAGGGCTCCGGTGCGAACCCGGCCCCTGCCGCCAGCCCGCAGGAGCTTCCTCGGGAGTCGAAGGACGTAGAGGCTGGAGCCGGCACGCCACCGGCACGAAATGGCTCCACGGTGCGCGAGACAGCTAACTCGACCAGTACCACGACTTCGAGGGGCACTGTCCCCCGACAGGTTTCCGGTTCGGCGACCAGCGCGTTCTCGACCACACTCTCGGCTCCGGTCGCGGCAACGTCCACGCGGGAGACGGCAAGCGTCAACGCGACGGCCGATAAAGCCACCACGGTCCAGGCTGCACACTCGACAGAGACGTCGCGTCCCGCGCGAGCGGTCGCTCCCCCGAGCGCACCGGTGCCCCGACCAGTGACCGTCACATTGGCTGCGAACGCCGACGTCTCGAGCGAGGCCGAAGCTTTCATAACGCCCACGGCGCCGGAACCCGAGAGCCTTGAGGAACTGGTCGCAGAGCCCATCGCCCGTCACACGCTGGACAGTGACGCGGAGCCCGTGCAGGTGCGATCCGCATCGCACAGGGGCCGCAGTCTGCTCACCTTCGGCCGCGATTCCGCACGGCCGACGTTCAACATTCGCTCGTTTTACGAGTCGCAGGGCGCAACGCCCCCGACCACGACCGTTGCCGCGGCCCCGGAAAGCGATCCCGGCGTGACCCGACTGCCGGCGACGCCGGATGTCGCCGGCGCACTGCCCGGTTCGCTCGATACAATGCCCGAGACAACCGTGCGACAGGAATCATCCGAGCGTGGGCAGGCCGAAGCTTCGCGCACGGACGCAAGCCCGGCAGCCACGTCGAATTCCGGATTCCAGGGTGGCTCCGAGGGCTCCGATCGTCAGGATCGGGGATTCCGGCTTTCGGACACAGCCGCGGCCTCACCGCAGCGCACCGCGTCCGCACAGGCGGACCCCATTTTTGAGATGCCCCCGGTCGATGCGGCGATCGAGCCCGAGATCGACCCCGCCGCCCTGCTCGATCATCACCTTATCGACATTATGGATGAGTGGTTCGGGGAGGAGACCTCGATGCTCACCCAGAAGCCGCAGGGCCCCCGCGGGCGCATGACGGTGGCCAATGCCTGGCTACGGGCCATGCGCTCGAGCATGGAGGCAACCGCGCCGCAATCAGGCAATGAGTGGAAGGAAGTCACCATCGAACTGGAGGATGGTCTCGGATCAGTGAACATCCGCGCCCGCCGTGAGGCAGAGCAGCTCTCCGTCCAGATTCTCGCCTCTGACCTGAACACCTCTTCCCGCCTTTCGGCCGCTACCGACCGGCTGCAGGACCAGCTCCGGGACCGGTACGGCGCAGATGTGGACCTCAGCTTTGGATCCGAATCCCAGACCGACCAGAGTTCGGGACGTCGCGAGACCGAAGGTGCCTCGAACCGCAATCAATCCACTGCCACCTCTGACGCCGGTACCGAGGGCGATGAACCCGATTCGTCGGGTCGCCGCGGTGCCGACAACGTCTGGGTAGGCTGACGCGAACCATTATGTCCATCGATCCTCTCGGCATCACACCCATCGACCTTCGGGGCAACCCAAGGGAGACGCCTTCTTCCGAGTCGGCAGCCATGGGCCGCGACGAATTCCTGAAACTGCTCGTCACCCAGCTGAGCAATCAGGACCCGATGAATCCGCTGGAAGGACAGGAGTTTGCAGCGCAGCTGGCCCAGTTCACCAGCGTCGAACAGCTGATCAATATTGAAGGAACGCTGGCCGCCCAGGGTGAAGCCAACGCGATGCTGGCCACCAGCATGAACAACGGTGTGGCCGCGGGCCTCATCGGCCAGACTGTCGAGGCCCCCGGCTCCCAGGTAAACTGGGATGGAGAGACGGCATCCACGACCGAGTTCGAACTCGCCGGTCCTGCCTCCTCCGTGCAGATCGAGATCCGCGACAGCACGGGCTTCCTGCTGCGCACGGTAGATCTCGGCGCACAAGGCTCGGGCGAGCAGTCGTTCCAGTGGGACGGACTGGACGACCACGGCAACCGTGTTGCCGAAGGGGCCTACAGCACGAGCATCGTCGCCAAGGACAGCAGCGGCGAACCCGTTCCAACCGAATCCACGGTCCGCGGCAAAGTGTCGCGGGTCACCTTCTCACCCGAGGGAGTCATGCTCTGGATCGGCAAGATGCCGGTCAGTATGGCTGCCGTCAGATCCGTCGGAGACGGCAGCTGACTCGGAATTCAAACTGACAACCTAAACCGCCAATAGACCGCCATGATCTCCTCACTCCGTACCGGTGTCTCTGGTCTGAAGACACACCAGACCAAGATGGACGTCACCGGTAACAACATTGCCAACGTGAATACGATCGGCTTTAAACGCAGCCGTACGGCATTCACCGATGTCCTCGGACAGCGCATGCTCGGTACGAACCGGAGCTCGCGTGGCGCCGCAGTCAACACCTCCTTTGTGGGCTTTGGTGTTGCGGTCTCGTCCATCGACCGCAACTGGAACCAGGGCGCCCTGGAAAACACAAACTACGCCACTGACCTCGCGCTCAACGGCGACGGCTTTTTCATCGTATCCAACGGCGAGCGCGAAATGCTGACCAGAAACGGTCGCTTCGAGTTCAACGAAGACGGTCTGCTGGTGAACAAGGCCGGCCTCACCGTGCAGGGTTTCCAGATTGATGCCAACGGAAATGTCGACCAGTCCGCGCTGGTGGATCTCTCCATCAACTGGGCCTCGTCGAGTAACGCGAGCGCCACGCAGGAAGTCATGACCGGTGGCAACCTGTCTGCCGACGCAGCCGTGGGCGATCAGGTGAACATCTCGACGGTCATCTACGATGATCAGGGTACGGCACACACTGCGCTGATCACGTACGAGAAGACTGCAGACGACACGTGGAGCTATGACATCAGCTACGGCGGCAGCCTGACGCCGGCGGCCTTCGCCTCCACCACCGGAACCCTCGACTTTGACACCGACGGTGAGCTGATTTCCAATACGCCGATTGACGTCACCTGGGATTCCGAGTACACGGACTCGAATACGACTTTCCAGATCAACATCGAGAACATCACCCAGAACTCCGGCAACGACACAGCCATCGTTCGCTCGCAGGACGGCTACCAGTCCGGCAAGCTGGTCGGCTACAGCATCGCTCCGGACGGCATGATGTCCCTCAACTACTCCAACGGTGAGGCAGAGAACATCTACCAGCTGGCTGTCGCTTCGGTGAACAACCCGAACGGCCTGGACAATGTGGGCGATGGCCTCTACGGCACGACGGCCGCATCCGGTAACATGATCACCGGTCGCGCCGGCAACGAGGTCGAGACCGGCGTCGTGGCAGGTGCACTTGAGATGTCCAACGTGGACCTCGCGACGGAATTCACCGACATGATCGTTGCCCAGCGCGGCTACCAGGCCGGCGCCAGGGTCATCACTACGTCGGACGAGATCCTTCAGGAAACCGTCAACCTGAAACGGTAATACCCGACGCTCCTGAATTGAGGGTCCCGCGGCTTCCGCGGGACCCTTTTTTTGTGGCTATTTGCCCTGAAGAACCGTGTTTTTTGCTTATCGGGAGTGGGGTTCGGCCGATACCGAAGGCATCAAGGAAACCCCGCGGATCGATGCACGGAAACAAACTCTATCTGGCCCTCCACAAGACCGGCGAGGCGTTTCACGTGCTGCTCGACGCGGTTCAGGAGGTCATCCGGCTGAAGGGTCCCTTCGCCTCGATCGATACCTCCTGCCCCACCGTGCGCCTTCGAGGCCGCACGGTACGCCTGCTCGCCCCGGCCCACGACGTGGACACGTTGATCGTTTTCGAGCGTGAGCAGGGTCTCGTGGCGCTTCCCGTGCGGTATGCAGGACCGCAGCCGCTCGACGGCTCCCGTGAATTGCCCTCCAAGCATCTGCAGGCCTCTTAATCCTCGCGCCCGGGCGCCGATAACAGGCAGAGATACGCTCGCCTTCCCCCCTTCCGCCCCATGGAGAAGTCAACACCAATAGGTCTTGTTGCCGGATTCGTCCTGATCTTCGGCACCATCATGATGGGCCAGGGGTGGACCACGTTCTTCGACGTGCCGTCCATGATCATGGTGATCGGCGGCACCATTTGCGGTTTGCTTGTGGCAACGAGCATGGAGGACATGAAAGTCTCCATCAACGGGCTGAAAGGCATGTTCGGCTATCAGGCGCCAAACCTGGCGGAGTTGGTCGGCCAGTTTGGTGACCTCGCCCGCACCGCGCGCCGCGAAGGCTTGCTGGCATTGGACCGGGCTCTCGAGGACGTCGAAGACGAGTTCATGGAGTTCGGCCTCGAAATGGCCGTCGACGGTGTCGAGGAAGAGGAAATCGAGGAACTGATGATCGGCAAGGTGCGCACGGAGATGGCGGATCGCACGACCACCGTCAAGTTTCTCAACAACGCCGGCACCTTCTGCCCGGCGTTCGGCATGGTCGGTACGCTCATCGGGCTCATCCAGATGATGCAGAACCTGTCCGACCCTGCCGCGATCGGTGCCGGCATGGCCGTGGCCATGATCACCACTTTCTACGGCGCTTTCCTTTCCAACCTGCTGTTTCTGCCGGCAGCCCAGAAGGCCAAGGCGCAGCTTGCCGAGGTTACCCTGGCGCGCGAAATCGTACAGGCCGGCGTGCTGGGCATCGTTCGCGGTGAGAGCCCGAGCATGATCGAGAAGCGCCTCAACCTCTTCCTCAAGGATGGAGCAGAGGCCGCAGAAGAGGGAGACGCTGCCATGAAGAAGGCGGCCTGATTCGCTGAGCCGTGGCGAAGAAGCAAAAGAATACCCCGCCCCCTGAGGAGGACGACGATCCGTCAGCTCCATTTTGGATGACCACGTTTTCGGACATGGCCACCCTGCTGCTGACCTTCTTCATCATGATCGTGTCCATGTCCACGGTCGAGGTCGAGAAGTTCAAAGAGGCCCTGTCCTATTTCCAGGGTCGCACCAGTTTCCTGCTTGAGGACGCCGTGCTCCCCCCGGTCACCCAGCAGGTCATCGCCAAGGAGTCCGCAGGCGCCGACAATCCTGAACAAAGGGACCATGCCGAGCGCTTTGAGCAACTCCTGCAGTACCTCGAAGAATCGGGTCTTGAAGACAAGGTGCGGGTGAACCTCACCGAAGAAGGCCTTCACGTGGTCATCGTGGACTCCATCATGTTTGCCTCCGGTCGGGCAGAGCTGCTGCCGGAGGCGCTGGACGTGTTGGACCGCGTTGCCGGCGTGCTTGCCCAGAGCGCACAGGCCGTGGTCGTGGAGGGCCATACGGACGATCGTCCCATCGCTACCAATCGTTACCCCACCAACTGGGAGTTGTCGGGAGCCCGGGCCTTTTCTGTGGTCCGATTCCTGCTAGGACAACCATCGGCACTGAGCCCCTCGGCATACGTCGGGATCGGCCATGGGGAGTTTCTCCCCGTGGAATCCAACGAGACCGCCGCCGGAAGGGCCAAAAACCGCCGAGTCGAAATACTTTTCAGTTGGGAACCATGGCAGAGCAGCAGCAGCCCGCCGACGGAGATGTCGGAGCTGAAGGAAAGCCTTCCAAGGGAGGCGGCAAGACCTTCCTTGTAACGATCATTGCGGTCATTCTGGTAGCCGTTGGAGCAGGCGCCGCGGCCGCCTATCTGTTCTTTCCGCAGGTCACGGCCATGATCGATGGCACGGAGCAGACCGCGGAGGACATTGCTGAAGAAGAAGCGGCCGAGCCGGTCGAGTACGGCGAGTTCACGGAGTTGCAGGGACTGATGGTCAACCCAGCCGAATCCAACGGGCGTCGCGCCCTGATGGTTAGTGTCGGTCTGGAGGGCCAGGATGCTGACGCCCTGGAGGCGGTCGGCCTTCGCGAGATCGTAATCCGCGATCGCATTCTCAGCATTCTCAGCTCACTGACCGTCGATCAGCTTACCGACTACGCACTGCGCGACAGCATCAAGACCAGAATGCTGCTCGACATCAACTCGGTGCTTGCGCAGGACGAGGTCGCGCTGAGTCGCCTGTACTTCACCGGATTCATTGTCCAGTAAGCGATGGACATCTCAGCAGACGAGATTGCCATGATTGCCAATGCGGAGGCTCCCCGGCACCGCAAGCGGGCGCGCGCCTACAACTTCCGCAAGCCGCGACTGCTGTCCCAGGACCAGCTGCGACTGCTGAATCACGTGCACTCCAGCTTTGCGCGAGACATCTCCGTCTATCTCTCGGCCCAGCTGCGCTCCATCGTCGAGATGAGTCTGGTGACCGTCGAGCAGGTGCACTACTCGGAGTACGTCGAAAGTACGCAGGCCCCCTCTGCCCTGTACGTGATGGAATCCGAGGGGCAGGCCACGCGCATGATTCTGGAGTACGATCCGCGCCTGGTGCTGTACACGGTCGAAAAGCTGTTTGGGGGCCACGGTTCTTTCCAGGCCGAACCCCGCGAAATTTCCCAGATCGAACAGCGGGTGATGGCCCGCGTGGTCGAGCGGACCTACCGGGGTCTGGAAGCGGCCTGGGAACCCATTTTCCCGCTCCACCTCTCCACCTCATCGTTTGAGACCGACGCCGAGTTCGTGCAGGTCATTCCGGGCACCGAGCCCGCGGTGGTAGCCAGCTTTGAGGTGGGTCTGGGTGAACACCGAGCCGTCCTCAGGATCTGCTACCCCTACATCGTGATCGAGCGCATGCTCGGCCGAGCCGGTATCCGGCAGATGCTCTCGCGTCAGACCGAGCCCGTGGATCCGGACGTGAAGCAGGCTTACGAGGACACGCTTCGCAAGACCGAGGTCGAGGTCAAAGCCGAACTCGGCCGCACGCACCTTTCCATTCAGGACATTCTGGATCTCTCCGAAGGTGACGTGGTCGCCCTCGATCGAAAGATCTCCGAGCCCATCCATGTGGTGGTGGGCAACATCCCTCAGTTCCGTGCCATGGTCGGCCGCGCCGGCACCCGGAAGGCACTCCGGGTTCTGGAAGTGATCGAGAACGCCAAGGACGACACCGACGAACAAGACGAATCCCATGAATAGCGAAATGCTCTCACAGGCTGGCGAGGCCGCGAAAGCACTCCTGTCGACCATGCTGGGCGATTCGGCCCCGCTCAAGTTTTCGACGCTGCAGGCTGCGGTGGAAGACGAGTTGCGGGACGACGTGCGCTCCCTGCTGGGCGTCTACCCGACCAGTGGCTCGTTCGGTGTCCTGCTGGACCCCGAGTGGCTGCCTCTGATCGCAGGCCTCAAGCTGGGCGTGCAGACGCGGGTGGGTGATGAGGACTATGAAGACATCAGCCTGGAGCTGGCCGGCCTTTTTGTGGCAGCGGTTCAGTCGCACTTCTCGTCGGTAGGTGTCGATCTGAATCCGCCCGAATTGCTGATCAAGGCCCCCGGTAACGCGCTGGATCAGGTCGTCTTTCAGAAGACAACCAACAAGCTCCCCTTCTTCATGGAGTGGGAAGGTGCCATCCTGCACGGCTTCGTGCTGGTCGATTCTGTCGCGGTTGAGAGTACCGACGAGCCTGCCGATACCTATCTCAGCGAACAACCAGAGAGCGAGATTGTGATGGAGAAGTCCGGTTCAGCAGGGAACGAAGACTTTGCGGCAGGCCTGCCCCCGAGTGCCGTCGGAAGCGCGCCCGCGTCTGCGGGCGGTGGACCAAGCCCGGACGCGTCGGATACGCTTCCTCCCGGAGCGAACGCTGGCGGCGTACGCATTCAATCCGCTGGATTCCCGGACCTCGGTCCCGAGACCATCAGTGCTCAGGGACAGGCCCGGCTGGGACTGCTCGCCGGAGTCGAGTTGGAGGTGACCGTGGAACTCGGCAGAAGGCGCATGCCCCTGGCCGACATCCTCCGTCTTACCAGCGGGAGTGTGCTAGAACTCGACAAACTGGTCGGCGAACCGCTTCAGGTGTTCGCCAACAACCGGCTCATCGCCGAGGGCGAAGCTGTGGTAATCGACGAACAGTTCGGAGTGCGCATCACGGCGCTGGCTGCCCGAGCAACCGACAAGCTGTTGCGCTGAGTTGACTCACGCGAGGGCGGCCGGACTCCGCCTCACCTGCCCTGACACATTCTGATTCTCGCCGTCCGGCCTCCCCGGACGAGTGCGCTGGCATCATTCTGGCATTCACGCCTGGCAGATCCCTGAAACCGCCACAAAGCGGCAACGGGACGTCTTCCAACGCAAACGATGCCGAACATGCGCACAAACTTTCCGCCCACCGGAGATGCGCCGTCACCCCGTGACAGCCTTCGCCGCGCGCTGTTTCTGAGTATTCTTCTGGTCATTGTCTGGACGGCTATCGCCTTCCTGCCTGACCCGACCGAGCAGGCCGCTTCCACCCTGCCTGTCGATACCGAACTCGTCACCGAGTCGCCCTCGATCGACGAGGCGGAGACCCCCTTCGCTGCCGACCCCAGTTTGATCGGCCCCGGCTACATGCTGGTCATTGTGCTGCTTGCAGCGGGTGGCCTGTGGGCCCTCTGGCTGCGGCAGAAGAAGCGCCCCGGCGGGCCTCACGGACACCTCCAGGACATCGGGCGCTTCCGTCTGGGAACCAGTCAGGAGGTACGTCTGGTCCGCTGCTCCGATGAGGTCCTGCTTCTCGGTGTGAGCTCCGGCCAGATCTCACTGCTGAAGGCGTACCCCGCCAGCCAGTTTCCGGGACCGGAGATGACGACAGCACCGCCGGAATCACCGGCCGAGCCGTCCTGGACCACCTCACTCTCGCGCGCCGCCCGCGCCATGGTCACACCGAAGCCGAAGCAGCGCGCCGAGCCACCGCTGGCCCTGCCCGACGACCCGGACATCGAAATCCCCGAATGGACCGTCGCCACAGCATCAGCCATTTCGGACGGCCCCGACTTCATGCACGTGCTCAAGCGCTATTCCGGCAAGAAGACCTACAAGGCCAACACCCTCTACCCTCCCACCGGAGCCAGCAATTGATCATGTCGCGAGTTCGCTTCCTCTCGCTCCTGTTTGCGCTGTTCCTCGCATTGCCGGTCGAATCGGCACTGGCACGACAGGTGGAACTGCCGCCTGCGGTAGACCAGGCTGCCTTCCAGCAGGTCCTTCAGGCTGCCGGACAGCAGGCGCAAGACCTCACCGGTCAGATCCAGGACGCGGCCACGCAGGCCGCCGCTCAGGCTGGCGCACAAGCCGGCGGCAACACCCCGACCACCAGACAGGCCAACGGCCCGTCCGGTGCGCTTTCGAGATTGCCCTCCGTGCAGCTTGGAGACCCGGACGGCGAGGGCTACGCCCTGCCCATACAGCTGCTACTGCTGCTGACGGTCCTTTCGCTGGCGCCCGCCATCGTCATTCTGATGACCAGCTTCACCCGGCTTGTGGTGGTTCTGGGCATCCTTCGTCAGGCCATGGGCACGGCCCAGTCGCCACCTACCCAGGTGCTCATCGGCCTCGCCCTCTTCCTGACCATGTTCATCATGGCTCCGGTCTTCAGCGAAATCCATCGCGACGCCCTGGATCCCTACATGAACGGCGCCATCTCCCAGCAGGAGGCCTTTGACCGCGCCTCGGTGCCCATCAAGCGGTTCATGCTCTCCCAAACCCGCCAGAAGGACCTGACGCTCTTCATGGACATGGCGGGCATCAACAGTTTCCAGAACGGCGGCGAAACCCCGTTCTACGTCCTGGTGCCGGCCTACGTGATCAGCGAACTGCGGATCGCTTTTCAGATCGGCTTCATGATTTTCCTGCCCTTCCTCATCGTCGACCTGATCGTCGCATCGGTGCTCATGTCGATGGGCATGATGATGCTTCCACCGGTAATGATCTCGCTGCCGATGAAGCTCCTTCTGTTTGTGCTGGCCGACGGCTGGTACCTCATCGTGCAATCCGTTGTTAGCGCCTACCTCGGCGCCTGATCCGCTGCTGCCATGAATGTTGATGTTGCCCTCTATTGGATCCAGCAATCCATGCAGCTGGCGGTGATGCTCGCCGGCCCCCTGCTGGTAGCCGCGCTTGCCGTCGGTATTTGCGTGTCACTCTTTCAAGCCATCACCTCCATGCAGGAGATGACCCTGAGCTACATCCCGAAGATTGTCATTGTCGGGGGTGTGCTGCTGGCGTTGACACCGTGGATGCTGGAGATGATGACCGACTTCGCCACGCGCGTCTTCCAGTTCATCCCAAGCGTTTCCCAGTGAGACCGGAAGAACTACTCGATCCGGTCCGGATCGCGGCCATCTTCCTGATTTTCGTCCGCGTGGGCGCAATGATGACGGCTGCGCCGGTGTTTGGGCACAAGTCCATTCCGACCAAGGTGCGTCTGCTGCTGGCGATCATGCTCTCCTGGGTAGTGGTGGGCTTCGTCAGCCTGCCTCCTGCCCACTTGATTGCTCGGCCGCTCGGGCTGGTCGTGGCCATTGGTATCGAGCTGCTTACCGGTCTCGTGATCGGCTTTGCTGCCCAGTTCCTGTTCTGGGGTGTGCAATACGCTACCGACGTGCTTGGCTTCCAGATGGGACTGGCGATGGCAGCTGTGTTCGATCCGACGACAAATGCCAATACCAACCCGCTCGGCCGCATCGTGATGATGGTGTTCCTGTTGGTGTTCATCATGCTCGACGGGCACCACATGCTCCTGCAGGCTTTGGTCATCTCGTTTGAGGCGATCCCGCTTGCCGGGTCCGAAATCGAAGCCTCCGGACCGCATTTGTTGGCGATGGCGGGAGGATTGTTTTCGACCGGACTGCGCATCGCGAGTCCATTCATGGTCACCTTCTTCCTGGTCGAATCCGCCATGGGCATTTTTGCCCGGGTGGTCCCGCAAGCCGACCTCTTCTCCCTCGGCATGCCCATCAAGCTTTTGATCGGCCTGAGCCTCGCCGTCATGTTCGTGCAGAACCTGATTCCCCTGGCTCCGGAGCTGACGGACGCAGCCATGGCTGCGGTGCTTGACATGATCGACGCCCTGCGCTGATGGCGGATCGGTCCGACAAGATTTTTGATCCCACACCGCAACGGCTCAAGAAGGCGCGGGAAGACGGCAACCTCTTCAAGAGTCAGGACGTGACGTCCATCGCCCTACTCCTGGCAGGCATGACCATGATCACGGCCTTCCTGCCTCGGGCTTTTGAATCACTGAAGTTGCTGTCCGGCAACCTGTTTCTGGCCTCGGCAACGACCGAGGTCAATCTGCAGGCCATTCCCGGGATCCTGCAGGATTCGGGCATGCAGGTGGTGATGATCCTTGGACCCTTCGTGGGCGTGCTGTTCATCACCTCGGTCGGCATTCAGGCGGCCCAGAGCGGCCTGAATCTCACAATGAAGCCGCTGGAGCCGAAGCCCGACAAGATCTCTCCGCTCAAGGGCCTGCAACGCATTTTCTCTGCCCAGGGAGCGTTCAATACCGGCAAGGCCGTGCTCAAGATCGCGGTGGTCGGTCCCGTGGCCTGGCAGTACATCGCCGCCCGCATGGAGGAGATCCTGATGCTTCCGGCTCTGACCATCGAGCAGGTCATGGCCATGGCCGGCCAGTGGATGATGATCATGGTGTTCCAGCTTCTGATTGTCCTGATCCTGCTTTCCGCCATCGACGCGGCCTTCGAGAAGTGGCGCTACAAGCGCGACCTCAAGATGAGCAAGCAGGAAATCAAGGACGAGAACCGTGAGAGCCAGGGAGATCCTCACGTGAAGTCCCGCAGGCGCCAGCTGGCCATGGAAATGAAACGCCGGCCGCGTCTGGACCATGCCATCCTGAAGGCCGATGTGGTGGTCACCAACCCGACCCACTTTGCCGTCATGCTCCGGTACAATCCGGAAGAGTCCCCTGCGCCACTCGTCCTGGCCAAGGGCGTGCGCAAACGCGCGCTGCGCATCAAGGCACTCGCCCGCGAATTCGACGTGCCCATGGTCGAGGACCGGCCCTTGGCCCGGGCTTTGTACCACACCGTCGAAGAGATGGCCGAGATCCCCGCGGACCTGTATCCCGCAGTGGCAACCATCCTGGCTGAAATCTACCGACAGCAGCAGCGCGAACTCTGATCCCTTTGGCAACCGCCGCACCCCAAATACTGCCAGAAGACGCCGATAAGAAGGGCGCAAACGTCGAGGCCATCATCGCCACGACGCTGGTCAGCATCCTGCTGGTGCTGGTCATCCCGCTGCCCAACTTCATGCTGGACCTGCTGCTGGCGACCAACATCGCCATCAGCCTTTCCGTCCTGTTGACGGCATTTTATGCCGAGCGCCCGCTGGACTTTGCCGTCTTCCCGGGACTGCTGCTGGTCACGACGCTCTTCCGGTTGTCGCTCAACGTGGCTTCCACACGCCTGATTCTGAGCCAGGGCAATGCCGGAGCGCTCATCCAGGCGTTCGGAGATTTCGTGGTGGCCGGCAACTACGTGGTCGGTACCATCATCTTTCTGGTGCTGGTGATCATCAACTTCATCGTGATCACCAAGGGTTCCGGTCGCATCGCAGAGGTCGCGGCCCGGTTCACGCTGGATGCCCTGCCGGGCAAGCAGATGGCGATTGACGCCGACCTGAACGCGGGCCTGATTGACGACGACACGGCGCGCAAGCGCCGCGACGAGGTGGGCCGGGAGGCGGACTTCTACGGCGCCATGGACGGTGCGTCCAAGTTCGTGCGTGGCGACGCCATCGCCGGCCTCATCATCACGGCCATCAACATCATCGGCGGCCTGATCATCGGCATCGCCCAGCTCAACATGTCGGCGGCCGATGCGGCTCAGACCTTCGTGCTGCTGTCGATCGGTGACGGCCTCGTCTCACAGATTCCGGCCCTCCTGATCTCCACTGCGGCCGGTATCATCGTTTCTCGGGCAAGCGGCTCCGGCAATCTGGCCAGCGAGTTCAAGCTGCAGCTGTTCAACCGTCCGTTCCCCTTGCTGATCACCGGCGGGTTTCTCGCGGTGCTGGGGCTGATCCCCGGTTTGCCGCTCATCCCGTTTTGGCTCCTTGCCGCCGTGACCCTCACCATGGGCCAGCGCAAGCTGAAGGAGGAACGGGAAGCCCAGGCCCGGGAGGCCGCCAGGATCGAGGCTCCCGCAGAGGAAGAGGAAGAGGAAGACAAGCCGTCCGATCTGCTCCTGGTCGACCCGCTGGAGCTTGAGATCGGCTATGCCCTGATTCCGATCGTCGACCCCAACCAGGCCGGCGACCTCCTGGAACGGGTTCGCCTGCTGCGCCAGCAGTTGGCCATGGAGCTGGGCATTGTCGTGCCGCCGATTCGCATCCGCGACAACGTGGCGCTGGGCTCCAACAAATACGTCATCAAACTCAAGGGCAACCCGATCGCCGAGGGCGAGGTCCTGCCCGGCTACCACCTGGCGCTGGTCCCCGAGGATCCGGGGCAAATGCCGCCGGGCGTCGAGGTGACCGATCCGACCTTCGGCCTGCCTGCCATCTGGATTTCGGAGCGGCACCTGCCTGAAGCCGAGCGCATGGGCCTGTCGCTGGTCGAAGCCCCGGCGGTCGTGACGACCCATCTTCTGGAGATCCTTCGCAAGTCGGCGTACCAGCTACTTGACCGTCAGGAGGTCAAGAAACTCATCGACAAGGTGCAGGAAACCGCGCCGGCGCTGGTCGAGGAACTCGTGCCCGATCAGCTGTCCGTTGGCTCCATCCAGAAAGTACTCAAGCGGCTGCTCCGCGAGTCGGTGCCGATCCGCGATCTGGTCTCGATCCTGGAAGCCCTGGCAGACAACATCCAGGCGACCAAGAATATCGACGTGCTGACCGAGTACGTGCGTGCGGCGCTCTCCCCCACCATCACCCGTCAGTTCGCCGACGAGACCAACATCGTTCGGGCGCTGGTACTGGAACCCTCCGTGGAGCAGGAGCTGCTGCAGCGAGCCAAAACCGGCGAACTGCACGCGGGCACGCTGGGACTGCCTGCCGAGCGCGCGGAAGCACTGGTAGAGTCTGCCCGCCTGTTTGCCCGCGAGATGCTGGCCGAAGGGCACACTCCCATTCTTCTGGCCTCCCCGGTCCTGCGACCCACCCTGTTTGCTTTCCTGGCGCCCATGATTCAGGAAATCGTGGTGCTCTCCTACCACGATCTCCTGTCGGATGTGCAGGTCGACATCGTCGGCCAGGTGACGTTCGATGAGATGGACGCCGTACCTGTCTGATCCCCATGGACATCCGCAACCTTACCGGAACCACCATCGCCGACGCACTGGCCGAAGCCCGCAGCCTCTGGGGCGATTCGGTAGTGATGCTGCAGGCAGAACCCGAGAGTGCCGGCCGCCGTGCCCGCATAGCGGTGGGGCTTCCCTCCTCCGACACCCGGCGCTCCGCAACCTCCGTAGACGTACTCGTGCAGGAACAACCCGAACCACGCCCAGCGTTCGTGCCCGCACCCGCCCCCGGCGCACTGCGCCGCCCGGAGCGTGGCACCGGCGTGCTGCTCCATGACCGCATTCGTCCGGCGACGGACGTGTTCGCCAGACTCACGGCCAGCGCCGACGGGTTTCAATCGGTGCCGACCCCGGATCCGATTCCAGAGCCCGAGCACGGCACGGAGCGATTGGAGCCGGCCACGGAGCCCATCGCCCTGAATCCTGTGTTCATGCAGCTGATCCGCCAGGGTCTGCGGCCTCGCCGCGCCCGCCAGTTGGCCGAGATCAGTCGTGAAACCTCGGTCACGGACGCGGTGAGGGAGTTGGCCCGCAGTCTGCCGCCCCGTGTGAGCGGCCGAGCACCCCGGCGCGTCGCATTCGTTGGCGCTCCCGGAGCCGGCAAGACGTCGCTTGTGGTTCGCGCCGCACTTTCCCGCGTGCGAGCGGGTCGCCGCGCCCCCTGGATCGTGGTGGTCGCCCCCTCTCGTGAGCGCATGCGAGGTTGGCAGGATCCGACAAGCATGTTCGAAAGCTTTGACCTGCAGGTGCTCCGGTGCAGCCGTGAGGCACTCGCCTCCGCACTTGAGGGTCTGGACGGCGATGTGCTCATCGACACCCCGGCGGGATTTCGCATGCCCAACGGCACCTCCGGGCACGTCCGACTGGTTGTTGATGCCCGGGCCGCCGTCGGCGCCACGGCGCGAGAAGGCGAGCGTGCCGACTCGGTAGTGGTCACGCATGTGGATCAGGCTCCTGCGCTCGGTCACGTGACTGAACGACTCATCGTGATGCAGACTCCGGTCGCTGCCCTGCTGCAGAGCGGCATTACGGGTGAAGGCCTTGAAGCCTGGGATCCCGCCCGCTTTGCCCGCCGCGTCTGCGATGCGTGACCGCACGCCTCACGAGCCGACTGTGCTGGCCGTAGTCAGCGGGAAGGGCGGCGTCGGCAAGAGTCTGCTTGCCGTGAACCTGGCCGTGACATGGTCCCGGGAGGGACGGTCCGTCGCGCTGGTTGATGCCGACGCAGGCCAGGGTTCATGCGCCTATCTGCTCGGACACAGTCGCAGTGTCAGCCTGATCGCGCCCCCGGAGGGCCTTCACGATCAGGACGAGGCGCTGAGTTTGCTGGATCTGGAATTGGCCAGGGCCCGCACCGCATACGACCTCGTTGTCATCGACGCCCCGGCCGGGATTGGCCCGGGAGTTCGGTGGGCCATGGACCGGGCAGACGCCAGCCTGCTGGTGCTCGTGGATGAGCCCACCGCAGCTGCGGATGCCTATGCCCTGTGCAAGCTTGTATGGACCCGCGACCCGGCCTATCCGCTTGCCGGAGCGGTCAACATGGCGGATTCGGAAATCGACGCTGGAGGCGTGATTTCGCGGTTTTCTGCCCTCACTACACACTTTCTTGACCGGAAGATTCTGTATGCCGGCTGGGTACCATTTTCCGGGACCATCCGGTCTTCCGTCCGGCAGCAGATCCCGGCCGTACTCACGGACTCTCACGCAGAACACGCGTTTGTGGACCTCGCACGCCGGGTTCGCTGCGGCGTCTTTCAAACACTCGCTCCCCTCGCGATGAACTGAGTCTTCGGGCACACTCCTTGCAAAGTCCCCGGACGGACCATTTTCACCCTCCATCATGCGCGCCCTCTTTTCCCAGTTCAGCGGTCTCATCGGAATCCTGACGTTCATCAACCAGATGCTCGGCGGCGCACCGGTAGAGAAGGCCGTCCTGACCGGAGCCGGTTCAGGACTTGCCGTCTATGTAGTTCTGCTGCTTGGAGACGTCGTGATTCAGCGCATTCTTGAGCAGGCAGCTGCTGCGCCGCAGTCCCCTGCCCGGCCCACTGCCCAACCCGGCGCCTCCAAGGACGCATCCGCGGAAGCCAACGCAAAGGACGCCAAGGCGGCCTGAGCGAACCTAGCACCGATCCACCATGGCCCGAGATCTTCAGAGTCACGCAGTCCGATACACGGAAGAACCGACGCCCCGGAACCGGGAAGCGGTTGTCATGGCCGCCGTG
Organism: Rhodothermales bacterium; assembly: GCA_017643395.1. Classification (NCBI taxonomy): domain Bacteria; kingdom Pseudomonadati; phylum Rhodothermota; class Rhodothermia; order Rhodothermales; species Rhodothermales bacterium. The sequence goes on along the minus strand of JAEPNP010000003.1, from coordinate 429,733 downwards.
CCGCTGGTACGGTCCATCGTCGGGAGGCTCAGCGTTCCGGACCACCCGTTGGCCTCCCGTGACGACCTCGAGAACGTCGGGTTGCTCGGCCTGCTTCAGGCCCTGGACGGCTACGACCCCGAACGCGGCACGCCCTTCGTCTCGTACGCCTACGGCCGCATCCGCGGCGCCCTCGTCGACTACCTGCGAAGCATTGATGCGCTCCCCCGTGAACGGCGTCGCCGACTGGCGGAAGCCCACCGCGCCATGGACACCCTGCGCCAGGTTCTGGGCGACGAGCCGACCGACGGCGACGTGGCGGACTACCTGGGCATCTCTCTTACCGACTATCACACACTGCTGCGGGACGCACAGTGCCGGTTCTCCCTGTCGCTGCACGCTCCGATCGACAAGGAAGGAGACCAGACCATCATCGAGTCCATTCCGAACGAGGAAACGTTCGAGGCCTTCGAAAAGATTGACCGCCAGAGCCTGAAAGACTACATACAGACGCTGATCAACGACCTGCCGGAGCGTGAGCAGACGATCATCGCCCTGTACTACTTCGAGAATCTGACGCTTCGCGAAATCGCCGGGCTGATGGACCGTACGGAGGCCCGCATCTCCCAGATTCTGGGCAAGGTGCTGGTGCAGTTGCGGTCCCATCTTCAGAAAATGGGAAATCGGGCAGCGTAGCACCGTGTCCGCCCAGAGTGACCGCCGCATGACTCCCGCGACAGCCGCCTCGTGGAGCCTCGAAGAAGCCCGGTTTTTGCCTCTCCGATGGGCTGAACAAACCCTCAGGCCGCCGGTATACCCGCGGCTAAACAGGAATGAGCCCGTGCCCTCGGGCCTCCCCCTTCCTCCTCTTCACCAAGTCATCGGTTCACCATGGGTGTGATGAACCGGCTCCGGGAAAACACCGGAGTCGTCCTCTGGATTCTCGTTTTTGCCTTCGGCGTCATCTGGGTGCTCCAGGACTCCGGCGGCCTCGACGTTGTCGGTTTCACCGGTAACAAGATTGCCGAAGTCAACGGCGAAGCGATCACGTTTGAGGAGTACAACTCTGCCCTGGACGGGCAAATGCAGAATTACCAGCAGCAGACGGGCGAGAGCATGCCTCCCCAGATGCTGGACCAGACGCGGCAGCGCGTGTTCGACAATCTTGTCGAGACGAAACTGCGCGAGCAGGAGATGGAGCGTCTGGGCCTGGCCGTTTCCGACAACGAGCTGATCGAAATGGTGCAGGGTGCAGACCCGCATCCCATCATTACGCTCTATTTCGGTGACGGATCAGGTGGCGTTGATCGCGCCCTCCTGCAGAACTTTATCGAGAACCCGGACGCCCGCCAGGACTGGATCCAGATTGAGGACTACCTGCGCCAGGAGCGCCTGCGTGAGAAACTGGACCGCCTGGTGGCCGGCAGCGTGCGGATCTCCGACGCCGACGTCGAGGCCGAGTACATGCGCCGCAACCGCGCGGTCGATGTGCGCTTCGTAGCGCTGCGCTTCGCGACAATCCCCAACGATTCCGTGTCGTTCACGGACCGGGACCTGCGCCGGTTCTATGACGACAACCGCGAGGAATTCGCCCGTGAGCGCTCCTACACGTTCCGGTATGTCTCGGTTGACAAGGACCCCACGCCGGCCGACACGGCCGCGACGCTGGAGGATCTGGATGACCTCCGCGAATCGTTTGTCGCGGCAGCTGACGATTCCACATTCCTCACGCGCAACGGCTCCTCCCGGCCCTGGACGGACGCGTATTTCCGTCCGGACGAGCTCGAAGACCCGATTGCCGATGCGATCTTCGACAATCCGACCCCGGGTGCTGTCATCGGGCCCATCATTTCCGGCAGTCAGGCCCACCTGATCAAGGTGATTGATGTGCGGGCTCCGGAAGAGACAGCCGTGCGGGCGCGCCACATCCTGTTCCGCGCCGCGGAAGGAGATGACGCGGCACGCGCCGAGGCGCGCACCAACGCCAACGATGTGCTTCGCCAGATCCGGAACGGAGCGGACTTCGAGGAAATGGCTCGCGAGCATTCCTCCGACGCCTCGGCGTCCCAGGGCGGCGATCTCGGCTGGTTCGGACCGGGTCGCATGGTCCCTGCGTTTGAGGAGGCTGCATTTGGCGCTCGCGTAGGACGCGTCGTAGGCCCGGTCGAGACGCAATTCGGCTACCACCTCATCGAAGTAACCGAGCGTGCCACGCAGGAAGCCAGGATCGCCGACTTCGCGCTGGACCTTCGCGCTTCAGTCGCCACGCTCAACGCCGCACAGGAACGGCTGGACGACCTCCAGTATTTCGCTGAAGAGAACGGCGAATTCGAGGCAGAGGCAGCCCGCACCGGTCTGAACCCCAACACCGTACAGGTTGAAGACGGCTCCGTATTCATCCCGGGTATCGGGCAGAGTGGCGAACTTTCGACCTTCCTGGAGGATGCCGACGTCGGAGACATCAGCCCCGTGATCGAGCTCAACAACGAGTTTATCGTCGGTGTCGTCGAGGCCATTCAGGAGGCCGGCTACCAGCCTTTCGAGGAGGTACGCTCGCAGCTTGAGCCGCGCGTGCGGAACCAGAAGAAGGCCGAGCTGCTGCAGGAACGACTGCAGGACGCGCTGAACACGACCGGTGGCTTTGAGGGCCTGGCCGCCGCCGTGGGTGAAACCGAGCGCACCGCGAACAGCCTCTCATACACCAACATGGTGGTACCGACGCTGGGCCGCGATCCCGAATTCGTGGGCACCGCCCTCGGCATGCAGGCGGGTGAAACGTCTGACGTGCTGACGGGCGACAACGGCGTCTATGTGGTGCACGTTACCCAGGTACGGGAGCCCTCCCCCATCGCCGACAGCGAGCGGGAAACGCTGCGCCAACAGCTGCTGACCCAGCGTCAGAACCGCGTGCGGGCCCAGTGGATTGCTTCCCTGAAGGAGGACTCCGAGATCGTGGACAATCGCAGCCGGGTGCTCATCAACTAGCGCCGGCCGGCCGGTCGATTTCAGACAGGTATTTCGAGGGTCCCGCGGTACACGGTTACGGCGGGACCCTCGAGGTATTTGGCCCCACCGCTCGCATCGAACCCAATGCCCAGGATCCCGCCGGGCATATGCACATCGATGTGCGTGCCCGACAGCCGGCCGGTGAGGCGGGACACCGCCGCGGAGGCCGTCGCTCCGGTGCCGCAAGCCAACGTCTCAGCCTCGACCCCTTTCTCAAAGGTGCGGACCTTCAGAGCGGCCCCTGCCACCTGGACAAAGTTGACGTTCGTCCCGGCAGGCTGATGGCCTCGACGCAGACGTGCGCCCTCGTTTGCGACATCCACCGCGGCCACGTCGTCGACAAACACTACCGTATGCTCGCAACCGGTCCAGATGTAGAAGCGACCGGGTCCGAATTCGTCATGCGGCACGGTTCTGAACTCCTCATGCGGTGGGACAAACAGCCGGACCACATCGCCCGTCACCGCGGCCTCATACCGGCCGGCATCCGTCTCAAACACGAGCAATTCGTGCTGAATGCCGGCATCAAACGCGTAGCGCGCCAGGCACCGCGCGCCATTTCCGCACATGGAGCCCACGGACCCGTCCGCATTGACGTACTTCATTCGGAAATGCTGCTCCTCGGAGGCCTGGAGCGCCAGCAGACCGTCCGCACCCACGCCCGAGCGCCGCGCACAATACCGCACGGCAAAGTTCGACAGCTCGTCCTCCGAGAAATGGTAGAACCGGTTGTCGATTACGATGAAGTCATTCCCGGCGCCACTCATCTTGGTAAACTCCACAACGAGGGTTCGCGGCGGCATTGGCATCATTCGGCGGGCTCCGGCGTTCGGGTGTTTCAACAGCCTCAAGTTGCATAATACACGTTGGCAGAACGGCGCATCCTGATTGAAAAAGCCGAACCTCTACTGCTTTTCGGCTTCAATGACGTTTACCTCCGCCGCATCGAAGATGCCTTTCCCGAGACCCGCATCACGGCCCGCGGCAACGAGATTTTCCTCAAGGGCAACGAGACCAGCCTGAACCAGATTTCCCGGGTGCTCGACGAGATGACTGTGCTCGTCAACCGTAACGGGCATCTCACCCAGAACGACATCGATACGGTTCTGGCGCTGACGGACGCGGGTGATGGAGCTCCGACCAAAACGGACGCCCAGAACGCAGTGGTCTTCACGCCCTCGGGTGGCGTTGTCCGTGCCCGCACGCCCAACCAGATCAAGCTGGTCAACTCGGCGCGCAACCACGACATCGTATTCGCCATCGGTCCTGCGGGAACGGGCAAGACCTACACGGCAGTCGCACTGGCCGTGGCCGCCCTGAAGTCCAAGCAGGTCAAGCGCATCGTGCTCTGTCGCCCTGCCGTGGAAGCCGGCGAACGGCTCGGGTTTCTGCCGGGTGACTTCCGGGAAAAGATCGACCCTTATCTGCGTCCGCTCTACGATGCGCTCGAGGACATGCTCTCCCGTGAGAAGCTGACCTCGCTCATGGAGCAGAACATTGTTGAGATCGTGCCGCTCGCCTACATGCGCGGCCGCACACTCAACTCGGCGTTCGTGATTCTGGATGAAGCCCAGAACGCGACCACGCCGCAGATGAAGATGTTTCTGACGAGGCTCGGGGCCAACAGCCGTTCCATCATCACCGGGGACGTCACACAGACCGACCTGCCTCGCCGCTCGGACAGCGGGTTGGTGCACGCCCGGGAGATTCTGTCAGACGTGGAGGGCATCCAGTTCGTCTATTTCGACGAGGCCGATGTTATCCGGCACCGATTGGTGAAGGACATCATCAAGGCCTACGAGCAGTTCGAAGACTAGGTCGGTTTCCGACGCTTGGCGATTCCGGCTAGTTCTGCTGCCAGATGACGTTGCCTTGCAGGTCGATGTACTGGTGCCTGCCCTGGAATCGGACCAGCGTCAGCCCCCCCTGGAACGTGCCGGCCGTTTCAAAGGTCGGGGGCACTACCCAGGCTCCGGTGGTGTCGATGTAGCCCCATCGCCCGTCCTGTCTGACAGCAGCCCGGCCGTTCCGGAAGTCGGAAGCGGCCTCGAAGCGGGCCTCTATGCGCACGGCACCCTCCACATCCATGAACCCCTGGCTGCCGGGCTCGCCGAAGCGGGCCAGTCCGTCCGAGAACGAGGCGACCAGCGCATGCTCGGCCACCAGCACGGTATCGCCGGACGCGTCAAGGTAGACGCCGGCCCGGCCGTCCGTCGCCAGTCCCAGTCCGTCGGAAAAAGTCCGTGCGAACCCGAAGAGAGGCTCAATCCGCCACTGACCCGCCTGGTCCACGTACCCCCAGCGGCGCTCCAGACGCAGAAAAATAAGCTTGCGATACCGCGCAGCCGGAACAAGACCCTCTGCGGGCACCCCGGCGGCATCCAACTCCGGTCGGAGCACCACCCGACCGTCGTCTGCGGACAGAAGACCCCACTTTCCTTCCTTGCCGCGACCCGGACTCAGCTCCTGGAAGGCCGCTACGCCATCGCCTGGGGGTGAGATCGCCGCATAGGGTTCGGAGGTCAGCGTCCTGCCCGAAGCGTCCAGCAGGTGCCAGCCCTGCGCGTCCCGGGCGAGGACACGATTCCCGTGCGCGGAGGCTTCCCCATAGCGGGGCTCGACCACCCAGGCGCCGGATCTGTCAATCAGTCCCCACCGTCCGTCTCTGCGCGCCGCGCCGACGGGTCCGTCGAAGGCAGGCACGCTCTCGAATACGGCATCCCCGACCCTTTTTCCCGTGCTGTCGATGAGCGCCAGCCCTCCGTCCACCGGAGCAGGGTAGCGCCATGACTGGCCCGCCGCATCCGTCACAAACAGCGCCAGCAGCAGCGCAGCAAAGAACCTCATTCGGGTACCTGCACAATGGAATTGTCGATGAGTCGCGCACCGCCCACCTGCGCCGCAACCGCCGCGATCACCGTCATTCCCGGACGCAGCGCATCCACAGGCTGAAGCAGGTCTCCGTCGACCACCTCGGTATACTCAAGGGCGGCCAGGGAGAGATTGTCAAATTCGGCCTGCATGGCATCCAGGACGCGGGTGGAGTCGCGCTCACCAGCCCGGATCCGATCCCGGGCACCCAGCACAGCCCGGGAAAGGGCCACGGCCTGCTTGCGGGCCTCGGTGCCGAGGTAACGATTCCTGCTGGACATGGCCAGCCCATCCGGCTCGCGCACGGTTTCGACACCAACGAGCTCTATGCCGAAGTCCAGATCGCGCACCATACGTCGCAGCGTGAAAAACTGCTGCGCGTCCTTCAGCCCGAACACGGCCACGTCGGGACGACACGCATTGAACAGCTTCGCGACGATGGTCGTGACGCCGCGAAAGTGGCCTTCCCGGTGGGGTCCGCAGAGGTACTCCGTCAGCCGGTCGACGGTCACCCAGGTAAGCCCTGACGTGCCGTTCTCGTACATGGCCAAGGGGGGCGGCGCATAGATCGCCTGGACCGCCCCAATGCCCTCGAGCAGACGCATGTCCCCCTCCAGATCACGGGGATAGAGGTCGTAGTCCTCTCCGGGAGCGAACTGGGTCGGATTGACGAAGATGGAGACCGTTACGTGGTCGGCCTCTTCCTTCGCGCGACGCACCAACTCCAGATGGCCCGCGTGCAGTGACCCCATGGTCGGCACCAGGGCGAGCCGTTTTCCGGCGGCGCGGGCGGTATTGGCTTCGGCCTGCATGGCCGACACGTCGGTGATCAGTTTCATCCGGGGAGGGTTTGGCGGCGGCAAGCTACGAACAGGGCCCGCTTGGGTTGCCAGGGCGTGCGGAGCGGGCGCATCGCCCCGGCACGCCTCTGCGAAACGCCCCGTATTCAACCCCAATCAACACCCTCCGTGAGGGCGCGCGGGTATATTTCGAAACCATCCACTGCTGCCATCAACGATGAGCGATTTTCGCATCGAACGCGACTCCCTCGGAGAAGTCCGGGTACCCGCCGACGCGGCCTTTGGCGCCCAGACCCAGCGCGCCGCCGACAACTTCCCCATCAGCGGGATTCGTTTCCCGCGGCGATTCATCGCGGCGCTGGGCATTGTCAAGCGCTCCGCGGCCATGGCCAACGCAGAGTTGTCATTGATCGAGCAGGATGTGCGCGATGCGATCGTTGCCGTCGCGGACCGCGTGATTGCCGGCGAGCTCGACCACGAATTCGTGCTGGACATCTTCCAGACCGGCAGCGGGACCTCGAGCAACATGAACGCCAACGAGGTGCTTGCAAACCTGGCCTCGGAGCGCATGGGGGGCGACCGCGGCTCGAAGCTGGTCCACCCCAACGATCATGTGAACGCCTCGCAATCCTCCAACGATGTCATTCCGACCGCGATGCATGTTGCCGCGCGGGTTGCCATCGCCGAGGATTTATTGCCGGCCCTGGACCGGTTTGCGACGGCCCTCGAGGCCAAGGCTGCCGAGTTTGACGATGTGGTCAAGAGTGGCCGCACCCACCTCATGGATGCCACCCCGGTCCGACTGGGCCAGGAGTTCGGTGGCTACGCGGCGCAGCTCCGGCTCGGCATGAGGCGGGTCGAGCGCGCCTCCGAAGAGCTGGCTGAACTCGCACTGGGCGGCACCGCTACGGGAACGGGTATCAACTGCCCGCCTGCGTTCGCCAAATCGGCCATCGCTCACATTTCCGAGTTCACAGGGCTCACCTTCCGGGAGGCCGACAACCATTTCGAGGCCCAGGCCGCCAAGGATGCCTACGTGAGCGCATCGGGAGCGCTGAATACGGTGGCCGTCTCGCTGATGAAGATCGCCAACGACATTCGGCACCTGTCGAGTGGTCCCACCAGCGGACTTTCCGAGATCCGCCTTCCGGCCATCCAGCCGGGGTCGTCGATCATGCCCGGCAAGGTGAATCCGGTGCTCAGCGAGGCGTTGATGATGGTCTGCGCACGTGTCATGGGCAATCACACCACGATCACCGTCGGCGGGCAGCATGGCAACTTCGAGCTGAACGTCATGATGCCCGTCATGGCACACGCCATGCTGGAGTCTGTCAACGTGCTCCAGGGCGCCTGCGATGCGTTCCGGACCGGTTGCCTGGAGGGCATTCAGGCAGACCGGGAGCGATGCCGCGAGCTGCTTGAACTTAATCCGTCCATTGCCACGGCGCTCAACCGCACGATTGGCTACGACCAGGCATCGACCGTGGCAAAGACGGCCGCCAAAACGCGACAGTCCGTGCGCGCAGTCGTACTGGAAATGGGGCTGATGTCCGAGGAGGAATTGGACCACGTGCTGGACGTGCGGGACATGACCGAACCGGGCGTACCGGGAGCCTGACGTGCTGGAGGGCCTGCTCGTCGTCGAGCTGGCGACCGTGCTGGCGGGGCCAAGCGTCGGCCAGTTTCTGGCCGAGTTGGGCGCGCGTGTGGTCAAGGTCGAGCCGCCTGCGGGAGACGTGACCCGGTCCTGGCATCGGGCGGCTGAAAACCCCGACGACACGGCCTCGTATTTCAGCGCAGCGAACTTTGGCAAGGAATCCGTGGTGCTGGACCTCCGGGACACCGAGGCCGCCCGTGCCGCCAAAGCACTGGCGGCCAGGGCCGACATCCTCATCGCCAGTTTCCGCCCCGGGCACGACGCCAGATTGGGGCTCGACCCGGAAACGCTGCTGCTGGAGAACCCGGGACTCATAGTTGCCACGGTATCCGGATACGGCCGAGACTCCGATCGCGCCGGTTACGATGCGGTCATCCAGGCCGAATCCGGCTTCATGGCGATGAACGGTTATCCGGACCGCCCCCCCGTCAAACTGCCTGTGGCCCTGATGGACGTGCTGGCGGCCCACCACTTGAAGGAGGGCATTCTTCTGGCGCTGCTGGACCGGCAGCGCACCGGCAAAGGCAGGCATGTGACCATTTCGCTGCTCGATGCCGCTGTTTCTGCGCTGGCCAACCAGGGCAGCGGCACCCTGCGAACTGGACAGCCTCCCGTGCGCATGGGATCTGCACACCCCAACATCGCCCCCTATGGGACCGTGCTCCAGTGCTCCGACGGCGAGTCGATTCTGCTGGCCGTCGGCAGCAGTCGGCAGTTTGAGGCCGTCTGTGAAGCACTGCATGTCCCGGTCGATGCGCAGTGGCGCACAAACGCCGGTCGGGTCAGGCAGCGCCAACAACTCGAATCGCGGCTCCAGGCGGCCGCAGCCGGAGTTGCCAGTGACACGTTGATGGCTGGGCTGGAAAAATGTGGGGTGCCGGCCGGCCGGATTCGGCACGCCGGCGATGCACTCGCCCGCTCTCCTTACATGGTCCTCGAGCCTGAGGGGATCCGGCAGTGGCCGGCCGGATTCCGGGAACTGTCTCCCCCGCCTGACCTTGGTGCCCACACCGAACTCGTATTGGCGGAACTGACTGACCTGGGCGGAGCGGCCATCGCCCGAATCATCGCCCTGAACACCCCGGACGCATGAAGAGGCCTCTGATAGGCATCACCACGTCGTTAAAGGACGGCAAACAGGAACTGGACGCGAGGTACGCGGATGCTGTTGAAGCTGCCGGAGGGATTCCTGTGGTATTGCCGACCACCACGGATCCAGGCGTGGCCGAAGCGCTTGTGGACCTTGTGCAGGGACTGGTGATCACCGGTGGGCCTGCGATCCAGGAGGGACTGATCGGCTCGCTGCCCGACGACATCAAGCCCACCGACGCCCGCCGGTCTGCATCAGACAGGCTGTATCTGGAACTGCACCGAAGGCGCAGTGCGCCCGTGCTGGGGATCTGCTACGGCATGCAGCTGATCAACGCGGTGGCCGGCGGCACCATCCACGCAGACGTGCAGTCCGCCCTGGAGGGAACGGGCGTGCACTCCAGCGAGCGAGGCGGCACTTCGCACGCATTCACCGCCGAACCCGACACCTGGATCGCGAAGCTTCTCGGAGAGGAGCCGCGTTCGGTGAACACCTATCACATCCAGGCCCTGGCATCCGTGGGCCAGGGATTCCGGGTGGCCGGCCGAGCCGACGACGGCGTCATCGAAGCCATCGAAAACGAAGACGGCTCGGTACTGGGCGTGCAATTCCACCCGGAGCGTCAGGTGACTGATCTGCTCCCGTTATTCAAGCACCTCGTAGCCCGGGCCGCAGACAGATCCTGAGCCGGTCATTCAGGCGCGGCGGTGAGCTCCTGGATGGTCCACATCGGTCCAGAGCCGAATCGCTGACGCTCTGCCGCAACCTGGTCGGGCTCAATGAGCCCACCGGCTCCAAACTCCGTACGCACAAACGTGAGTACCGCGGCCAGCTGCTCGTCCGTGAGGAAGGCGTGGGGCGGCATCATGTTGTTGTATTCACGGCCATTCACCTGAATGGGGCCCCGCAGGCCACGTAGCGTCAGCCGAATGAGCAGCGAATCCGGCAGACTGACCCAGGGGCTGTCCTTTAGAGGCGGGAAAGCTTCATTGACACCGAGTCCGTCGGCGGCGTGGCAGGCTGCGCAGGTGGTCGCGTAGACCTCGGCGCCCGTCGTTCCCCGTTGTTGCGGCGGCGTGGTACACGCCGCAACGACAACACCCAGCACCAGGGGAAGCACACGCTTCATGCGCTCACCTCGGCAACAACCTCGATCGGGTCGCCCACCGCGATTTCTCCCGATCGTTCTACCGAGAAGAGGGCACCGCGCAGCCCCGCTGCCGCAGCCTCAAAAGCCTCGTGCCCGGCCCGCTGTCTGAACAGCGCACATGGGCGATGCGGTTTCTCGCTGCGAACAAGCACCACATCACCAATCATGAGCCGATCCCCGGCGTTCAGTGCACCGAGATCCACGCCGCGCGTAATCAGATTGTCGCCGGGCACGTCCGGCGCAACCCGCATCGCACGCAGCACCTCGATCGCCATTGCGGTGACCTCCCGACCAGGAATCAACTCCCCCTTCCACCACGCGGTGCGGTCGTGATCACCCTCGAACCCCTTGCCGGCTACGACCAGGGTCCGTTCCAGGGGCAGGTGCTCGCCCGGTGCGGGTTTTCCGACCAGGTACGCCACGCTTGCCGGTTGGCCGAAGCCGGATCGCATCACGGACTCAACGATGTCGTTCATGCCGAAAACCTACGTCGACCGCCGCACGAGCGACATGAAATAGCGGGGAAAGGAGCCCAGGCGCGATCATTTGACGCTGTCGTTCCGAATCCTGCTCGGTGAACCGGTCCGAGTGTTCGTATCGTCCCTCATGCTCAGAACGTTGTGGAAAGAGGCGCTTGCCCTCCCCCGGGATGCCGGCACGCTACGCCGTTTTGGCCTGGTCGTAGGCGGTGTCTTCCTTGCCATCGCAGTGTTTCTGATGTGGCGCTCGGACTGGGTCCCCGGCACCGCGGCAACCGTACTGATCGCCGTCGGGACTCCCCTCGTGATGCTCGGCACGCTGCTTCCGGGTGCATTGCGCACCGTGTATCCGGCCTGGATGCTCATTGCGCTGGTCCTTGGCACGATCATGACGCGTGTCCTGCTGACGCTGGTTTTCCTGCTCGTCGTGACCCCCATCGCTCTCATGCTTCGCCTTGCGGGCAAGGACCCCATGAACCGCCGGCCGGACCCGGGCATGCGCACGTACTGGATCACTCGCGATGCGGACTCCAATGACCCGGCGCGCATGGAGAAACTGTACTGACCGACCTCCACCCGCGGGGCGGCGGATCAGGTGATGTCCCAGGAGCTGGATTCTGTCGCGTCCTGGCGATGAATGTGCATCAGTTGCTCCTGAAATCCCGGCTCTTCGAGGCCGTCCGCCGGCATACGGAGTTGATACTGGCCGTCGGATCCGAGCTCCCACGCAGAGCGATTGTCCAGCAGCGCCAGCTCAAGGGTATCGATCAGCCGCTGGCGAGCACTCTCGTCATCTATCTCCAGCACGGCTTCCACCCGGTCATCCAGATTGCGACGCTGCCAGTCCGCGCTTCCGATGAAGACCTGGTGTTCCTCGTTGTTGCGGAACCAGAAAATGCGGCTGTGCTCGAGAAAACGACCCAGGATGGACACCAGACGAATGTTGTCCGAGATCCCCGGCAATCCGGGCCGCAGTCGGCAATGCCCTCGCACGATCAGGTCGATGCGCACACCGGCCTGAGAGGCGCGGTAGAGCTCCTGGATCATGACGGTGTCGTCTAGCGCGTTCATTTTCGCGACTATACGCCCATCGCCGTGCTTCTCGTGCAACTCCACTTCGCGGCGCACAAGCTGCACGAATGTGCGGCGCATGTCCCGCGGCGCCACGACCAGTTTCTTGTAGTGCTGCTCCGGGGCATAGCCGGTCAGATAGTGAAACAGGTTGATGATGTCGTAGCCCACATCGGGATCGCACGTGAAGTACCCGATGTCGGTGTAGAGCTTGGCCGTTTTCTGGTGATAGTTGCCCGTCCCGATGTGGCAGTAGGCTCTCAGACCGTCCTCTTCTTCGCGGATGACGAGCGTCGTCTTCGTGTGCGTCTTCAGCCCGACCAGGCCATAGGTCACATGCACGCCGGCTCGTTCCAGCAGTGCGCCCCATTCCATGTTGTTGGCCTCATCAAATCGCGCCTTCACCTCGACAAGCACGGCGACCTGCTTCCCACGCTCGGCGGCCCGAATCAGCGCGTTGACGACACGTGAGTCATCCGAGGTGCGATACAGGGTCTGCTTGATGGCAACCACCTTCGGATCCACTGCGGCGTCCTCGATGAAGCGCAGTACGCTGGCGCTGAACGCCTCGTAGGGATGGTGCACCATGATGTCGCCGCCCCTGATGACCGAGAACATGTCCACCCGGTCCTTGGCCTCCCCTGCATGGCGCAGACGCGACGGAATGACCGGATCCCAGGGCCGGAACTGCAGCGCGGGAATATCGATGCTTGCGATGTTGTGCAAGTCCGTCAGATCCAGCTCGCCGTCGACGTCAAAGATGTCCTCCGGGGAGAGCTGCAGCTCGCGTGTCAGCAGAGCGCGCACGTCCTCTGAAGCCGAACTTGCCAGCTCAAGCCGGGTGACGGGCGCAAAGCGCCGTTCCCTGAGCTCCTCCGCGATCATCTCGATCAGATCGTCCGCCTCTTCCTCATCCCGCCGGATGTCCGCATTGCGCGTCAGTCGAAACGTGTGAGCACCCACGACATCCATGCCGCGGAATACCTCGCCGACATTGGCCGCGATCACCTGCTCGACGGGCACGTAGCTGTGACCGTCCCCGGGAAGGCGCACAAACCGGCCGCGGGAGGTAGGAACCTTCAGCCGCGCAAAGTGCTCGGTGCCTCGCGTGGGGTGACGCAGTGTCACAGCCAGGGAAAGGCTCAGATTGGAGATGAACGGGAAGGGATGTCCCGGGTCGACGGCCAGCGGAGTCAGGACCGGGAAGATGTTCTTCTGGAAGTACTCGCGCAGGAAGGCGTGCTCCGTCTCAGCGAGTCCATCGTAGTCCAGAATGCGGATACCGGCCTGATCCGCCAGGGCCGGCTTGAGGGTATTCACCCACACATCGCACAGCGCATCGTGCATTGGACGCACGGCATGCTGCGCCAGGCGCAACTGCTCCAGCGGTGTGCGGCCGTCGGGACTCAGCGTCACCACCCCCGCGGCGGCCTGGCGCTTCAAACCACCGACGCGCTTGCGAAAGAACTCGTCCATGTTGGACGTGGTGATGGCCGCGAAGCGTACCCGCTCCAGAAGGGGGGTGCGTTCGTCAAGTGCCAGGTGCAGCACCCGCCAGTTGAAGTCCAGCCACGACAATTCACGATTGAAATACAGCGCCGGATGATCCAGCTCGGCCCCGGTCGCAACCGGCTGTGGATCGACGGCCCGAGGGACAGCCGCATGCAGGCGAGGTTTGCTGGGCGAGGGGACGCCAGGCGTATCGTGCGGAGATGAATCTCCGCCGGAAGAACTCAATCGAGTAGTGGCCATCAGTTCAAAAACTCTCGGTCTTCAATTTTTCTGCGCAGCTGCTGCAGCCCTACGAGCTCTTCCTGAAGAGGCCGCACTTCACGCCCTTCGCGCTCTGCAATATGGATGCCATGCCGAAGTCCGGCAATCATCTCGTCCAGACGGTCCAATTTGAGCAACGTCATGGCTCCAGAGGCCGCTGCACGGGCGTTCTCATTGAATTGCGGCACGGTGATGCGCCGCTTCTTTTCCCAGTTGTCGGAGGGTTCTTCCCGATCCGTCAGGATCTCAGCAGCCAGACGCTGGATCCCGGTGCCCAGCGTGCCGTCAAGAAATGACTGTTTGCGTATTTCTCCTGACTCGAATTGCTGGACCAGCGCGTGCGCGGTTCGGCGCGACGGGCCCTCGGTAAACTCGTCCAGGGCCGTGCGTGACAAAATGAAACTGACCATGGGCGAGCCGTGGTCGAGCATCAGGCGCAGCAGGGTCTTCTCTTCGGGCAGCGGCTGGCGTTCAGCACTCTGCGGTACCTGCGCGGCCGGCTCCTGCGCCGGCTCCCGGCGCTGTCGGCGCTGTTGATTCCGCGCTTCACGCTTGCGATCGGCCTGCATGGCCCGCCGCAAATACACATCCGGCACCCCGAGCACCGACGCCGCCCGCTGCACATAGGACTCACGCATCAACTGGTCGGGGATTCGTGAGACCAGCTTCATGATGGCGTGATGCGTCTCGGCGCGCGAGTCAGGCTCGTCCAGACTGCCCTTGGCCCTTGCTCTTCCGTGCAGGTAGGTGACGAAATCCTCCCTCCGGTCAGACATGGCAGTCTCAAAGGCCTCGGCGCCGAACTTCTGCACAAACGTGTCGGGGTCCTCCCCTTCGGGCAGCGAAACCACGTAGGGCGCCATGCCTGCCTGCAGCAGGAGGTCGATGCCGCGCACCGTGGCCTTGGCGCCGGCGGCATCCGCATCGTACAGCATGATGACGCGGCGAGCATATCGACCGATGAGCTTCACCTGATCCGACGTGAGCGCCGTGCCCGAACTGGCAACCACATGCTCCACGCCAGCCTGGTGCAGCGCGATGACGTCCGTGTAGCCTTCCACAAGCACCACCTCCTCACGCCCTCTGATGGCGTTCTTGGCGTGATAGAGCCCGTACAGCACCTTGCCCTTGTGGTACACCTCGGTCTCGGGAGAGTTGATGTACTTGGGCTGATCGTCCGCTTTCTCCAGAATCCTTCCACCGAAGCCGAGCACCTTGCCGACGTGGCTGAGGATGGGGAAAATCAGTCGGTGGCGGTAGCGGTCATAGTATCCCGACCCATCCCGCCGGGGAAGAACCAACCCGGCGGCTTCCAGCATGGACTCGCTGATCCTGGCCTCCGTGGCAGCCTTCAGCAGTCCGTCCCACTCATCCCGCGCATAGCCGACACCGAACCGCTTGACCATTTCCGGCTCAATCTGCCGTTTGGCCAGGTAGTCCCTCGCCACAGCTCCCGTCTCCTCCCGAGTGAGCTGCTGGTAGAAGTAGCGTGCCGCGAAGTGCAGCGCATGCAGGATGGCCTCCCGTTCCGACGCACCCTCATCTACGCCGTCCGGCTGCTCGATGACGATTCCAAGCCGCTCGGCGAGCAGCGTCACCGCCTCGGGGAACGTCAGGTTCTCCACCCGACTGATGAAGCTGAAGACGTCTCCCCCCTCCCCGCAGCCGAAGCACTTGAAGATGCCCAGCGAGGGGTTGACGTTGAACGATGGAGTCTTCTCGTTGTGAAACGGGCAGAGTCCGACGTAATTCGAGCCCCGTTTTTTCAGTCGCACGTAGTCTCCGACCACATCCACGACGTCCGCGGACGAGCGGACCGACTCAATGGTGTCGTCGGAAATGCGCATGCAACGAGGAGTCGGGCCGACCCGGCAATGGATCAGGCGATGGGCTCAGAGACCACCTGGGCAGTTGAGGTCTGCCCTTCGACAGGGCCGATTTCAGGCTTGTCGGAGCACTGGCAGGCGGACAGGCCTGCGGACATCACGAACAGGAGGCTCAGGAGCAGTTTCTTCATCACTGGGGAAATGTGTAGGTAGTCCGGGCAGCATTCCCGGTGGTGAAACCAGCAGCCCGCCATACCGTAGCGATCCGCTGGGAGCGTTTATCCTATTCCCGCCTGAACACCATGTTTCTGACTGCCGCGCTGACTGTCGGGGGATCTGTCCTGCTGGGACTGGCCGCCCGAAAGGACGACAAAAACCCCTTCTTCGTGCTCGGCGGATTGGCCCTGCTGGGAATTGCCGTGTTTATGCGGCTGACGGGGACGGGGCCCTTGCTGGACTCCGTGGGCTTTGCGGCTGCTGAGCTCGGCGCGGGACTGCTCATCATCGCCGGCATGGTCGCCGGCAAAAAGGAGCAGGCCCGGTCCTTCTTCATGCTCGGCATGGGATCCATGGTCCTCGGCGTGGTCATCATTCTCTTGCGTGGCAGCATGTTCTCGTCCTCGGAGCAGGTCACGCTGCTCGTTGAACTGGGCCCGGACGACAGTTATGAGGAAATTGCGGCGGTGGTCGAAGCCCACCAGGGCGTCGCCGAGCGCGCCTTTCCCATGGTAGACCTCGCCGAGGATGAGGACCTGGCCCAGGTGTACCTCATTCGGCTTCCCAAGGATTGTCGGGAGGCGTTGCGCAAGATTCTCGACCTCGACACCGAAAACGTCGACCACACGGAGTTGAACCCCACGTTCAGCCTGGATCTGCCCGCCACCGAGCCCATCGAGGAGATGCTCCCGCTGGATGTTCTGGAGAATGACCCGCTGGTGGGCTCTCAGTGGGCCCTGGAGGCCATTCGCGGTCACGAAGCCCACGCCCTGCTTCAGGATGCCGAGCCGGTGCGCAAGGCGGTCGTCGCCATCGTCGACACCGGTGTCGACGCCTCGCATGAGGACGTGAGTTCGGTCTTCGGCGAGTCCCCGGGCTCCCGCGACCGGCATGGACACGGCAGCCACTGCGCGGGCATAGCCGGAGCCACCACCAACAACGGCCTTGGTGTGGCATCCCTGAACTGGGAGGGCCGGTTCGTCACCATTCTCGGGTTCTCGGCCCTGGGTGACAATGGTCTCGGAACGGCCGAAAGCACGGCAGAGGGCATCATTTCGGCCGCCGAGGCCGGTGCCGACGTCATTTCGCTGTCGCTGGGTGGTCAGAGCCCCATAACGCCAAAAGTGATGGTCGATGCGGTCAAGTTTGCGCGCAAGCGCGGCGCCGTCGTGATCGCTGCAGCAGGCAATTCCAATATCGACGCCAAAAAGAGCGTGCCCTCAAACATCGAGGGCGTGATCGCCGTCGGCGCCGTCAACGAACGCCTGGCCAAGGCGCCGTTCTCCAATACCAACAGCAGCCTGTCGCGCCCCATTTCGGCGCCGGGCACGAACATCCTGTCGCTTCGCCCCGGTGGCGGCTACGTGAAGCTTTCGGGCACCTCCATGGCGACACCCATGGTCTCCGGCCTGGCCGGCGTGCTGCGCGCGTTGAATCCGGAACTGACGGCCGATGAGGTCTACGGCATTCTCAAGGACTCCGGTCGCTCCGTTGCGGGATCGGGCACGGTCGGTACGATGATCGATGCCGAACAGGCCGTTCGATCGGTGCTGGATGCCTGAGCCGGAGCGCAGGATCCGCAAGGCCACGATGCGGGACGCAGACCGCATCGCCCGGATCTATAACCAGTCGATCCGGCTCCGCGATGCGACCATGGACACCGATGACCTGGCCGCCTCGGACGTTGCGCTGTGGATAGAGAAACAGGGTCCCCGAGAGGACCTGCTGGTGGTCGAATCAGGCGATGAGTTCGCCGTCGTTGGCTGGGGAATCATCAAGACCTACCACCCTCGTCCGGGCTACGCAGTGGCTGCCGAAACGTCCGTGTACGTGGACCGCTCCCTGACCGGCCAGGGCCACGGTTCGGCCATGCAGCACCGTCTCATGGAGCGATGCCGCGAACTAGGCTACCATCACCTGGTGGCCAAGATCTGGGCAGGCAACGACGGCAGCATCCGCATGCACGAGCGCTTCGGATACGAACGGGTAGGCATCCAGCACGAAATCGGATTCGTGGACGGGGAGCGCCTTGATGTCGCGATCCTGCAGTGCGTGCTGGGCGGCGGCACCGGGAAACCCGTTCCGGGGGGGCCGGCGCCT
This sequence comes from Rhodothermales bacterium, assembly GCA_017643395.1. NCBI lineage: Bacteria > Pseudomonadati > Rhodothermota > Rhodothermia > Rhodothermales > Rhodothermales bacterium. The sequence continues at coordinate 411,715 of JAEPNP010000003.1, read as the reverse complement.
GCCTGATCAGCGGTAGAGTACCGTCGTAGGGCCGTCGCAGAAGATGTAGTCGATGTCGTAGAAGACTTCTTCCAGCAGTCCATCCCGCCCCACCTGCATGTGTGAGCGGCTGTCCAGATTGCCGGTCCTGGGATCCCACGATACCCCCTGAAAGCGATCAAGCATCTCCTCTACCTGCTCGCGTTTGGGGCCGTCGATCCAGACGACATCGATTCCGTGAATGTCGCGTCGACCTTGCGGCTCGGCGATGTTCACTGCAAAGAGGGTCCCCGGATACGCGTCAGAGAGCGTTCGGGAAATGAGTTCAGCCGTAGCCTTGGCTGATACGTTTACGGTACGCATGATTACCGTGGATTCAATCGGTTCTGTGTGTCAGTGACCGATCGGCATCGAGGGCTGCGTCGGGGTAACGCCGATCCTCCGCAAGTAGAGTACGGGCCCAAACACCCGATTCGCTTTTTCCGTGAGGTCCGGGATCTGCCCGAACGTAGAGGCAAGCGGTCACGTACATCGGGGGTCTGTGTGTACGATCCCTCTCCGAATGCCTCCTGTCATCGTCTGGTTTGAAAACGATCTCCGCAAGTCGGATCACGCGGCCCTGCAGGCCGCAGCCGATTCCGGGCAGCCGGTCATACCATTCTTTGCCTGGAATGGCGGTGAAGGCTGGGCGGACGGCAGCGCATCCCGCTGGTGGCTGCACCATTCGCTGGCGGCCCACGCCGAGGCGTTGCAGGCCGCGGGCCTGCAGCTTGTGATCCGGCAAGGGGATCCGGCCGACGAGGTGGTCCGGCTTGCCTGCGAAACCGGGGCAGAGGCGGTGTACTGGCAAGAGCGCCCGGAGCCGCATCGCGCTCGCCGGGACGATGAAATCCAGCGCCGGCTTGAGGAAAAGGACATCGATGTACGCAGATTCGCCGGCGCCCTGCTGCACAACCCGGATGCCATCCAAACGGGTTCAGGTGGTCCGTACAAGGTGTTCACCCCCTTCTACAAGAAATTCCTGGCGGAGGGCACGCCGGTCGACGAACCGAGCGGCACGCCTCGATTCTCGGATGTTCAGGCCACCCCAGACGTCTCAGGTACTCCGCTGGAAGCGCTGGAGCTGTTGCCAAAAATCGATTGGGCCGGAGGCATCGATGCGGCCTGGAATCCCGGCGAACGATCAGCCAGGGGCAAACTGTCTCAGTTGGACATGTCGGACTACGCGGACGAGCGCGACATTCCGTCCATCGATGGGACCTCGCAGCTGTCTCCGCACCTTCACTTTGGGGAGATCTCGATCCGGCAGGCCTGGCACGCCTCGAGCGACGAAGATTTTCGCCGCGAACTGGTCTGGCGCGACTTTGCGCATCACGTGCTGCATCACTTCCCGCACACGGTAACCGAGCCGCTTCGGGAGGAGTTTGAGGCGTTCCCCTGGCGCGAGGATTCGCAGGCCCTTCAGGCCTGGCAACAGGGTCGAACCGGCTATCCCATGGTCGACGCCGGCATGAGGCAGCTCTGGGAAACGGGCTGGATGCACAACCGCGTGCGCATGATCGTTGCTTCCTTCCTCACGAAACACCTGCTCCTGTCCTGGCGACACGGGCAGGCATGGTTCAACGACACCTTGGTCGATGCCGACCTGGCAAACAATACCTTCGGCTGGCAATGGGCCGGAGGATGCGGAGCGGATGCGCAGCCGTTCTTCCGCATTTTCAATCCCATCACGCAGGGCGACAAGTTTGACCCGGACGGAGCATACGTGCGAAAATGGGTGCCGGAACTGAAAGATGTACCGGACAAACACCTCTTCGAGCCTTGGGATACCGACGTGGTGCCGGAGCAGTATCCCGCGCCCATCGTTGAGCACAAGGAGGCCCGGGAACGGGCCCTGGAGGCTTATCAGAAGCTGAAGAACTGATGCAGACCATCACCCACCCCGACAAGGCAGACACGTACCGCGAGGTCAGGCGCACCATCGACGCCCTACTGGAGGGAGAAACGGATTGGGTGGCCGCCATGGCGACAGTGGCTTGCGAACTCCACCACGCGTTCGATCACTATGACTGGACGGGGTTCTACCGCACTGTAGAACCCGGCATGCTGGCCGTCGGGCCGTATCAGGGCACCCACGGCTGTTTGCGCATTGCGTTCGGCCGGGGCGTCTGTGGCGCGGCGGCCGAAAGCCGGCAAACCCAGCTGGTGCCGGATGTCGAGCTGTTTCCGGGCCACATTGCCTGCTCCTCCAGCACCCGGTCGGAGATCGTGGTACCAGTGCTGAACCCGGAGGGTCAGGTAATCGCCGTGCTGGATGTGGACTCCAATCGCGACGACGCGTTTGATACCACGGACCAGGCGTACCTGGAGGATTTGTGCGAAGAACTGGGGAGGCGCTTCGGCTAGAAGGCGAGGCGGGTCAGGGCTCGCGGCGGCCGAGTCTCCATGTGAGCGACGTTCGCAACAGCAGGTCGGGCACTCCGACCGCCGTGACGCCGACGTCCAGGTTTTCGAACACGGTGTAGGAGCGGGCAAGCGCAAAGCCCGACGGCATGGCCCCGTCCAGAAGCCGGTTCAAATCGGAGCGAACGTTTCGCTCGACGCCGCTGACAATGGGAGAGCCATAGACCACACCGCCTCCGATGCGATAGTGCGGCTCACGATACTCCGTCGTTCCGGCAAAGGCCTGCATGATCAGGCCGTCGAAATCGAGAAATAGCAGGCGGACCGGAAGCAGCGCCCACCCGAGCCCTTTCATCCGGTCGGGAAATCGCAGATCCAGTGCGGCTCGGACCTCGTAGTCGAGCGACTTGCCCACCCGAAACACCTTGGGCTCTCCGCGCCGGCTCCCGTAGGTGCCCTCCATGGACAGTTCCCCCATGTAGTGCACGTAGTTGGCCGACAGCGTGTGCGGACCCAGCCCCAGATCCAGGGTTACCATCACTTCATCCGGCCGCCGATACGTGGCTGAGGTACCCAGGGAGTCCGAGGTCTGACGGGTCAGATTCGGCTTGGCGAGGTCCAGTCGTTCCACATCCATCAGCTCCTCCTCGAATGGCCCCGGATCCGGGCTGCCTGCCAGGTTCAGAAACGACGGGAGGTACCCCCTGACTGTGGCCGAAGGGTCGGCCAGTCGGATGTCCTGTGTCCAACGGCCGTCCACCATCAGCGTGAGCACTCCGCCCTCGCTGGCGAAGCGCAACCCGGAGCGTGCGCTCCACGCCGACCCCCGGTAGTCCGCCTGGGCGCGCCAGTAGAGGTCGTTGGTTTCATCCGCGGACAGATTCGGGTCGGACGGATCGTTGAAGAAATACTGCTGGGAGCCGCTGAGCACGATCATCAATTCCGGCTCCACGGACCAGTCGATCACGGTCGATGCGGTCGTGCGACTGACCGAGGCCCCGAAATCCCAGGATCCCAGGTCGTCGGAGGCAAAGCGGTAACCGAATCCGGTCGCGAGCACGTCGAGATCCAGGCGCAGGCCGGATGCGCCGCTCAGTTGACCCAGCACGTCGATGTCGATGGTCTGGGAGCCGCTTCGCCGGCCCGCGTCCAATACAAACTCGATTCCCGCGGCGCGAAAATCCGCGGCAAGGGACACCGGCCGATGGAATCCGGCAGCGATGGTAAAGCCCTCGAGCAATTCGTGCGCGGCGGCAACCGACACCAACTGGCGCGGCTGGCCCGCGGCGAGACCCGCAATGGTCGTGTAGTCCGGCGTGCCGGAGAAGGCATAGTCGGCAAGGAATTCGTCGGTGGCCGAGCGCACATCCTCCTGCGAAAGGAGCGCATGCTGCAGCCCCGGTATGGTTGCGTTCGTAATCCCGGCCCGCCCGGCCAGAAGGACGCCCGCTCCCGCATCGGCCAGTTGCGCGGGGGCCGAGAACAGGACCCCCGGTCCTCCCCTGAGCCTTCCGTTCAGCACGCCTCCGACAGCGTTGATCCCCGGGCCGGCTCGGTACATGGCCAATCGCAGCCCTGACTCGACACTGCCTCCCCGCCAGTCTTCCACCCGGAACGATTCATTGCTCTGGGACCAGGCCGGCGTAACGACCCACATGGCGAGGAGATAGGGTAGGCACCGCTTGATCATCGCAGCACCATGCGAATGCCGACCTGCTGCGTCAGGCCGAGAAAGCTTGAGGCGTACGCGTACGAGGCGATCACCCGAAATGTCGATGTACCGGGGGAGGCAAGTGCGAAGCCTGCCGTCAGCACATCGTCTCCTCTGCCGTTGAAGCGCCTCTCAGTGCCGGCCCTGAGTGTGATCACGGGAACCGGCCCCCATTCAGCCCCCACACGTACCGCATGATCCAGCTCCGGATCGAGTGCCGGGCGAACGTCCATCAGGATCTGCGCACGGGGGCCCGCCGGCAGTGCCGCCCCCACCACCAGTTCCAGCGGCAGTCCTTCCTGATAGCTCGCATTGGTGGCAGCAGCTGATCCGCTGTTCCAGGTCACGCTGGACAGCGGGTTGCGAACGACGACTGCGAAGGCTGCCCTCCCGGCGAAGTACTGTGCGCCCGCGGCGAGCGTGAAGCCCAGCGCATCTCCCTGGACCTGTCGCGCAATTCCTGCCTCGATTTCCCCCGGATCGAATACCTGATAATCGGATGGCGCCAGGGCATTGCGGCCAAACACAGCGCGAAGCACCCGGCCGCCGAGCCCGACGGACAACGGACCGAATCTCCTGGCCGCGACCACCTCAGCGGTGGTTTCCTGCAGCACGTCGTCGCCAGACTCGGAAAGGCCCACCGCGAGCCCCCAGCGACGCCCGGTCCGGAAACCGACGTGTGCAAGGCCCGCGGGCACTACGCCGAAGGCGTCGATATAGACCATCGATACGTCCAACCTCGGAAGACGCGCCACCGAAGCCGGGTTCCAGGAAGCCCCCTCGACGCCGGTTAGCGCTGTCCCGGCATATCCCATCGCGGCCTGCCTGGTGCCGATTCCCGGGTCCACGAATGCCGCCTGGATGGAGCTCAGTGACTGGGCCGATGCCGCGTGTGCCAGCGCGATGCACGAGATGCCCAGCATGAGCAGCCGCAACGTCGTTGCACCCCAGCCATTCCGCGCTATCGTGACGTAGCAACTCACTTGACCAGTACCACCGGAATCAGCTCGCTCGTTACTCCCGAGGTGTCCTCGGCCCGGATCTCGATCAGGTAGCGCCCGTTGCGGGCCAGCGTGCCCGAGTCGGTCAGCCCGTCCCAGGTGATCAACCTTCTGGATGAGGCCGATCCGTACCTCCCGGGTTCCTGGGGTTCGGACTGAAGAAGAGTACGTACGAGTTCGCCGCGAGTCGTGAAGATGCGTACGCTGACAGATGCCGGCGGCGTTTCTGTCGTCAGCACGTAACCGATTTTCAGGGGCGCCAGCGTCGGCGAGAAGGGATTCGGCAGCACGGCGACGTGGCGCAGTCCGAGCGCTTCATTCGCAGCCAGTACGCCGTACTCCGAGAGGTGATGCACGCGATCAGACCGGACGAAGTCTGCCTCATCGACTGACTCGACAAGGTGCCATTTGAGCGTTGACGCGTCGAATCGAGCCAGCGTGCGGGTACCCTGAAGCAGGCGCAGGGTTGGGTCCGACGGCAGTTCGACGACGGCCGGCAACAGCAGGGAATCTCCCGGCAGTGCCTCGTCGGCGCGCATCGAGAACCGCACCAGACGCTCCCCTGCGGTATGTCTCACGGACGCGCCCTGCGGGAATGCGTTTCGTTTGGGACCACGAAGCGCCGGCCTGGACAGCCCGATCTCTGAGTAAAACGGTATGGCGCCTTCGGGCAGTGTTAAACGAACGCCTTGCCCATCGTGAAGGGAAGCGGATGAACCGGGTGCCAGACGACGAACCAGCGAGAGCGCAGTCCTGGCTTCCTGGCCCGATCGGTCGTCCCGAGCCGTGATGACCACGGGCCCGATGAAAGAGGCGTCCGAGGGCTGGAAGAAGCCAGTTGAGCTCACGGAGCCCGCACCTGGAGGGTCGACGCTCCAGCGCAGACCTGCGCCCAGGATCTGACTGACTCCATCTGCCGTCTCGGCCCTGTAGGAAAGCTGCACGCCGCCTCCCTCGTTCGCGACGGTCGGCTCGGGCACACTCACCAGCAGCGATGCCGGCGAGAACTCGCCCGCGACAAAGTCGGCCACGACTTCCTGCTGCTCACCCTCAAGACGAATGCTCGCGACCAGACGGAATGCTCCGGCCTGGTGCACAACCAGCGTCGCCCGCTCTCGATGCTCGGAGTCGGGGGCAATCTCGGCACCGTCGCCGATCAGGCTCCAGGAAACCTGGCCGGGGCCGGCCGATGTGAATCGATCCTCTATCGAGGACCCGAGGCCGTCCCGCAATACCAGCTGGAGTGCGTACGTGTCCCCCGATCGCACCCTTGCCCCGTTCAGAGCCGGCTCGATGCGCGCGCTTGCCAATGCTCCGGGCGCCTGAGGAATGAGAGTGAGGCCGGACTGCCGATAGGTCAGACCCGACGCGGCTGCCTCAACCTGTATGCTGTACGGCACCGGGTCGGTCGACCTCAGCGGCGGCAGCTGAGCCACCAGATTGCCCGAGACCTGCGCCATCGGAACTTCGAGGACGGCGCCGGCGGATTCGTACGTGACAACCGCGGAGACATCGGTCAGTTCGGTGCCGGGAGTCACCTCGACTGCAATGGTCACCGGTTCGGCACTCGACACCGTTTCCGGACTGGCGTGGAAGAACGGCAGCGATACACGGAGGCTGGCCTGCGCCATGTTGTCTGGCAAGTGGACCACCATCCCGTCGCCTGAGGGCCTCAGCCGGCCTGGAGCATCCACGGACACGCGGTACAGACCTTGTCCCAGCTCGGCCGGCGACTCAAAGTTTCCTTCGTCTGCCTCCCCTTCTACTCGATGTCCTCCCGGACCCTCCAGCGCCACGCTGGCCGGTAACGGGTTCGAGCCATCGTCTACCTGCACCGTGATGCGTCCGGAATCCAGTGTCACGTCCGGAAGCACGGTCACCTGACCCACCAGTGCCCCCGGTAGCGCGTAGACCAGGGTCTGCATCCGTCCCGCCTGTGGTTCGTACCGGAACGTATAGACGGTCGAGTCCGGTGCCGGACGATCCAGCGGAAGGCTCTCGAACAGGTAGACGCCGTTGGGTCCGGAGACCGTCTCCAGGCGATCACGGGCTTCGGCAACTACGCGCACACCGGCCTGACCCGCACCCTGGTACAGGACCCTTCCGCTGACGCGCACCGTCGCCCGATCCAGGAGAAAGTCTTCGCCGGAGGCGTGCTGACCTTCGTCCAGCTGAAGCTCTCTGGAGGCGGGGTTGTATCCGTCGGCGCGGGCCTGCAATCGATACCTGCCGCCGCTAAGCCTGGCCAGTTGGTATTGATTCTCGTTCACCGTCGCCGTCATCGACGTGCCGGTGGCCAGATGCACTGCGGTAACGGTGGCTCCGGCTAACGCACTGCCGTCGGGAGCCTCCACCCGCCCGCTGATGCGACCGGTTGCCTCAAGAAGGGAAAACTCCATCAACACGGGCACGGCTGAGACGAGCTGGACTTCCCGGAACGCCGGATTCGCAGAAAACCCGGCCTTACTGGGCCTGACCGTGTAGCTCCTCAGCAACGGGAGCTCCTGAAACACCACCGTGCCGTCTGCGGCCGTTCGGGCACTGCGAACCACGAGGCCGTCGCTACTTGCAAGCACCACCTCGATGCCGACCTGAGGCTGACGAAGCACATTGACCACCTGAGCCTCGATGGACCCCACCGAAGCCTGAGCGGCAAAGGAAGCTTCCACCGTGCCCCCCTGAGACAGGGTCACGTCCCTGAAAGCCGGCTGGAAGCTCACGCCCGAGCGCTCCGGCACTACGCGGTATGAGCCGGCCGGAAGGAGCGTAAACAGGAAACTGCCGCCTTCTCCGGCCCCCGTCACAGCAACGACTTCAGAGTCTGGCAGGCGCAAGAGCCGGACCGAGGCAAGTCGGATGCCGGCGTTTCCTGAAATGGTGCCCGTCTCGACGGCAACTACAAGCTGGATGGCCGGTGCCGTGCCTTCGCTGTTGAACCGGACCACCTGACTCGCATTTCCATACCCCGGCCTTGAGATTCCTGTTCGAACCGACCATTCGCGGTCCGGGTCGAGTCCGGTGATGACAAACGTGCCGTCCTCGCCGGTGACTGCCGCCTGCGTTTCCCCGGAGGAGCTGGCGACCACGCGGACCGGAAACCCGAGCGGCACACCGCTCCCATCCGCGACCGTGCCCTCAATTCTGCCCGTTGCGGCTTCGATGCGCAGCAGCAGACCCTCTTCCGGAGCGGTGGCCTGCGTCTCCAGAGTCCGATACCCCTCGCGCGACGCCGTGACCTGGTAGTCGCCCGCGGCGAGACCGGTCAGCAGAAAAGCGCCTTCCCCGTTGGTCCTGACGGACGCGGTGCCTAGACCTCCCGTCACGCGCACCAATACGCCCGCCACCGGCAGGTCTTCCGAGTCCCGCACAAGGCCGCTGACGCGAGCAGCCCGGGCAGTCATCTCCAACTGGCCCAGGTCACGCTCCGACGCTTCTGCCAGCGTGACGGCCGGAAGCAGCAGCGACTCGAATCCGGCCGCCTCGACCTGGATGGTCGCCACGCCGGCCGGCAGGCCGCCGATGCGGAACGATCCGTCCGACTGCGATGTGGCCTGCCTCAATGCACCTTCTGCGGTGAGGGCAACCAGCGCCTGGGGAACCGGTAGCCCGGATGAAACCAGCCTGCCGGTCACGGCCGCTGATGCCGGAACCAGTTCGGACGAGGCCCTCACATTTTCGCCCGGCGATACCACGATGCCCGACAGGGAGTCCACAAGGAATCTCGGCGCCGACACGACCAACTCGTAGATGCCTGCCGACAGATTGTCGATCCGCGCAAGTCCCGATCCGTCTGCAAACGCGACGCGCCCCTCTCCGAGCTGAGCGGCGGCATCAATCCGTGCTTGAACCGGGCCTTCAGATGAAAAAACCTGTACCAGCAGCGTTCCCGTGGTCTCATCCAATCGAAAGTCAACCGCGCTCCTGCGCTCACCGATCGCGAGCGTCAATTCGCGCTGCTGACTGGCCATCCCGGCAGCGGAGACTCGAATGGTGTGCATGCCGGCGGACAACGCCAGGGAATAGGATCCGTCGAATCGGGTTCGAGTGCGGTGCACGAGCCCACCTTGTGTCGCCACGACAAGCGCGTTCGGAACGGCAGCCCCCGAGCCATCGCTGACCTGCCCCGCAATGGATGCACTCTCGGGCTTCAGGTCGACCGCCAACGTGTGCCTCGAACCCGCGTTCAGAGCTGGAACATCATACTCCCTGCTCTCGAAGCCCTCGCGAGAGACCTGAACCATCAACCCCTCGTCCGGAGTCACGGGCAAGGCGAAGAGTCCATCGGTGCGGGTAACGGTTGTCGCGTCCCGGGTGCCCGAGACGGCGATCCGCGCGCCGGAAACCGGAGCCCCTTCGCTGGTCACCGAACCCTGAAGGGTGGCACCGCGCGGTTCCAGGTCCAGGACCAGCCCGTCCACAATGTGCCCGGCCGTCAGGACCAGTGAAGGAATTGATGCGGTCGCATAGCCGGCCTGGGAGGCTACAAAGGTCCAGGATCCCCCGGACAAGCCGAACTCAAAGCAGCCGTGGGACCCGGCACGGACAGACACCGTGGTCTCCCCTCGTCGCGCATCGACCCGGGCAAACGGAACAGGAACCCCGCCGCTGAACACCCGGCCGGAGACGGTGGCGGCCGTAGCCCCAAGCGCAAAGTCTACACCGCGCAGTTCATCACCCGGACCAATGCCAATCTGGTCGGTCCTGGTCAGGAATCCGCGCTTGGCTGCCGTGATGGTGTGTGAGCCCGCACGAACCGACAGGGTATAACGACCCTCCGCGTCGGTGGTGGTGGCCGGAGCCAGATCGTCATCCACGGCCGACCAGATGCGTACGCCTTCCAACGGCACGCCGACCGCATCGGTCACCTGACCGCTGATGGCAGCCTCTGCCGTTCTGAGCTCATGATCGACGCCGTCGACAGACTCCGCATATCCGATTTCGAACGCCACGGGATTTGATGCAAGCGCATCTGCGGCACGAGCTCGGATTCGATAGGCGCCGCTGCCAAGCGACAACACGTATCGACCGGACGCGTCAGTTTGCGTCTGGAGCAACGCCCCGGACGCAGGAATAGCTTCTACGGTAGCTCCCGCCGCAACCCCTCTGGTCACGGTGCCGTCGATCGTGCTGACCCTGAACACGGTGCCGCTGACCTGGCTGGCCTGCTCGGTAAGTACAACCAGCACTCCCGAGATCCGGTCTCCCCGTTGCAGGGTCACCTGAACCGGATTGGCTCCGAGAAAGCCCTCCTTGCTCGCCGAGAGTGCCCATCGCCCCGCCGCCAGGGTAAGGTTGAACACCCCGTCACCGTCTGTGGTGACCTCCTGCGACATCGAGCCGCTTTCGGCTCTGAGCGTCGCCAACTGGACCGATTGACCGGACTCGTTGATGACACGGCCCGTGACGAACGCGGCGACGGGCTCCAGCACAAGGGCCGACAGTTGAAGTTGCGCTCCCGGCTCGACATCGATTTCCTGCACGGCGTCTGCATAGCCGTCCAGAGACCCCGTCACACTGTACCGGCCGGGGGCCACGCTGAAGGAGAAACGCCCCCTTGAATCGGTCAGCACCGTGCGCACCACCCGGTCGCCGGACTGCATGACGACACGAACGTTGTCCAGCGCAGCGCCGTCGGAGTCCTGGGCGATGCCGGAGACACGCGCCGGCAGGGGCGTCATGGGCAGGATGAACTCGGTGCGCTCATCGACGCCGATGGAAACGGTGACCGTGGTATCCGCAAACTGCTCATGCGTCGCGGTGAAGGTGTAGCGACCGCTGACCAGACTGTCGGCATACGACTCGGCGGTGTTTACAAACGGCACCACTGGCGCATATCGTCCATCCAGGTTCGTCACCGTGACGCGCACGCCCAGCACCGGGGTGTCGTCGGCGGTTGAGCGCGGACGAAAGCGGAACGCTCCCATGGAGGTGTCAAAGCGGAATCTCCGCGAGCTGCTGAGTCCCGCCGAACCATCAGGTTCATTCGGAATGACAGTCCAGGTGTACGCTCCTCGGCGCAGGAGGCGGAACGCGTCCAGCGTGATCCTGGTCACCGGCGTCGTTGTGGTAAACACCGGCACATTGCCGACGCTGCTGCCGATTGTCTGGCGCTCGGTCAGCGTAAAGGTGTATGACGCCGCGCCGCGAACGTGCTCCCACTCGAAACGGATCGTGCGTGAATCGACAAATTCCGCGTCCTGCTGCGGCACGGCCAACTGGGGTTCGGAGAGCCCTGAAAACGCCTCGTAGGTGAAAGCCACGACCCCTCCGAAGGCTTCACTAACCAGCGATGCGTCGGTCTTGCTGTACGTGTTCACGACCGTGAAGTAGTACTCCTGACCCGGGACCAGAGGCGGCGCGGGCAGATCGGGAAACGGACTGTCTGGAGAGGACTGCCCGTACTGGGCCGAGGTCTCGGTGGTCAGGGCACCCCATACCGGCGTGAGCCCTTCGACAACGGGGTCATTGGTGACCGGGTTGGTCCGGATCTGAAACGGCGTGCTGGAGACGGCAAGCACGTATGCGGGAACACCCGGAACCGCCTCCCACTCGAACGTGGGCGTCGATCGGAAGATGGTTCCTCGTGGGCCCAGAATCGTCGGGGCCACAGGAGACTCGACAACGAGCTGGAAGTCCTTGGAGAACCTCACAGTGGGATCGGTAGCAGCCTCGGCCCGAATTCCGGCCTGTGTCGTCGCCGCAGAGGTCGTCAGCGACGCGTGATAGACTCCGACGGGCAACCCCAGTCCCGAGGGCGTAAACTCACGGGTAGTCAATCCGGAGACGTCAAGACTCACGCGGCCGTACTGCCCGGGGAAGTCTCCGATCTTCAGCTGCATGCCTGGCGCAGCCGGGGACCAGCCGATGCGAATGGTCTCGTCCGGCCTGAACAGGGCTGAGGGGAAGGTGCTGCTGCCGACGACAAGCCGTGGCGTGTCCACGGATACGTTCTGGGCATGAGTGGATGTCGCCGTACCGGTCAGTGCCAGCACGGCCAACATTGCGGCCTTGGTCGATATGATCTTGACAGGGTTCACCCTACCCAGTCAGGATCGACCGAATCAGTCCGTACGTAAGGCGAGCAGGCTGCGCGAGGCTGGCCCGTCACCACAGGATGAACCAGGGCACTCCCCACCCGGTCCCCCGCGGGCCGGTCAGCGAATTATTCCTCGGTGACGGTTACCCGGCGAACCTCGCGGGTGAGCGATCCGAAAAGCCCTTGTCCTCCCGTCACTCCGGCGTCCACGGCCGGAATTTCTCCGGGCGCCAGACCGCCGTTACCCTCCTGGGCATTCACGCCGAGCAGGAAGTTCCAGATGTTGTCGTCAATGGCGGCTACCGTGACTTCATTCACGCCGTAGAACGAAACGAAGAACCAGGGCAGGCGCAGCTTCAGGCTGCCATCGAGATTGACTTCCCAGTTCGCCTCATTCAGGGGTGGAGACGAGACGCGAATGTTGTCCTCAAGCTCGGTGAAGTCGATTTCGTCGGGGTCGAACGCTTCCCCCTCCGACAGCCCGTAGAGCGCATCACGAATGAAGGGGGTCAGATTGTCGAATGAAGGCTCCTTGGCCTCCATGGTGATCACGTACACGGCGTCCCGCTCCGGATAGAAGCTTTGGGTCACGTCGATCTCCACCTGATTGGTGGACTGGTAAACCACCGTCTCATTGGGCACGCCCCGCACGTCAAAGTCGCCCGGCACCACGGTCGTGGCCCGCACCGGCTCGTTGAATCCTGGCACGACGGCCTCCAGCACATAGGTTGCGCCTGGCACTACGAAGTTCGCGAGACTCTCCATCGGGCTGATGTCGGGTACGTACCAGCCGTCCTCTCCCCCGCCATGCATGTAGGCCACTGTGCGCGCCGGTTGACCTGTGCCATCCAGCAGGGACACGGACACGTTCGCTCCCTCGATACCCACGGGAACCGAACCGTAGGACACCTCCACGCTTTGCGTCCAGGTCAGGCGGATGGGGGGAAATTCCTCTCCGGCAATCAGCCACGCCTCAACAACCGGTTCCGGCGAATGCACGCCAGGATCTCCGAGATCACAGCCGGTCAACGCGGCGGCCAGCAATATGGCAAACAGTCGTCGCATCAGAATGTCAGGGTAAAGGCGATGTTGGGCACCGGAACCGGGATTTGCGGCACCGTGGTTTCAGTGACCGTGCCGTCCTCCTCGAACTCGAAGAATCTGAACCACACGTTCTTGCGGGCATAGACGTTCAGCACCTGCAGCTGCAATTCGTAGTCGCCGACCCCGAAGAACCCACCGGTCCGGCTGAAGCCCGCATCGAGCCGATGGTAGGCCGGCAGACGGGCTGCCTGGAAGCGTGCCACCTGAGCCGTCTGGATATCGTTGTCCAGGGGTGAATCGACCAGGCGGTAGTAGGACACCGGCTGAGTGTAGGCCTGACCGGTGCCGTAGACAAACGCAGATGTCATGGTCCAGGACCGGCCAAGCTCAACGGTGCCGATCGCATTGATATCGTGCAGCCGGTCATACTTGGGCGCGTACGCCTCCCCGTTGTTGAGGGTCGGGAAGGTTCGGCTGGTCTCGCCGAGCGTGTAGCCAACCTGCCCGGTGACCCCGCCTCGGGTTTTCCGCACCAGCATCTCCACTCCCGACGCATCCCCCGATCCAAAGTGGAACAGCTCCGCGTAGTCGAGGCCGGCAGCATCAAGCAGGAAGGGATTCAACTGGAAAAGGCTGCGCATGGTGCGGTAGTAACCCTCGAGTTCGACGTCCCACCCTGCACCCAGATCAGCCTTGACTCCCGTCACGAACTGATCCCCAAACGACGGTGGCACCCCATCGTCCGTGGTCAGCCACACATCCAGTCCGGTGAACACCTCGTTGCTGATGAGTGTGAGGTACTGGGAGTAGCGTCCGTAAGCGGCCTGCAGGCGCAGGTTGGCCCGGGGCCGGTGCTCAATGGAGAGCCGCGGCTCCAGACGCAAATAGCTGCCCTCGCCGAAATACGACAGCCTGATCCCGCCGGTCAGTTCCGTGCGGCTCCCCGGCCGGAAGCGCTGCTGCACATAGGCCGCCAGATAGGGCGCCTGGATGCGCTGGTTCAGGGCCTCCTGCCCATCGAAAATGTCCCGCAGTCGCATGGTGAACATGCCGGCCCAGAAGCCTGCTTTCACTCCGGTCCGGTCTCCGGGCACGTACTCGAAATCCCCGCGCAGCGAAAAGTCATGCACGGTATTGTTGCGCGATATGCGGGTGCCCCCGATCACCAGATCCGGCTGACTGGAGTAGCGTGATCCGGTCAGGGTGAAGTTGGAAAACAGCACATCCGAAAACAGGTGGGTCCAGTTGATGCTGCCCGTCCGGTTGCCGTACGCCAGTTCGATCTCGGTGAGGGCGATGGGCTCCACGCCGACATCGTCCCTGCCAGCGTATCCCGCAAACGTCAGCTTGTCGTCGCGCCCCAAATCCACGTTGATCTTGCCGTTGACGTCATAGAAGTAGAACCGGTTGGGAATGCCTTCGACATCGCGCTTTCTCAGCGCAGCAAGAACCGGCTCCAACGTGGATCGCCGGACTGCCAGCATGAAGCTGCCAAACGGCAACGGTCCTTCGGCCATCGCTCGGCTTGCCAGGAGGCCGACGGAAGCCCTGCCCGCGTACTCCCGCCGGTTGCCTTCCTTGTTGTAGACGTCAACCACGGATCCGATGCGCCCCCCGTACTCCGCAGGGAATCCACCCTTGTAGAGGCGCACGTCCTTGACGGCATCCGGGTTGAAGGTTGAGAAGAAGCCGAACAGATGCGTGGGATTGTAGACCGTCGTGTGGTCCAGAAGAATGAGAGTCTGATCCGGGCTTCCGCCGCGGATGTAGAGCCCGCTGGAATAGTCCGAGGCCGCCTTCACCCCGGGCAAGAGCTGGAGCGACCGGAAGACGTCGGGCTCCAGAATCGTTGGCAGCGCACGGATGGTTGCAGTCGACATCTTCGCCACACCAATCCGGCGGTCGTCCTCGGCCAGTTCGCGTTCGGCGGACACGATCAGTTCTTCGACAAGGAGCGCCTGGGGAGCCAGTTCAAGGTCGAGTCGAAGCTGCTCACCCTCGGCAACCTGCACCTCCATGGTGCGATCCTCATACCCGAGATACGACGCCACCAGAGTGTACGTCCCGGCCGGCACGCCCGCGACGGCGTAGTAGCCGCTGGTATTCGTCGCCGCGCCGAACGTGGTGCCGGACAACAGGACGTTGGCCAGAATCAATGTCTCACCAGTCGCGGAGTCACGCACGAAGCCACTGATGCTTCCTCCGCGCTGCGCCATGACGTCTCCAGCCAAAAAAATGGCGGCCAGAAAAAGAACTACTCGATGCATAAATCAGGGGATGTGAAGCGCCGTATTAACGCATGCGCCCGGCGCACGGATCGTTTCCTGCGCCGTCAGTCAATGGCGGTCGACAAGTGGCGTAGCCGTGCGGTTCAACGGCTTCGGCGAGACCGAGCCGACCTGGTGGCCGCGGCTACCGGCCGTCAAGTAACGACAGCGCTCGATCCGGGTAGTCCGTGATGATGCCCTGCACCCCCATCTCCAGCAGGTCGCGCATTCTGGAAACCTGATTCACGGTCCAGGGCAACACAAGCATCCCCCGGCTCTTCACCTCGGCGACAATGTCTGCAGTCAGGGGAATGTGGTGGGGTGAATAGATATCCGGGACGAATCCCAGCACCTCGAGGTTTTCCTCGACGAGCGCAACGCGAGGTCTGTCCACCAGCAACGACAGCGTGGCGTCCGGGTCGCGGGCGCGTAGCGCCTGCAGCGTCCTGGGGTCGAAGCTCTGGAATGTGGTGCGTTCCAGGATGCCTCCGGACCGTACCACCTCATAGAGCGCACGTGCAAAGCGCTCCGGTCCCGGATGCATGACCCCGTCGCCGTCCGGTCTTGACTTGGTCTCGATGTTCCAGAGCGCGGGCTCGCGGCCGAGCGCCTCGGAGCGTTCCCGCTCGAAGGCTATGACCTCCGCCAGCAACGGCTTGGCCGCCGCCATGGCGCGTTGCTCCGGAAACCTGGGATTGCCGCGCAGGCCGCAATCGTAGCGCGAGATCTCCTCGTAGGTCAGATCGTAGAGGCGCACCTCCTCGGTAACCGGACGGCCCGCGGGATCGGAGCAGATGGTGGTAGACATCACGGGGTCATGCGATACGACCACCTGCCCATCGGCCGAAATCACGACGTCCAGTTCCAGCGTGTGCACGCCCAGTTCCAGGGCGCGATCGAACGCGGCGATGGTGTTTTCAGGAAGCAGACCGCGCGCGCCGCGGTGTCCCTGAAGGTCGAAATCGTAGGTCTTCTGCTGTGCGGTCACCGGGCTCGGGAGGACTAGGTACACGGCCAAAATGGCAAGGGTCGGAAGCCGCCGCAACGCCAGACAGCAATCCATGCCGGAAATCCTATTGTGAAGGGCCTGCAAGGACTTATCAACAGTGGATATACGTTTCTGTTTTGTATGCATTTACGCTCACTGCGCCACACCCCCCTATCGCTGGCTATCGGGGCCTGAAATCCGTAAATTTCGAGGCTGGAAAGTTGAACCCGGGAGGCCGTCGCATCTCGCGGTCTCCGGCGCGCTCCCAAGCTACCCCCGAACGGTCCGCGAACACACCGTGTTCGCTCCTACATGGAACAGGATAACAGTCGCATAATTCCGATCAACATCGAGGACGAAATGAAGTCCTCGTACATCGACTACTCGATGTCCGTCATCGTGAGTCGAGCCCTGCCGGACGTCCGGGACGGACTGAAGCCGGTGCACAGAAGGGTGCTGTACGGGATGAGCGACCTCGGCATGACAGCCGGGGCGGCGTACAAGAAGAGCGCTCGTATCGTCGGTGAGGTCCTGGGTAAGTACCACCCGCACGGAGACTCTGCGGTGTACGACACCATGGTCCGCATGGCGCAGGACTTCTCCATGCGCTATCCGCTTGTAGACGGTCAGGGCAACTTCGGTTCGGTCGATGGCGACTCGGCCGCGGCCATGCGATACACCGAGGCCCGCATGACCCGTCTCGCAGAGGAGATGATGCGGGACCTGGGCAAGGACACGGTCGACTTCCAGGAGAACTTTGATGGCTCCCTGGAAGAGCCTGAGGTGCTTCCGGCGGCGGTCCCGGGCCTGTTGATCAACGGCTCGGACGGCATCGCCGTGGGTATGGCCACCAAGATCCCTCCGCACAACATCACGGAGGTGATCAACGCCACGATCGCCTACATCGAGGATCCGGATATCTCGATCGATGGGCTGATTGAGCACCTTCCGGCCCCCGACTTCCCCACGGGCGGCATCATCTACGGGCATCAGGGTGTGAAGCTCGCCTACCACACCGGTCGCGGCCGGGTGGTCATGCGTGCGCGCATCCACGAAGAGGAGATCCGGCCCGGCCGTCTGGCCCTGATTGCCACGGAGATTCCGTACCAGGTCAACAAGTCGAGTCTGCTCGAAAAAATCGCAGCCCTGGTCCGTGACAAGCGCATCGACGGTATCTCGGACCTGCGCGACGAGAGCGACCGCGACGGCATGCGCGTAGTCATCGAGCTGAAGCGCGATGCCATGCCCGCGGTGGTGCAGAATCAGCTGTACAAATACACCCAGCTCCAGCAGACCTTCGGCGTCAACATTGTGGCGCTGGTGGCGGGACGGCCCCGCACGCTCAATCTGAAGGACCTGATCCGGCACTACGTGGACCACCGGCACGACGTCATCGTGCGGAGGACCAACTACGAGCTTCGCAAGGCTGAGGAGCGGGCCCACATTCTGGAAGGCCTGACGATTGCGCTGGACCATCTGGATGCCGTCATCACCATCATCAGGAACTCGCCCGACACCGAGAGCGCGCGGGAGAACCTGATGGCCGGCGTTTTTCCGGAGAAGCTGACCACGGCTCAGCTGGAACGGCTTGGTCTGCCCACCGGGGGCGGATCCATGTTCTCCCTGTCGGAGGCCCAGGCCAAAGCCATTCTCGAGCTTCGCCTGAACCGTCTGACCGGCCTGGAGCGCCAGAAGATCGAGGACGAGTACCGGGCCGTCATGCAGGAGATCGAGCGGCTCAAGTCGATCCTTGCCAGCCGTGAGCTCCAGATGCAGATCATCACGGAGGAACTCTCCGAGATGCGCGACAAGTACGGCGACGACCGGCGCACGGAGATCGACTACGCCGGCGGTGAAGACATCATCTATGAGGACCTGATCGAGGAAGATCAGGTGGTCGTGACGGTTTCGCACCAGGGTCTGGTCAAGCGGACCAGCGTCTCTGAATACCGGCAGCAGGGTCGGGGCGGCGTCGGAAGCCGCGGCCTCACCATGCGGGACGAGGATTTTGTCGAGCACCTGTTTGTCTCGAACAACCACGACTACCTGCTCTTCTTCACCGATCACGGCCAGTGCTATTGGCTGCGGGTGTTCGAGATACCGGAAGGCAGCCGCACGTCCAAGGGCCGCTCCATCAGGAATCTGCTGCAGATTGATCCGGAGGACCGCGTCAGGGCGGTCCTGTCTGTGACCAAGCAGGACTTCCGGGACCAGGAATTCCTGGACAATCACTTCGTGCTGATGGCTACGCAGAACGGCGTGGTCAAGAAGACGGCGCTGGAGGCGTTCAGCCGGCCACGGGTGGACGGCATCATTGCGATCGTGATCGAAGAAGGTGACCGCCTGATCGAGGCGCACCTGACGACCGGCAACTCGCAGGTGGTGCTGGCCTCTTCAGCGGGACTTTCGATTCGCTTCAATGAGTCGGATGTGCGCTCGATGGGCCGAAAGAGCCGCGGCGTGCGTGGTCAGGCGCTCGGCACCGGACAGTCGGTGGTCGGCATGGTGGTCCTGGAAGAGGGCAGTGAGCGCGAACTGCTGGCGATCTCGGCCAACGGCTACGGCAAGCGCTCTTCGGTTGACGATTACCGCCTTCAGTCCCGTGGTGGCAAGGGCATTATCACCATGAAGGCGACCTCCAAGACGGGCGAACTGGTCGCGATCAAGGGGGTCCTGGAAGACGATGACCTCATGATCTCCACTACCCAGGGCATCATGATTCGCATGCAGGTCGACTCGATCCGCACCATGGGACGCAATACCCAGGGCGTGCGCCTGATCAATCTGCGCGACGGAGACGAGATCGCCGACGTCACCCGAGTCATCATCGAGGATGACGAGGAGGACGGCGATCACGCGGTCCAGGCGACGAACGGCGTGGCCGGAGGCGACGGCGCTGTGCAGGAGGACGGCGACAACGGTGCGGCCGGAGGCGACGGCGCTGTGCAGGAGGACGGCGACAACGGTGCGGCCGGCGATACTCCTGAATCCGGGGACGGCGGAGAAGATCAGGCATAGATCCGGGGCTGGCGTTCCGGGTGCCGGACCGATCCGGAACTCGCTGCGGCGCAAACCATTGGCCGTTCGGCTCGGCCGGGAATGGCCGGTCGCCAGACATGCGTTCCGCCGCCTCCCTGCGGCGACCGGCATGTAACCCGGGTCCTCCCCGCCCGTACCACGCCGTGCGTGCAAAACGCACAAACCCTCCAATACTCCATCCCTTCCATGAAGCGATTTCTTTCTACCGGTCTTCTGGCCCTTGCCATGGTTTCCGTGGCCGCGGCACAGTCAGCAGAAGACATTCTGAATGCCCACATCGAAGCCGTGGGCGGCGCCGACGCCTGGGCAAAAGTTGAAAACAGCCACACCAAGATGTCGGTGTCTGTCGAGCTGCCTCAGGGTGTTATCGTGCTCGATGTAGAGGCCTACCAGGTCTACCCCGGCCACTTCCTCGCCATGCAGAACCTGGTGTCCGCACCCGAGGGCATCCCGGACATCTCTTCCACCGTTTTCGTCTCGCCGGACGAGGCCTGGGTAGACAACTTCCAGGGCCGCCAGGACATTTCGGAGAACATGGCGGCCGCGCTGGGCGGCAACATGCCGAATCTGAACCACCCTGTTCAGGAAGTCGAGCTCCTCGAGCAGTTGGACACCATTGAGGTTTCGGCTCAGGAAGAGGTCAACGGCAAGATGGCCCACGTGCTCACCATTAACGGACCGGTTACTACCAAGCGCTTCTACGATGTGGAGACCGGCCTGCTCCTCGCCACCGAGGCGACCAGCCCCATGGGTGCGGTGCGCATGAATGTGACCGAGTACCAGGACTATGACGGCCTGAAGATGGCCTTCATCCAGGAGGGTCAGATGGGAGCGATGGGCAAGCAGACGATTGCGATGACCGAGTTCCACACCAACATCGATCTGACTGCTGAGAAAATCGCCGAGCTCGCCAAGGGCAGCGACTGATTTCAGCCTCATTTGAGGTGTTCAGGGGCCGGCTCCACATGGAGCCGGCCCCTTTCTGTTTCCGCAAATCGTGCCCCAGACCCTTCCAGCACGGTTTTACGCCGCTTGTCGCACCCCCGAAATCGGGGTGCGACAAGCGGCGTAGCGAGGGAGGAAATCATTCCTTCTTTCGCCATGATCCGTTCCAGATTTCTCTCCTTCACTGCGCTGGCGGCGCTGTTCGTTTTTTCCGCCGACAGCCTCAAGGCAGACCCCAATCCGCCTGCGCACACCATTACTCAAATCGTGCAGTCGGACTCCAGATTTTCTACGCTTGAGGCTGCTCTCGGGGCTGCCGGCCTCGCAGACGTGCTCTCGGGAGACGGTCCGTTTACCGTCTTCGCTCCGACCAATCGCGCATTCCGCGCATTGCCCTCCGGCACACTGGAGGCGCTGCTCCGTCCTGAGAATCGCGAGTCCCTGCAAGCCGTCTTGACGTTTCACGTGATTCCGGGACGTGTGGCGGCAGGCGATCTGCTCTCTACCATGAATGCGCGCACGGCGTCCGGCGAGCACCTGCCGATTGGTCTGTCCATCGAAGGAGCCCGCATTATTGAAACAGACATCGAAGCGGAGAACGGCATCGTGCATGTAATCGACGCCGTGCTGATTCCTGAGTTGCCGCCACTGACGAGCGATCGGTCTTCTGCTCGGGAAGCTCGCTCCGTCATTGAATACGCCATCGAACGCGGGGCGCCCCTTTACAATGCAGGCAACGCGGCTGCCTGTGCCGCCATCTATTCCATTGCAGCTACGTCCCTGCTCGAAGGAGCCGACCTGGACCGGCGTGCCCGCATGGCCCTCGAGCGTGGACTCGAGCGCGCAGACCGGGCTCGAACGGCCGACGACAAGGCCTGGCGTCTCCGTGAGGGCCTCGACGAGGCGTACTCCGCACTTGCCCGGCGCATGATGTCGGAGTCCGCAGGCCACTGATTGCACCGGCGAGCAGTTACCTTAAATCTCCGCCGGGACTCGCCGGCGGAGATTTGCTCGCAGCCTGAATACCCATGTCGAACGCACTAAGCCTTCCTGCCCCCTCTCCCGTCTGGTCCCGGTCTCGCCGTTGGGCCCTGATCTTCGGGCTCTGGACCGTACCGGCCCTCGCCGCGCTCTCGTTCTACTACCTGAACCAGATCGTGACCGGACAGCCCGTGGACTGGGATTTCGGCATGGTGGCAACGCTGCCGAACTGGTATTTCTGGGCACTGCTTACACCCGCCGTGATGGCGGTGGCGCATCGCTATCCCATCGACCAGACCAACTGGAAGCGAAACGTTTTTCTGGTGCACCTGCCGGCGATGATTCTTCTCATCCTGGTTCACTCCCTGGCCAACCTGCTTCTATTCAGGGGCGTGGGTCTGCATGACACGGTAAACCTCGCCCTGTATGAAGTGCACATTACCACGCGTATCCACGCGAATGTGCTGGCCTATTGGACGGTTCTCGGCGTGTACCAGGCCGTCACCACATTCCGCAAGCTGCGCCGGCGTGATGCGGAAGCGGCTGTGATGCAGGTAGAGCTCGCCCAGGCGCACTTGCGTGCGCTGAAGATGCAGCTCAACCCGCATTTCCTGTTCAATACGCTGAATTCCATCACGGCGCTCATTCGCAAGGAAGAGAACCGCAAGGCTGTGCGCATGACGGTGAAGCTCAGCGACTTCCTGAGGCTGGCGCTTGAGAATCGAGGCCTTTACGAGGTGGGTCTTCGCCAGGAGATGGAGTTTGCCCAGCGCTACCTGGCCATTGAGCAGGTGCGGTTTGGAGACCGACTGAAAATCGAAGTGAATCTGGAGCCGGGTACGGAGCATTTGTTCGTGCCCAATATGCTGCTCCAACCCATTGTTGAGAACGCCGTGCATCACGGCATCGCGCAGTCCGACAAGCCCGGGGTGATTCGGGTGACGTCCTGCCTGGACAACGACCGCCTGTACCTGCGCGTGCAGGACAACGGCCCCGGCCCAGGCAACTCGACCGGCAAGAAAGGCACCGGTGTCGGACTGTCGACTTCTCGCAAGCGGCTTGAGCGTCTTTATGGAGACGCCTACGCCATCAGCCTTTCTGCCGCCCCCGAGGGCGGGGCCATCGTGGATGTTGAACTGCCCGCGGTGACCGAACCCATTTTTGAGCCATCCATTGAGCAACCGATATGAGTGCCCCCATCAAAGTTCTGATTGTTGATGACGAGCCTCTGGCGCGCGACACCCTGCGCATGCTGCTGGAGGACATCGAGGATATCGACCTGGTAGACGAGGCGCCCAATGGCGCGGTCGCCGTCGAGAAGATTGCAGAGCACAACCCTGACCTGGTCTTCCTGGATATCCAGATGCCCGGCATGGGCGGTTTCGACGTCATAGAAGAGGTCGGCGCCAGCAACATGCCCTATGTCATCTTTGCCACCGCCTACGACGAGTACGCCCTGAAGGCATTTCGCGCCAACGCGCTGGACTACCTGCTGAAACCGTTTGATGATGATCTCTTCGAGCAGGCACTCGATCGCGCGCGCACGCGTCTGAAGCAGGACCGGGTGGACGATCTCACCGATCGCCTGGAAAGTCTCCTTGCAGGCCGCGGTTCGGGCGGCGGCGAGTCCAGTGATCCGGACGGCACGTCCACTGCCAATCGCATTCTGGTACGTGACCGCGATCGCATCCGGTTTGTCAGCATCGACGAGATCAACTGGATCGAGGCAGCGGGAGACTATGTAGTGCTGCACACCGACAACAAGCGTCACCTGATCCGTGCCACCATGACCGGGATGACCAAGCGGTTGCCTCGTGACCGGTTTGCCCGGATCCATCGGTCCACCATCGTGAACATGGACGTCGTCCGCGAAGTGCGCCCTTACTTCCATGGAGACTACATGGTCTACATGAACGACGGCAAGGAGCTCAGACTCAGCCGACGATACTGGCCCCACGTGGAAGAACAGTTCAACGCCGTTCGATGAACTTCGCGGCCCGCCGCTTGTCGCGGCGGGCCGCGACTGCTCTATGCCTGCCGATCCGGCGAGTGGAGCACCCGTAGAGGATTCCAAAGCCACCCGACGTGGCCTTACTTCTTCACTTATATCCTCATCTCAGGACCATGAAGCTCCGTTTTTTTCCCTCACTTCTCGTGGCAATGGCGGTAATGTTCACCGCTGCCTTCACCCCCGCAACCACCACCGATAAAGACATTGTCGAAGTAGCCGTCGACGCCGGTCAGTTCAACACGCTCGCAGCAGCCCTGACCGCCGCCGGACTGGTAGACACCTTGAAGGGCGATGGTCCGTTCACGGTCTTCGCCCCGACTGACGAGGCGTTCGCCAAGCTGCCGGCCGGCACTGTCGAGGATCTGCTGAAGCCGGAGAACAAAGACAAGCTTGTCTCCATCCTGACGTACCACGTCGTGCCGGGCAAGATCATGTCGGGTGATCTGCTCTCCACCACCTCCGCCAAAACGGTAAATGGTGCGAGCGCAGCGATTGGTCTCCGCGTTGGTGATGCGAATGTCGTCGCGGCCGACATCGCCGCTTCGAACGGAGTGATTCATGTGATCGACACCGTGCTCATCCCCTAGATGAGCCGCGGACCTGGTCCGCAACCAAGTAAAAAGGGGCCCCGCCGACGGCGGGGCCCCTTTTTTTTGTACGGTCGCGTTCGAGCCGATCTAGCCGTCGCTGGTGAGAGCCTCCCGCAAGCTGGACTGACCCCGATACGGGCTGTATTCCTTTTCGATGGTCTGGATACCGTGGCGAAGCACCTCGACGCCCATGTCCAGCTCCTCCCTCGTAACGGTGAGTGGCGTGCGGAATCGCACGGACTTGACGCCGCAACCGAGAATGATTACCCCCTCATCGTAGGCTCGCTGAAGCAGGCGATCGCGAAACTCCCGCGACGGCAGATCGAGCGCGCAGAAGAGCCCGCGTCCACGCACATTGCTCACCGAGTCCAGATCCGTCTGCATGCTGTGCAGCTGGTCCATCAGGTAGGCACCTGTATCGCGCGTGTGGGCCAGCAGATCATCCTCCTCGATGATCTCCAGCACCCGGTCAAAGCGCACCATGTCTACAAGATTGCCGCCCCAGGTGGAGTTGATCCGGCTGCCCACGGTGAACACGTTCTCGTCCACCTCTTCGATGCGGCGGCCTGCCAGGATGCCACACACCTGCGTCTTCTTGCCGAACGAGATGATGTCAGGCTCGACACCGATGGCCTCATGCGCCCAGAACTCGCCGGTCGCACCGACGCCCGTCTGTACCTCGTCAAACACGAGCAGGCACTCGTTCTCCAGACACAGATCCTTGAGGGCCTGCAGGAATTCCCGCCGGAAGTGGTTGTCACCGCCTTCGCCCTGAATGGGCTCGATGATCACCGCAGCGATGTCGTCCTTCCGCGCGTGGAAGAAATGCTTCGCCTGATTGAGGGCCACCTGCTCCCGCTCCTCGATGTCGGCCAGGTGATCCTCCACGGGAAACACCATTTTGGGGTTGCTCACCCGTGGCCAGTCGAACTTGGGGAAGTACATGGTCTTCCGCGGGTCCGACGTGTTGGTCAGAGACAGCGTGTAGCCACTGCGGCCATGGAAGGCCTGGTCAAAGTGCATGACCTGATGGCCGACCTCGCGCCGGTATCCCTTGCGGAAGTTCTTGCGCACTTTCCAGTCGAAGGCTGCCTTGAGCGCGTTTTCGACCGCCAGCGCCCCGCCCGCGACGTAAAACGAGTGCGGCAGATGCTCGGGAATGCCGACCCGGGCAAACGTGTCCAGGAACCGCGCCATCAGCGTGGTGCGGATGTCGCTGTTCGTGATCTTGTTCAGCGCCGCGAGGTGAAGCCGCTCCAGGAAATCCTTGTCGGACTCCATCTTGGGGTGGTTCATGCCGATGGCGCTCGAGGCGTAGAAGCCAAAGAGATCCAGGTACGTGCGCCCGGAGGCACTGTCGACCAGCTTGACGCCGCGACTCTCCTCCATGTCCAGCACCATGGGCATCATGCCGCGAGCGTTGGTGTGGGCCATGAAAATGTCTGCTACCCGATCCGGGGTCACCTGGTCTCTTGAAACCGCTTCCATACTCTGTCGATTGCGTGCAGGGGTTGGGGGGAGAACCGGGCCTGAACGCCCGGACAGCACGGAAGTTACGCCGATCCGGGCGCAGGCTGGATGCGCTTCCGGATTCTTCATCGCCGCATCAACGCGACCTGCCCATCGGCCACTCAGACTCCTGTTCCAGCGTGCCTAGGCCCCGTGCCTGCCGGGATTCTTCACCTCTGGCCCGGACGGCCGGGGGATCAATTGCGGACTGCCCCGGGTTTGCCGCTCCCTGCCCACGAACGGAGCCGAAAGCCATCCGTACGCCCCTTCTACCAGGACAAGTCAAGCTGAAGTCGGTCAGCCAGCCGGTGGACGATGCGGTCATCGAACTGCCCGTCGTCCAGCCCGCTCCCGTGCTCAATGAGCGGGGCAAACGGCCGGACTGGCTGCGCGTGAAGCTTCCCTACGGCGACAAGTACAAGCAGATCGTCGACCTCGTGGACGACTTCAATCTGCACACCGTGTGTCAGAGCGCGCGCTGTCCCAACATGGGCGAATGCTGGACGGCCGGCACGGCGACGTTCATGATTCTGGGCAACGTCTGCACCCGAAGCTGCGGCTTCTGTGCCGTGATGACGGGAAGGCCGGACGAGGGACTGGACTGGGACGAGCCAAGACGTGTCGCCGAGGCGGTGCGCATCATGGGCATTCAGCACGCAGTCATCACCAGCGTGAATCGCGATGAGCGCCAGGACGGCGGTGCACCGATCTTTTCGGAGACGATCCGCCTGATCCGCGAGCAGGTCCCGGGTTGCACGGTGGAAGTCCTGATTCCCGACTTCCGGGGGATTTGGGACGCCTTGCAGCAGGTTATCGATGCGCGCCCGGAGATCATGAACCACAATGTGGAGACCGTGCCCCGGCTCTACAAGCGCGTGCGCCCACAGGCGGTCTACCAGCGCTCGCTGGACGTGTTACGCATCTCCAAGGAGCAGGGTCTGCGCACCAAGAGCGGCATTATGGTCGGCCTCGGTGAGACCGAGGAAGAAGTCCTGACACTCATGGATGACTTCGTGGAAGTCGGCGTGGACGTCATGACCATCGGCCAGTACCTGCAGCCCACCCGCATGCACCTGCCCGTCGAGGAGTTCATCCACCCCGACGTCTTCCGCCGGTACAAGGAAATCGGTGAGGCCAAAGGCATCGAACATGTGGAGAGCGGCCCGCTCGTGCGCTCCTCCTACCACGCCGAGCAGCACCTGTAGGCGGTCGTGCTGAGACGGGAGTTCGAACGTGCCCGTCGGGCCGCCGGCCGGCTGGATGTGCAGACCACGACGGTGCTGCTCTCAGCCGCCCTCCTGGTCATTGTCCAGATCAAGTTCGGGGACCGGGACATCTTCCGGGAGCACTTCGCCGATGCTTTCGAAACGCCCTTGCGCGAACTCCTTCCGTGGGCCTGGTGGTTCGGCATGCAGGGCATTCTGGGCTTCGTCATCCCCGTCGCGATACTGCTCGGCGTATTCAAACGACGGGCTTCCGAGGTTGGTCTTGGCCTGGGAGACTGGAAGCTTGGCCTCGGCATCATGGCCGCCTATCTGCCCCTGGTCGTCGTGGGTACCTGGTTCCTCTCTGCGGGCGATGGGTTTCTTGCCCAGTACCCACACCACGCCCCGGCCGCACGGGACTGGACGATATTCCTGATCTACGAGGCCTTCTTCCTGCTCTACTGGGTAGGCTGGGAGTACCTCTGGCGGGGTTACGTGCTGTTCGGCACCCGCCACACGTTTGGTGTGCATGCCATCATTGTGCAGGCCCTTCCGTTCGCGGTCCTGCACTTCACCAAACCGTTTGCTGAGGCCTTCCTGTCCATCATAGGCGCCGTAGCCCTGGGAGCGCTGGTCTGGCGCTGCCGCAGCTTCTGGATTGCGGTGCCCATCCACGCGGCGCAGATGATGATCCTGGATTTCTGGTGTGCAATGCGGGTTCGCACCGGCGTTCGCGGAGTCGGCTTCGACGCGCTGGGTCAGCTGCTCTCAGGCGGCTAGGAGTCCGCTGCCGATGGCCCTCCCGGGCAGCCGGCGTCTACTTCGAGCCCCCGTAGACCAGCGAGAACACGTGACCGGGGCCGCCAAAACCCGCCTCAAACGGCAGCAGGGCGTAGTCCAGTCGAATCCCCCCGGCTTCAAATCCGAGGCCCGCGGAGAAGTCACGGAGCGCATCGTTGCTGACATAGCCCAGCCGCACCTGCACGGTTTCCAGGACCGTGGTCGCGGCGCCGACGTGCAGGCGACTCTGCTCAGTCACCGTGTTTTGACTGAACTCAACCGTAAGGACGGCATCGATCAGTGTGGCACCGTCTTCAAATGACAGCACGCGGAAGGGTGCAACGGCTGCGCCCACCCGCACCGTCGTCGGCAACTCGGTGGGTCTGTCTACCAGCTCTTCCATCGAGCCGACGTTGAGTAGCGCCGCACCAAGCGTCACCGACTCGCGCACCAGTGGCAGCTGCACGCCGAAATCTGCTGCATACCCGGTAGCACTGGCGCTGAAAATGCGTTCTGAAAGGTAGCGCCCCGTAATGCCGAGTCGCACCGGCCCCAGGTTTCGCGCAAGTGCCGCTCCGGCGCTTACAAACTGCACGTCAAACGTGCCGTCTCGGGGGCCCGGACGCTGCCGGGACTCCAGGTCGGTGGTGCCCGTGGCCCTTACAAACAGGCCCATCGAGCCAAGACCACCGGCATCGAACCGGCCTGCCACCCCGTAGGTGCTGACGTCCGCGATCCACTGGTGGTGGGTCAGGCCCAGCGCCGAGCCGGATTCTGCAGCCAGGCCGGCCGGATTGCGCTCCACCACGAAGGGCCCCGTTGCGAGGGCCACGCCCGCATCGCCCAGGGCCATGCCGGCTGCATCCGGTCCGATCTCCAGAAACGCGAGTCCACTGGACTGTCCCCGAGCGGGAAGCGCAGCGAGCAGAAGTACCAGGGGGAGCAGACGGCGCATGGTCAGTCTAGGTAGAGTCGCAGCGAAAGATAGTGGGCGCTGCCCATGCCGTACGGTTCAGCCGCGAACGTATACCCGAGCTGCGAGGTCAGCGAACCGACCGGTTGGGTCAGGCTGAAGCCGAGCGCCGGTCGGAATGCCCCGCCCGCGCCGCCTGCCGTGCGGTCGAGCCCGGCGAAGACGTCCAGGTATTCCATGGCCGCATAGCGCACCCCCGCACGCACGAGATCCTGCCGCAGGGTCAGCTCCTCCGCCGTGGTCGTCTGGACCGGCGAGTCACCGAGCAGCCGCACGGAGGTGGTGAGCGTCTCGACGGTGGTGAACCGTGATTCGAGCTCGGCCACGGCAAGCAATTGCCCGTCCATGAAGGCGTGAGCCGCGGCCAACCGCAGCCTGCGCGGGAAGTTGTCCGTGGTCGACTTGCCGCCGGAGCTGTATAGACCGGAGGAATCCCACGTGAACCGCGCCAGCAGATCATCCGCCACAAACGCGAGCCGAAGGTCATCCGTGACCCTCGCGGTGACGCCGAAATCCAGACCTACCGTGTTTACCGCACCCAGTCCATCGATCAGATCTGACCGGAACAGCTGCAGACCGATCCCGGCAGTGACCCGGCTGGAGAAACGCAGTCCAAACGCCAGAAAACCCGCAAAATCGCTGGTTTCGTACGTGGTGGTGTGGTAGCCGTCGTTGTTGCGTCCGTCAATGCCACTCACCACGGCGTGCGTCAGACCGATCGCGATGCCGGCTCGCTGAAGCGGCGAGGCCAGCTGCACAAACTGCAGGTCGCGATCCATGCTGAGCATGCCAACCGAGGCCGTCAGGCTCTGCTGCTCGGCGAAGGGTGCCAGCGCCGGATTGTAGAAGGGCGATGCCGTCGAGTCGGCTGCGAGGGCATTGCCCATGCCGACCCCGCGCGCGCCAAAGCCCATGCGACTGTATCCGGCAACAGACTGAGCCTGAACCGGCGCCGCGGCCAGGAAGGCCAGCAGAAGAAGAATCGCACCCCTCATTCGACCACCAGGATTTTTCCGGAGGCGCTGAAGCCCCCGCTGCCGGTAATCGTATAGAAATAGGGCCCGTTAGCCAACCGGATTCCGCGTGCGTCGCGACCATCCCAGACCGACTCGCCTGGACCGGCGACACGATCGTCGGTCCACTCCCGGACCAGACCCATGCCGTAGTCCATCACCCGGATGCGCACGGTGCCGGTGGACGGCAGATCGTACTTGAACCGGATGAATCGGTCGATGGCCGGAGAGAACGGATTTGGGTACGCGTAGGCGTCCACCGCCGGGACCTCATCCGTGGGTGAGGCCGGGTTGGTCGGGATGTCCGCACGGATCACGCTCCATGTCTGGCCACCGTTGCGACTCCTGAGAAGCCCATCGCCCGTGCCTACCCAGAGGGCATCTGAGGTGGTGGCCACCGAGAACACCGACGATCCCGGCCGGATAAATCGTTCTGGCCGGGCCGCATCCCGGAAGCTGCGCTGGTTGATCCAGGTCTTTCCGAAGTCGTCGGAAGTGTACAGCCCGGCGTCCGTCGCTGCATACACCACCTCGCCGCGAAATGCGAAGTCGTAGACCTTCTCTCCCTGCAGGGTGGGTTCGAAGGTCTCGCCGCCGTCGCGCGTGACGGCCGCGCCAAACTGCGCGGTGCCGCCGCCACCCGAGTTCCAGGTGGCCACCCACACGGGATTCCGGCCGGGCAGCGGCTGCTCCTCAATGGAAATCACCCAGTTGGCGGGCATCGAATCCGGTGTGCCGTCGTGGGAGAATCGCTGCCACGACAGGCCGCCGTCCACGGAGCGGTTCAACCCTGCCGGCGTGCCGGCCCACACAAAGCCGCTCTCGTCCACCAGAACCGCGAAACCCATGTGGTTCAGTTCCCCGGTACCCCCTCGCTGGGGTTCTACGCGGAAGGAGTAGCTGGAGTCGGGGTGCACGTAGTCGAAATCATCCGGAGGCAGCACCACGCGATCCCAGTTCAGGCCACCGTCGCTGGACCGGCGAATGCCACTGGCCCAGCCCGCCACCCAGACGTCGCCGGTGGCGGGATGGTAGTCGATGTCGAACGGCGGGCTCTGCTGTGGCACGATCACCGGCAGCGCACTCAGCGTGTTGACGCCGTACTCGATGGTCTCGTCTTCAGGGTCATCCAGCTGCGGGAAGCGATATTCAAACGAGCGCCCACCGTCGGTCGAGACCAGGAAACCCGCCGCCGTCTGCACAGACTCGCCACTCGAGCGATCGCTCCGGCCGAGGCCGACCCAGAGCACATCGCCTTCTACATCCAGGCTGAACACGCGATTGGCTCCGCGGCCTACCGAATCCGCCTCGGCACGCAGCCAGCGCCCCCCACCGTCGGTGGTCAGATTGAGAAACGGCCCGATCCACAACGAGTCGCCTTCGGCATGCAGGTTGGCCACCGAGTTGGCCAGAATGCCGAACTCACTTTCCACAAGTCCCGCATCCTGCGCGTGCGCACCGGCCACCAGACCCGCACACGCCAGAAGTGTCAGCAGCCTATTCAATGGTCAGTACCCGGGTTACTGGTTCACTCATCAAACCGGAGCGGTCCGTCGCGACAAAGGTCAGCGTGCGCTCCCCGGGCGAGTTGTTCTCGTTGATCTGAATGGTGAGCGTAAAGCGTCCGTCTCCCGCTGTGGCATCTCCACTTCCGAATCCAGGATTGCACGCACCCTGCCCACCGTCGTCGCAAAGCAGCAACGGCGAGCCGCCGTCAAACCGCACTTCCACGCGGGCGATGTTGGCCAGGCCGTCCGGGTCCTCAACCACGGCGACCAGCGGAATCGGTACGGGAGCTCCCCCGGCTGCGGGCCGCTGCACACGGTCCGGCATATCAATTTCGGTAATCACCGGTGGCTCAAGTCCCCCTGCCAGCTGAAGCGTGCCTCGCGCTTCATTGCTGAGCACGCCGCGCGAATCAGAGGCGTACAGGACCAACACATAGTCGCCCGTCAATGCCACAGGAAGACGCACTTCCGGCTGGGCAGTCCATGTATTTCCTGCAGCGCCGGTCAGTAGTCCTGCAGCTACGGGTTCGTCTGAGCCAACCGGGAAACGCAGCACGAAGCCAACCTCGGCAATGTCGTCGTCCGGATCGGTGACGACTGCGGCGATATCGAGGGTGACCACCACATCGTCCCCCTGACGGGCCGATGACGGCAGCGTGTCAATCTGGACGACCGTCGGCGAGAACGTGAGGTCGGTGATCTCCGGGGGCAGGGCACCCGGATCGTCAAGGCCGGGGGCCGTATCGCAACCCGCCGCGAGCAGCAGCAGGGGCAGCAGGAGCTTTCGTTTACCGGTCATTCGGTCCGATTGAATGCAGTGCGGTATCGAAAGTCGGGGGCAGGCCGTGGATTCGTGATGACGGGCAGGGCTCGTGCGCGGCATATAGGCGGAGAAGGCCGTGGGGTTTCACGGGCTACACGCAAATCTGGTGAACGGCCCGCACGCCGGCGCCTACAGGATGTACAGCGGCTTGAGTGAGAAGCAGAGCAGGAAGATCACGACGGAGAGCCATGCGGCCCATCGGCGTGCGCGTGTCAGGGGTTCGTGAACCAGCACAGGCGGATGATCCACGCGGATGAGAAATACGATCAAGGCACACCAAACCAGCCAGCCCGTGTATCCGAACCGAAGCATCGATTCCCCAACCGCCGCACCCACCGCCGAGAAGAGAACCATGGCCAAGAGCCACGGCGCCACCCTCCGCACGTCGCTGCCGAACATGCGGGCCAGGTAAACAAACAGAATGAGTGCCAGCCCCAGCCAGGTGCCGACCTCCTTCAGCATGGACTGCGCGCGGATATCGGCCATCGCATCCACGTAGCCCAGCGCGCCACTGGCCAGCAGGAGCAGCACGAACCCCCGGGCAAGCCTGCCATGCCATTTCGGGCCGGCGAGCGCATACAGAATGTGGCCCCCATCCAATTGGCCGACAGGCAACAGGTTCAGGGCCGTGAAAAACAACCCGAGCCAGCCGGCGAAGAGAAATGGGTAGTGGTACATCTCATGCATCGGCGGCACGTTCTCCACAAAACGCGTCATGACCCAGTACAGCGGGGTTTGCCCGACGACCAGCAGCATCGTGCCGTCGTCCGGCGTCTCGGGGATGCCGTGCGGAAGCCGGCCGGTCTCCTCCACGTGCGCCTTCAGGCTCTCATGCCCTTCCAGGCCCAGCACATAGTCGGGTTCCGGGAGGGTGGCCAGCCCATACACCAGCACCAGCAGCGCGACCACAAAACCCGCCAGCGGTCCCGCAGCCCCGATGTCAAACAATTTGCGCAGGCTGGGCACCTGATCCCGAATGCGGATCACGGCACCGAACGTTCCGATGCCGTTGAACGGAAACGGGATGTAGTACGGCAGCGATGTGCGCACCCGATGTACGCGCGCCGCCAGGTAGTGCCCGAATTCGTGCACCGTCAGGAACAGAAGCAGCGAGCCCCCAAACCTCAGTCCGTCCAGCAGGAAGTCGATGTTGATCCTGTTGCTGCCCCACAACGTGATCCATCGATCCATTTCGGCATAGTGGTCGAACCGTCCCACCATATAGCCGCCAGCCCACACCGTGGACGCAAGGGTCGCCAGAAAGAGCACGATGTGCAGTCCGTATCGATCACGGTATTCGGGCGATGGCGGGACCGGCCATCCCCCGCTGGACTGCCCCGGTACGTCCGCCCCGCTTTCGGGAGCCCCTCGATCCACCTAGTGCAGCGCCCCCAGCGCGGTCTCGAAGCGATCCATGGCTTCCTCCAGATTGGCCATAGAAGCGGCATACGAAATGCGCAATCCGTCCGGGTCTCCGAAGGCGTGACCGGGCACCAACGCCAGATTGTGGGCATCCAGGAGATGGAAGCAGAGCGTTTCGGCAGAATCGACGACCGTGCCGTCACCCGCCTTGCGACCGTAGCAGGCCTTGACACTCGGAAACACGTAGAAGGCGCCGTCCGGCCGTGGGCATTGCACTCCGTCCAGGGCAGCCAGCCGCGCGAGCACATAGTCGCGGCGGGCCTGGAACGCCGCCACCATCTCCTGCACCACCGAGTGCGGCATCTCGAGGGCCGCCAGCCCTGCCTTTTGGGAAATACTGCTGGGTGCAGATGTGAGCTGCGACTGCAGTTTGCTGACCGCCGCTGCAACCTCCGGGATCGCTGCCAGATAGCCCAGCCGCCAGCCGGTCATGGCGTACGCCTTCGAGAATCCGTTTACCGTCACCGTGCGATCGGCCATGCCTTCCAGTGACCCGATGGACACGTGAGGCACCTCGTAGCGGATATGCTCGTAGATCTCGTCCGAGAGCACCCATACCTGCGGGTGGCGGCGCAGAACCGCTGCCAGCGCGTCCATCTGCTCGGGCGTGTAGGTGCCCCCTGTCGGGTTCGAGGGCGAACACAGGATCAGCAGCTTGGTCCGGGGCGTGATCGCCTCCTCGAGCTGCTCCGCGGTGAGCCGGTACCCGGAGTCGACCGTGGTCGAAACCGAGACCGGAGTCGCGCCGGCAAACCGGGCCATTTCCGGGTAGCTGACCCAGTACGGGGCGGGGATCAGTACCTCATCGCCGGGCCCGCAGAGCACGCTGATCGCCATGGCAACGGACTGCTTGGCCCCGTTCGAACAGACGATATCGTCTGCACCCACGTGAATGCCGTTCTGCTGCGCGAGCTTGTCACGGATGGCTTCGCGCAGGGCAGGCAACCCCTTGTTGTTGGTGTAGTGGGTGAACCCCTCCCGAATCGCCCGTTCGGCAGCCTCGGCTATGAACGCCGGGGTGTCAAAGTCCGGCTCTCCGGCACTGAGGCCGATCACCGGGTGCCCCTGGGATTTCTTCTGGTTGGCACGCGCCGTCATGGCCAGCGTGGCCGACGGCTGCATGGCCGAAACACGATCGTTAAAGGACGCCACGGGCATCAGGCTCGGGAAGCGGGTGGGTTGGTGAGTGCACGCAACACCGGGTCCGGAACGAAACTGGAAATGTCTCCGCCCCAGTGATGAATCTCCCGGACCACCGAGGCCGCTATCAGTGCGTGCTCCTCGGAGGTCATCAGGAAGACGGTCTCCAACCCTTCGTGCAGGCGCCTGTTCGCAAATGCCATGCGAAACTCGAAGTCGAAGTCGCTGACCTGACGAAGCCCTCGGATCAGCGCCGCCGCATCGCGCTGCCGGGCATAATCCACCAGCAGCCCCTCGAAGGGTGCCACGGTGACGTTGGCGTAGCCGGTCACGCATTCCTCGATCAGCCGGCATCGCTGATCCACACTGAGCAGCGGCTTCTTGCTGGAATTGATGGCCACCGTCACCTCGATTCGGTCGAACAGCCGGCTTGCCCGGTCAACGATGTCCAGGTGGCCGTAGGTAAAGGGATCAAAGGATCCGGGGTACAACCCCAGGCGGCCCTCAGTGCTGCTCATTGCGTCCTCAGGATGCGGGCGATGGGGCTGCAAGGTACGTGACAACCGTGCTTCCGTAGGTGCGCCGGTCAAGCAGTTGATCAGCCGGCACCTCCGGGGAGCGCCTCCCGTGCTCCAGCATCAGAATCCCGCCCGGTGATAGCAGCTCTGCTGCGGTTTCAAGCAGCTCCTGCTGGTCGTCGTACACATACGGCGGATCGGCCGCGATCAGGTCGAACGAGTCGTTCGATCGTCGACACCACGCCAGGGCGTCCGCAGTGTGAATCCGGCATCTGTCCACAACGCCGAGCGCCGTCGCGTTCTCCCGGATGGTCTCGGCCACCTTGCGGTTCTGTTCTACAAACGTACAGGACGCCGCTCCGCGACTGACGGCTTCCAGACCGATCGCCCCGCTTCCGGCAAACAGGTCCAAGACCTGCGCACCCTCAAAATCCAGCCGAGCCGCCAACCAGTTGAACATGGCCTCACGCACACGATCGGTGGTCGGTCGAACCTCGGCGCCCTGAGGCACCCGAATGGTTCTGCGCCGCAACGAGCCGGCGATAATGCGCATGCTCAGAGCAGCGCCGCCCCGACGGAAGGCACGAATTCGGCCGACGAGTATTCCGGGTCGAGGCTGTCCGGATCCAACTCAAGCAGGGCCAGCGGATTCATGATCTGAACCCGCCCCTGGAACAGGGCCTCCACGGCCGGCGGCACGCGCAAGGTGCCAAAGACCAGAGCCCGAGCCACGTGATCGGCAGACCAGCCCA
The DNA here is from genome assembly GCA_017643395.1 of Rhodothermales bacterium. NCBI lineage: Bacteria > Pseudomonadati > Rhodothermota > Rhodothermia > Rhodothermales > Rhodothermales bacterium. The sequence continues at coordinate 376,077 of JAEPNP010000003.1, read as the reverse complement.
TGAGCGAGAGGGCCTCTCTGATGTGGTGTATGGAGTCTTCGGGTGTCGGCAATCCACGCGCGTGCGTGGCAAAACGCCACCCGGATTCGTCCAGAATGGCGAGTTCGAAGAGATTGTCGAAGTAGCCGAGCGCGACGACACAAACGCCACCGGCGAGGTTGACGCCGCCCAACCGTACCACTTCCGCGGATGCTCTGAGTGCCGAGACGGCCTGCGCGTCCTCCGCCTTCAGGTTGGCCACCGTGGCCCCGAGGTGCTCCAGCACGACAGGACGAATGGCCGTCACATGAAGCAACTCGCTGTCTTCACCTCTCGCTGCCGCATCTGCACCTATTCCGCCGCCGGAATTGTCGGCCGCAAAGCCCAACAGGCCGGCCTCGAAGCTCACCGCAGATACCGGATCCGCCCCGTCATGGGCTGAGAAAAAGGATCGGCAGAGCGGCGGATGGAGGGCGGCGCGCAGCCTGCGCGACTCGGAAGTGCCCAATGCCTCCACCAGGGCCTCAGAAATGATGTCCCGCTCCTGATCGGCGCCGTGATCAGACAGCGTGCGATTCAGATCGAAGTCGAAATCGCACTGCCCGAGTCTGAGCAACCTGAAGCCGCGCTCCGTCTCCTGAACCTCCGCGTATCGAAGCGATCGGTCGTAAAACGCTATGCCGGCGCTTGTAGGTGCGGCCATAAGCGGGGCGTGCCCCGGAACGGGGTGCTTACTCCCAGTTTGCCGCGTTCAGCAGCGTCACGTCCGGAATGAGCGAGCCAATCTGGTCGTTGGTATCGGGATCCTTGAGCAGGTAGATGAGGACCTGAGAGGTGTCGTTGATGGCATACTCGAACGCATTTCCGGTGCGTGGCGAGAAGATCAACGAGTCCACATCAAAGCCGGGACCAAAGACGGAGTCCCCCTTGACCGACAAAATCGAGTCCTGGCGGATGTACATCTGGAGGGAGTCCAGCGAATAGGGGTAGCGGCCGTTCTCGGACCGGTAGTTGGTCAGGGCCGTACGGACCTGGATCATTCGGCCGCGTGTGTCCTGCGTGATTTCCTGCTGACGCTCGACGGCCTCATAGGGCTCCGTGATGGAGACGTACAGGAAGTATCCAAGACCCACGATGACAATCGCGAGGATGAACTGGATGGCCTTGTTCAGGGCCTGGCTGCTGGCGGCCATTATGCGTCGTTGGGTGAGGTGGTGGGCCAGAGAGAGGGGATCTCGAGGGGAAGCTCGAATGCGGCCGCAGGAATCACTGCCTACCGCATCAAATCAGAATATACGGGCACCCCTCTAAATACAAAGGTGTGCCACGTAAACTCAAAATCGCTTCAAAACTCCGCTCACTCGCGGGGGTATCACTCGCTTCAAAGACACGCTCCCCCTGCCGTAGTTGCTTATGTCCACCAGGCTGCTGATCAACATTGACCACATCGCCACACTGCGTAACGCGCGCAGGGAGCGATTTCCGGACCCCGTCCAGGCGGCGGTGTTGTGCGCGATGGGTGGAGCCGACGGGATCGTTTTTCATCTCCGGGAAGACCGTCGTCACATCACCGACCGCGACGTTCGGCTGCTCAAGGAAACCGTGCGAAGCAAGCTGGATTTCGAGCTCTCGACGGCCGAGGAAATCGTTGCGATCTGCTGCGACACGGCGCCTGACCTGGCGACGCTGGTACCGGAACGGAGAGAGGAGGTTACCACCGAAGGCGGCCTGGACGTCCTGGGGACCCGAACGCGTCTCGAAGAAGTCATCCCCCGTTTGCTTGACGCCGGCATCCCTGAAGTGGCGCTGTTTGTGGATCCTGACCTGGACCAGATTCGTGCGGCCGCCGATGTGGGCGCCAACGCTGTCGAACTTCACACCGGGGAATACGCCACCTCGCGGGGGGCAGACCGCCAGGATGTGCTACTGAGACTCGCCGAGGCAGGCGAGCTGGCTCACGAACTGGGACTGGCCCTGCACGCCGGGCACGGCCTCGATTACGAGAACTACAGCGATTTCAGGATGGAGATGCCCCACCTTGACGAAGTGTCCATCGGTTTTGCGATTGTCGCCCGCTCCGTGTTCGTCGGCCTGGAGCAGGCCGTACGGGACATGGCAAGCCTGGTGAAAGCATGACGGAACTGCATCGCACCGGCTACGCGGCACTGCTCGGGCGGCCCAACGTCGGCAAGAGCACGCTGGTCAACCGTCTGGTGGGCCAGAAAATTTCCATCGTGACGCGCAAGCCCCAGACCACGCGCACGCGAGTGCTGGGAATCGTGTCCGAGCCGGGACACCAGCTCATTCTGCTGGACACGCCGGGCGTCATCAAACCCAGCTATGGCCTGCAGTCATCTATGATGCGGGCCGTAGAGGGCGCCGTTCGGGATGCGGACGTTGTGCTCTTCCTTGCCGACGTCACCTACGACACCCCGGATACCCTCTCCCTGGAGTACACCGGAGGCAAACCGGTGATTCTGGTCCTCAACAAGATGGACCGCATCGCCAAAGAAGAGGCCCTTCCCCTGGTGGAAGCGTACGGCGCCCTCCGTGAGTTTGCCGACGTAGTGCCGGTCTCCGCGCTCAAGGGCGACAACGTCGACACGCTCATGTCGGTGATCCTGGAACACCTGCCCCCCGGCCCGCCACTGTACCCGGAGGACATGCTCAGCGAGCAGCCGGAACGCTTCTTCGTGGCCGAGATCATTCGCGAGAAGATCTTTGAGCGATATCGTCAGGAGGTGCCCTACGCCACCCAGGTAAACATCGTGGACTACCGGGAGGAAGAAGGCCAGAAAGACGTCATCGACGCCGAGATCGTGGTTGAACGCGATACGCAGAAAGGCATCCTGATCGGCAAAGGCGGACAGGCCCTGAAAGCTGTCGGAACCGCCGCTCGCGCGGACATCGAAGCTTTCCTGGAGCGACCCGTGTTCCTGAGACTGTTTGTGAAGGTGCGCGGCGACTGGCGCAACTCCGACACCTTCCTGAAATCCTACGGCTATCGGGACTGAGCCGCCGGGCCTCAGGACTGAACCCTGCATCCAAGCGCCGCAGTCAACGTGCTTGCCACCGCTGCATCCACGCCTGAAACGGCACAGGATGAGCCCAACCGCTTGCCCGGGTAGTTCGCACGGTAGTCTTCAAAGGTGCTGCCCCCCGACGACATCCCTCGGAGGAATCGGTCGTCCCGATTCAGGCGAACGATGCGCTCGGCGATGTTCGCGGGGGTTTCTCCATTCCCGCTGACCGCGTCTGGCTGCACGAGTCCAGGGTGCGGCTCCGGAACCGGGGCCCCCAGGAATTCCGCGATGGCCACAGTCACCATGCGGGTCGCGTTCCACTTGGATTCGGCGGCGTAACCGGCGATGTGGGGCGTGGCCACGTCGACGCGATCGATCAGTGTCGGGTCGGGGTCTGGCTCTGCCTCCCAGACGTCGAGCGCCACCCGGGAAGGACCAGTTCCTCGCTGCAGCGCTTTGGAGAGCGCCCCGCCATCCACCACCGGACCTCGGGACGTGTTGAAGAGCCAACCGCGAAAGCTGGCCAGACGATGCGCATCGATCAACCGGAGCGTCGTATCAGGTCCGCTGCGGATCAGCGGGGTGTGCAGGGTCACCACATCGCACGTCGCCAGGAGCTCCTCCAGTGCATGGAACCCATCACCGCCTTCGTGCCGAGCCCGCGGCGGATCGTTCTTGAGGACCAGCAGGCCCAGTGCCTCGGCGCGGCGCGCCACCCGCGTGCCCACCTGCCCACAGCCTACGACACCCATCGAGGTCGGCATCCCGTCCATCTCTGCGAACCGCAGCAGCACGGCCATGACGTAGTCCGCTACGCTATCGGCATTCGCCCCCGGGGCGTGGCGGAATTCGATGCCGTGTTCGTCCAGCCAGGTGCGATCGACGTGGTCCAGGCCCGCTGTGGCGCTGCAAACGAGCCTGATTCCGGTGCCCTGCAGCAACGCTTTTCCGACTTCACGGACAGATCGGACCACCAGAATGTCGGTGTCTGACAGGCTGTCAGCGTGCATTTCCGACGCATGAAGGAGCCGAACCTCGCCAAAATCTGAAAACGCGGCTTCAGCACCTGGAATCCCGGAATCAGCTGCAATAACAGCACTTTTCAGCATGAATCACCCCGTTGGCGAGACGGCACAAACTGCTGGTTCTGCTTCATTTATCGGAAGCGCTTTGTATAGCGGGCACGAACCTTGTAGGGAGGAATGACCAACATGCAATGAACCAGGAGTGAACGATGCGAGAACGCCGGATGAATACGACGAGACCGCCCGTAACTCCATGTAACACATGTTATTGCGCCCCGTAGGCAGCCGAAACCTGTCCCTGACCCTTGGGTTGAGGGGCGTCCGATTGACGGACTCCGTCCTTCGGACCCGATCCCCCGTGGCCCCTGTCGCGGTAGATCGGCGCTTAGTATGTCAAACCAACCGCAAGAAGCCATGATCCAGAAGCCAGTAGCACTATACGCTGCTTGCTTTCTGAGCTTTACAGGCGTCTTCGCGCTTTCGGGTGAGCGCGATCAGCACACGCCGGCTCCCATTGACTTTACGGAGTTGATGGAGAACCGCACGGAGATTGATCGCATGAACCCATATGAAGAGGCTCTTCTGCGCCCCCGGCGCATGACTCCTCTTCCGCCTGAGAAGATCGATTCCGAAACGCTCTGGCTTGCCCGCGCCATCTTTTCCGAGACCAAGCGTCCCGAAGAGCAGCTGCTGGTAGCCTGGGTGATTCGAAATCGGGTGGAGACTCGCTACCGGGGACGGGCCAGCTACCAGGGTGTAGTTCTTGATCCGTACCAGTTCAGCGCGTTTCTGCCCGGAAAGAAAACCCGAAGCTTCTACGGGAGCCTGACGCCGCATTCAGCGGTGCCGGGCTGGAAGACGGCTTTGAACATTGCGGACCATGTCCGCAAGAGCGAAGCCGTCGAGAGGCCCTTCTCCCTGGAGACCCGCCACTTCTACAGTGAGCGCTCCATGGTGAACGGACGTGCGCCCAGATGGGCGGACGGCCGAAGCCCGGTGAAGCACAACAGACCATTCAAGGTGGACGAGCGTCGATTCCGGTTCTTTGCCGGTATCACCTGATCCAACCTGCCAATACATAAAAACGGGGCGTCCTCCAGCGAGGGCGCCCCGTTTTCTTTTTGCCCAGGTCGCGGCTCCGGGCACGAGGCCTGGGCGGCTTGGGTCCCGGCTCGCGGGCGGCGAGCCAGCCGGCTCCGGGCACAAGGCCGGGGCGGCTCGGGGTCCCGGCTCGCGAGCGGCAAGCCGCCGGATCCTAGAACTTCAGCCCGAGCCGCAACATCACGCTATTGGAGCGCTGGTCATTCTTCTCGGCCACGAAGGTGCGTCCGCCGACCGTGAACTGGTCCTTGATGAAGGGCGAAACCCCAATCGCATACCGGAACTCTGGTAGCAACGTCAGTCCTCCGGCGCTGACCTCGAGCCCAAAGCCGACGTTGCCGGACACGGAGATGCTCTCCAGCGACTCGTCGTAGTCCTCATCCGTGGAGCGCGGAATGCTGAAGACCGGTCCGCCCAGGATATACGGACTGACGACCGGCGTCGGCAGGACCTGAAACCTCAGGTCTACAGGAAAATCCAGCGCTGATACATCCACCGTTGAGCGGACATTCTGCACCGTCACGTCGAACTCGCCGAGTTCGCGATAAAACGCGCCCAGGCGCAGTGCCACTGCCCCGGCCCCCACGTCCAGGAAGACACCCGCGTGGTAGCCGGTGGCATTCCCGTATGTGGATTCCAGACTCTGGCTGCGCAGGTCCGAGACGGACTCAAAGTTCAGGCCGGCCGCGACGCCAAGCTGCGCCTGCGCCGTCGGCACAGCCAGAATCATCAGGGTTGCGGCTGCAATCGCAGCAATCGATCCACGCATGGAGAGATCTCAAATGGTGATTGGGTTCGCCAGCAACCCGATTCGCGGGTCCGTGGTTTCGCCGAGGCACGATCATACCCCTGCAACCACCCGTGGCATCACGGGTACGACAGCCGCATCCAACCAGAATCGGCTTATGCGCATAGGGATTACGTGCTATCCCGTCTATGGCGGCAGTGGTGTTGTGGCCACTGAACTCGGCAAGGCACTTGCCTCACGGGGTCACGAGATCCATTTCATCGCGTACTCGATGCCGTTCCGACTGGGTACCATCCGGGAGAACGTGTCCTTTCATGAGGTCAACGTCAACGCGTACCCCCTCTTTGAATACCCGCCCTACACGCTGAACCTGACCAGCAAGATTGTAGACGTGGTGCGGTACGAAAAGCTGGATGTGCTCCACATGCACTACGCCATTCCGCACGCTACAAGTGCGGTTCTCGCGCGCCAGATCCTAGCGCAGGACGGCATCCACGTGCCGGTGGTGACCACCCTGCACGGCACGGACGTCACCATCGTTGGCCAGGATCCATCGTTTGCGCCCGTGGTGGCCTACTCCATCAACCAGTCTGACGGCGTAACGGCAGTTTCCGACTTCCTGAAGCGCGAAACCGAGAACACCTGCCAGGTCTGCAAGGACATTCGGGTGATTCCCAACTTCATCGACACGACGCGCTTCCGCCGTCAGATGAAGGACTACTTCAAGGCAGCGCTGTGCCCGAATGGCGAGAAAGTGCTCGTGCACGTCTCCAACTTCCGGCCGGTCAAGCGCGCCACCGAAGTCGTGGAGGTCTTCAAACGCCTCAGGGACGACAACCTGCCGGTCAAACTGCTTCTCGTGGGCGACGGCCCCGACCGCATGCCGGCGGAGCATCTGGCCCGCGAGCTGGGCGTCATCGACGACATTCGCTTCCTCGGCAAGCAAGAACCTGTGGAAGAGATTCTCTCCATCGCGGACTGCTTCCTGATGCCATCCGGATCGGAGACGTTCGGCCTGGCAGCGCTGGAAGCCATGGCGTGCGACGTGCCGGTGGTAGCGACCAACATCGGGGGCCTGCCGGAGCTCGTGGAGGAAGGCGAATCCGGTTTCCTGTGTGATCTGGGCGATGTGGAGGCGATGACGGATCGGGTGCGGGCCATTCTGACCGATGACGCCCTGCATCAGCGCATGGCCGCCGCCGCGCGGGCGCGCGCGGTCGACCATTTTGACGCGGACCGGGTGATCCCGATCTACGAGGACTACTACCGGGAGGTCATCGAACGCATGGCCATGCCTGTCTGAGGTGGCCGGCCACCTGATCAGCCACAAGAAGCCGGTCTACACGATCAGCGACTACTTCCAGTCCTACCTGGAACGCTACGGTCGCCTGAGCCCATCGGGCATCAAGTATTCAGACCTGCTGCGGTACACCAACGCCGTGCCGGTCTACGACGAGGACGGCGACGACACACTCTGGTCCACCGTGCTCTACCCGCACGGAGAGACGGCTGAGATCCAGGAGCTCCTGCTCACAGCCTACGCCATTCTCAAGGCGCAGGGCGACATGTCGATCACGCGCAACCTGTCCATCGACCGGGTGGATCTGTGTGTCTACGGCAATACCCTGCCGTTCCGCGTGCGGGTGATCAACCGCATCAACGAGAACTTTGACTACTTCTACGTCAAGCGCGTGGACGCCAGCCGGGTGTATGGCCTGGAGTTGGAGCACATCCTGTCTCCCAACCGGCTGAACTACTTCCTCTACGGCGATACCATCATTGAGGAGCATGTCATCGGCGTGCCGGCCGACGCATTTGTTCGCGAAGGGATGCCGCTCACCGACTTCGACCGGGTGCGGCTGGCCAAGGAGTTCGTCAAGTTCAACGAGCGCTGTTTTGTGTGTCTTCTGGGCGACATGCACTCCGGCAACTTTGTGATCGAACTGACGCGGGACTTCGAAAAGTGGCATTTCCGCATGCATCCCATCGACTTCGACCAGCAGAGCCATCACTGGCGGAAGGAAGTCTATTTGCCGCAGTATTTCCCCCAGAACGCGCCGTTCGTCAAGGTGACCATGCAGCACCTGGCACCCGAGAACGTCATTCAGTACCAGACCGAGGAACGCGCCCTGATCGCCTCCCGGGTTCGGGTCTCACACGGTCGATATGACGCGCTGATGGAGGTCATGCGGGAAGACCTCGTCGCTCCGGACGACCATGTGCAGCGCCTCGCTGCCGGACTCGCCGCCCACTACCACACCGAGTCATTCCTGAATTGCCAGACCATGGGTGATCTGGTCTGGCACTCCATCAACCTGTTGGCGCAGCCGGTTCGGGCGATGCCGTCTCGCCGCTGACAAGCCGGGCCGGGCCGGCTCTGCGGCCCCGGCCGGAGCGCCCCCGAGGCGGTCCGCCCCTGGGGTCAGATCCGGGAAATCTCGTGCAGGAACGGATTGTTCATGCGCTCCTTCCCGATGGTCGTCTCCGGCCCGTGCCCCGGCAGCACCCGCACCCGGTCCCCAAGCGGCAGCAGTACCTGGTAGATGGAGCGCATCAGCTCCGGAAGGGACGCGCCCATGAGATCGGTGCGGCCGATGGATCCGGCAAAGAGTACATCGCCCGAAATCACATAACCGCCCTCGCTGTCGTAGAACGAGAGGCTGGCCGGTGAGTGGCCCGGGGTCAGAAGGGCCTGCCAGCGCACCTCACCAATCTCGATGACCTCGCCGTCGGTGATGAAGCCTGTCGGCTCCGGAGGCTCTTCCAGTTCGACCCCGAACATCTGCGCCTGCAGAGAGGCCGCGTTATAGAGGGGCATCTCATCCCGGTGAAGTCGCAACCCGCAGCCGAGTTCGCGCACCAGCGCCGCGCAACCGAAGATGTGGTCCAGGTGGGCGTGCGTGAGCAGAATCTCCCGAACCGGGTGTCCGAGCGATTCGACGTATGCGAGGAGCTGTCGAATCTCCCGCTCGCTCTCGCAGGACGGATCCACAATAACCACCTCCTCCCCGTCGTGGCAGACGAAGCAGTTGGTAGAGAACGGGTTGAAGGTGAACGTCTTCAGGGTCATGGGCAGGCGCTTTGAAGCCGCCAACCCGAACCGTGGCGCCAGGCTCCCGGCTCACACGAACTTCCGAACCGCCGATGGGCTGCCACGTACATCCGGCGCTCCTGCCGCGCAACGTCCCTCTGTGAACCAGTTTCACCGCATGGTGCTGAAGATGCTGCCCGGGCCCATCGTGGCCTGGCTCGGCATGCTCATGTTCATGCTGGTGATGCAGTTTCTCATCAAGTACCTGCCGGACCTGGTAGGCAAGGGACTGCCGGTGCTCGCCGTGACGGAGCTCATCGTCTACAACCTGGCCTACATGCTGGTGCTGGCGGTGCCCATGTCGGTGTTGATAGCCTGCCTGATGAGCTTCGGACGCCTCGCCGAATCCGGCAGCTACGCCGTGATCAAGGGAGCAGGTGTGTCGTTCCTGCAGCTGGTCTGGCCCGTCCTGCTGGTGGGCGTCTTGCTCACCGGGTTCATGGGCTATTTCAACAACGTCGTGCTTCCGGAGGCAAACTTCCGGGCGCGCAACCTGTGGCAGGACATTCGCATGGCGCGGCCCGGGTTCCAGTTGAAACCGGGCGTCTTTTACGATGGGCTGGACGACTACCGGATCCTGGTGCGTGATATCCCGCCGGAGTCCCCGAACGAGCTGATTGACGTGACGATTTTCGACTACACGGAGGGTCCGCGATACCGGGTGGACATCAAGGCCCAGCGCGGCCGGTTGCAGACGGTTGCCGGCGGTCAGATGCTCGAAATCCTGCTGAACGAGGGCGAAATCCACCGACTTCGGCCGCCTGGAAGCGGGAACGACGATCGCTACGAGCGCCTGGCGTTCCGCCAGCACCGCATGCTGATGTCCCTCGATGACCTGTCCTTCGAGCGATCCGACCCCACCGAGGGACGGCGCACCGACAGGACCATGCGCACCGCGGACATGCAGGCGCTTGTGGATTCGCTGGTTGTGGACGGTGAGGAGGCCCGCCAGGCCATCGAAACCCTGATCACCAACCTCGGCAGCCGGCCCCCGGACCCGAATGATCCTGTGCGGGCACCGGTCCAGATGCTGGCCACCGACGCGGACGATGTCTCACCTTCGCGAGCCTCGCCCTATCGCGCGTTGCGGGGTCTGGACGCCGAGACCATGGAAAGTGTCGTCCAGTTCGCGCTGCAGGACGCGCGCACCACGCATACCCGGCTGGAGCGCTCACGGCGTATCATTTCAACGACTGCGGACAGCGCGGACCGGTACCGCGTCGAGATCCACAAGAAGTATTCGATTGCCCTGGCCTGCCTGATATTCATGCTGGTGGGCATCCCGCTGGGACTGCGCATCCGCCGCGGCGGGTTGGCCACGGCTGCCCTGCTGGCGCTGGGCATTTTCATGTTCTATTGGGTGACCTTGGTCAACGGCGAGAAATTCGCCGACCGCGGATATATCGTGCCGTGGCTGGGGATGTGGGCCGCCAACATCGTGATGGGCCTCCTCGGGGGCTGGCTGGCCTATGTGGTCACGCTGGACCGCGGCTCGGGCTTTTCGATTCCATTCCTCAACCGGCGGCCGGCCGGACAAGCCTGATGGCAGAAGGACAGCTGGTGCTGGTGCCCACCCCCGTCGGCAACCTGGGCGACATGACCTTCCGCGCCGTGGAGGCTCTGCGTGCCGCCGACCTTATCGCCTGTGAGGACACCCGCACCACCGGGGTGCTTACGTCCCATTACGGCATCGACACACCCCGGACCAGCTTCCACATACACAACGAACACGCCAAGACGCCCCGTCTGGTGGAGCAGATGAACGATGGGCTCCGGCTGGCCCTCGTCACCGATGCCGGCACCCCGGGCATCTCCGACCCGGGATTCCTGCTGGTGCGTGCCGCCGCCGCTGCCGGGATTCGCGTGGAGTGCCTGCCCGGTCCGACGGCATTTGTGCCGGCGCTCGCGGCGAGCGGGTTGCCCTGCGATCGCTTTGTCTTCGAGGGCTTCCTTCCACCAAAGAAGGGCCGCAAGACTCGGCTTGAGGAATTGGCCGCAGACCCTCGCACGGTCGTGCTCTACGAATCACCACACCGCATCGTGCGCACAATGCGCGACCTTGCCACCCATTTTGGTGCCGACCGGCCGGCCTGTGTGGCCAGGGAGATCTCGAAGCAGTTCGAGGAGTATCTGCGCGGCACGCTCTCGGAGTTGCATTCACTGCTGTCTGAGCGCACGAAAGTGAAGGGCGAACTCGTTGTGGTGGTAGGCGGGTCAGACGGCTGAATCCAACCGCCACAGGCCGCGTTCACCGCCGGGCCCATCGATCGCCCCCCCTCCCATCGGAATTCCAAGCTTCTCAGACATGAATTGGCGCCTGGCCGAGCGTATCACCGCTGGAGCGGTCTTTTTCTACGCCCTGGTCCTCTACATCCTCACCGTGGCTCCGGCCACCTCATTCTGGGATTCGGGGGAGTTTATCGCCATCGCCAACCGGCTGCAGGTGTCCCACCCGCCGGGTGCTCCGTTCTACATGCTGGTCGGCCGGCTGTTCAGCATGTTTGTGCCCACGGCGTACGTGGCCCTCGCTGTGAACCTGGTTTCGGTGTTCGCCAGCGCGCTGACCATTCTGCTGACCCACCTGATCATTGTGCGCCTTGTGCGGGAATGGCAGGGTGACCCGTCCGGATGGAGCAGTGTTGATCGCATCACGGCCCTGGCCGGCGGTGTGATCGGGGCGTGCACGTTTGCCGTTACCGACTCCTTCTGGTTCAATGCCGTGGAGGCAGAGGTCTACGCCCTGTCCATGTTCTTCACGGCCGCCGTGGTTTGGTTGATCCTGAAATGGCGCGAGCTGGCCGTGATCGAGGAAGCCGCTCTGCGCGGGTCCGGCGCGCACCCGTTCGGCCTGCAGGCCAACCGCTACCTCGTGCTGATTGCCTATCTGTTCGGCCTGGCCATCGGTGTGCACCTGCTGAACCTGCTGGCCATCTTCTTCATCGCCCTGATCTTCTTCTACACGGAGTTCGACAAGGCGGAATGGGGCACGCGGGAGCGCCTGACCGGTCTGGTGGCAACCGGCGCGGTGTCGTCGGCAGCCTTCCTGGTGGTGTATCCGGGCATCATTCAATGGCTGCCCGGTTTTGTCGGAGACTCCGGAAGTCCGCTTTTTGTGACGGCGCTGTTCCTGGGCGCCGTGGTGTTTGCGGTGGCGTACACGCATTCCCGCCGCATGCAGGCAGCAAACCTCATCGCCCTCTGCATTGCGATGGTCCTGATCGGCTACTCCACGTACGCCCTGATCTTCATCCGCAGTGCGGCCAACCCGCCCATCGACGAAAACGATCCGGAGACCGTGGAGGCGATCGTCTCCTACCTGAAGCGGGAGCAGTACGGCGAAACGCCCATTCTCAAGGGCAATACGTTCGACAACAGGCTGTCTCAATTGGATGACCGCCGCGAGGTCTGGTTCCCCCGTCGGCATTCGCCCGACCCGAACCACATGCGGGTCTACGCCCAGTATGATTCCGACGGTGAGTACTTCTGGCAGTACCAGGTGGGGCACATGTACCTGCGGTACTTCCTGTGGAATTTTGTCGGGCGAGCCAGCGATGTGCAGGACGCCCCGGCCATAACCGGCTTCTCGGAGGTGGAGACGGAGCGGTACCTGTACCAGACCCCGAGCGAGGAGGCGTCCCGAAACGCGTACTACGGCCTTCCACTGCTTCTGGGATTGATAGGCGCCGCGTTCCACTTCATGCGAGATTGGCGCCGCGGCATGGCGGTCGGGGTGCTGTTCGCGGTGACGGGAATAGGCATCATCCTGTACCTGAACCAGACGCCCATGCAACCGCGGGAGCGGGACTACTCCTATGTGGCCAGCTTCTTCGCATTCAGCCTGTGGGTAGGCATCGGGGCGTCAGGAGTGATCCAATTGATTGGCGATGCGCTCCGCCCCCGTGTTCAAAGCGACAAGGCGGGCCGGACCGTGGCGATAGGCACCGCGGCGGTGCTGTTTGCCGCCGTGCCGCTGCTCATGATGCTGATCAACTACGACGACCATGACCGGTCGGGCCGTTACGTGGCCGGCGACTACGCCTACAACATGCTCATGAGCGTCGAGGAGAATGCCGTGCTCATGACCAACGGGGACAACGACACCTTCCCGCTTTGGTATGCGCAGGAGGTGGAGGGCGTGCGCCAGGACGTGCGCGTGGCCAACCTGTCGCTGATGAACACCCCGTGGTACGTGCGGCAGCTCAAGAACCAGTACTCGCGGGATTCGGAGCCGCTGCCCATCTCGTTGCCGGACGATCAGATCCGCGATCTCGGCATAGCCCCCTGGCAGCCCCAGGAACTCTCCCTGCCGGTGCCCAAGGAGCGGCTCTTTGGCGGCGAGACGGCCGCCCTTGCCGACTACGACTCGAGCCTGGTGCAGTCGCCCATGCGCTGGCAACTGGATGGTAGACCCTACCCCCTCGACCCCAACATCAACCTGCTGTACGGGGTGGACCAGGTCGTGCTCAACATGATCATGACCAACGCTCAGCAGGACTGGCAGCGACCCATCTACTTCGCCGTGACGGTCAGCCCGGACGGGCAGCTGGGCTTGCAGGACTACTTCCAGTTGGAGGGCCAGGCGTATCGCGTAGTGCCCATTCCGCACAACGAGCAGCTGGGCCGCGTGGTGCCGGGCATTACTCCTGAACGCCTGCAGCAATTCCGCTTCCGCGGGCTCAACGACCCGGATGTCTATTTCGACGAGAACATCCGCAAGATGGTCGACAACTACCGCAACATCTTCTCCCATACCATCGCCACGATGGCTCGTCAGGGGCAGATCCAGCAGGCTGCGGAGATCCTCGACGACTTCAGTGAGAAGGTGCCCTTCGAAACCATACCAGGTGACGAGCGCTCTTACCTGTTCATGTCGGAGGCGTACCGCGCCATCGGCGACCTCGGGACCTCGCTCGCCCTCATGAAGCGCGCGGAGCCCATCGTTCTTCACCGGCTCGAATACGCCGCTGGCGATCGCGACATCCAGCTTGCCGCCCGTTTCATCGAGCTGATCCGCCTTGCGTATTTGGACGGTCAGGACTTCCAGGCCGCTGCGGACTTCTCCACCAGAATCGCAGACCTGATCGGCGACCCCACCTACGCCCAGACGGCCGAGGAATTCGAAGCGTTGTATCGGGACACGATGGAAGCCTTCGAAGCCGACTCCGCTGACGCCGGTCAGTAGAGACGGGCGGGGCGACGGCGGTCTTGGCCGCTTGGGGGGCGCCGGACTTGGCCGCTGGGGGCGCGACCGCCGCGGAGGTCTTAGTTGCCGGTAGGAGCGCTGCCGCCGGGCGGGGGGGCTCTCGCCGTCTCGATTGGCAGCTGCCGTCACCGGGGGCGTAGCCGCTGCGGCGGCCGGGGATGGCGCCCGCTCGAGGTGCGCGACCGCCGCGGAATCGCCCCGAGGCCGACGCCGATTTGCCGCCGATGTGGAATAGGGCCCCGCTATTCCGCCTCCGACCCCGATTTCGGCAGGCCGAGGTGTAATACGGCCCCGAAATCCACCTTTGCGCCAAAATCTGAGCGCTCAGCTATGGAATCGGGCCTCCGTAGTCCACGTCGCGCCAAGCCGCACGCCGCATAGCCGCGCGGCCCCGCGCTGCCAGCGCCCCGCGCGCCCCCGCGCCCCCGCGCCCCCGCGCCCAACGCCCTGAGCCAGCGCCCGGTGCCCCGGGACGGTAGTGCCGGCCGGGGACTGACCCCGGTGCCCCGCGCCTACCGCGCCACCAGCAACGTGCGCGTCGCCAACTTTCCACGCGCCGTCTCGGCGCTGACGAGGTACGTACCGGCCGGCAGCGCACCCACGGCGAGCGCGATGTCATGCGCCCCCGCGGAAAGCGATCCCGTTGCGAGCGCCTTCACCTCGCGCCCCAGCATGTCCAGCACACGCACACGCACGGCGGCTGCCTCAGGCAGGTGCACGCTCACAGAGGTCTGCTGGCGGGCCGGATTGGGAAACAGGCCTGTCAACGCAAAGTGGCTTGGGACCGGATCCTGGTCGATGCTCGTGCCCGACTCCGCCAGCGGGTAGGTGGCGGTGTAGATATTGTCGCCAGTGGCGCCGCCGTTTCCGTTGGCTGCATTCCCGGCGATGTAAAGGAGCACGGTACCGACGGATGAAGACGGAGGAACCCACTCCACGTTGAAGGTCCGGGAGGACATGCCGGGAGGCGCTCCGGCGTGCGTCACGTAGGCGGGGTTGTTGCTGGCAAAGCGGGTCCCGGAATCCACCAGATTCCAGGATCCGGCATGCGTGCCACCGGCGTCCTCCACGGCGCTGACTTCAAAACCGATGCGCTGCGCACCTTCCTGGGCCACTGTGATCTGAAGCGCAACGGCCTGACCTGGCGAGTACGTCTTGGGCCCGGTCACTGTGATCGACCCGCCGCCAGAGTTTACCGCACTTCCGAAATGACATCCGGAGCTGTTGCAGGTGTTTCCGTTCTCTGGTGGTCCTCCGCTCCTCCCTGCCGGCGCCCCCGAACTATTGGTTCTGGCCTCCCACGGAAGGGCGATTACCAGAAGGAGCGCGGAGGCAAGCAGTAGAGCATGTTTCATGACTGGGAGGACCTTATTTCAAATGGAAATGCAGCTTCGTTGACCTTGATCGTATACGGACCGGCGGCATACTGCCCACTCAGCAGCAGATAGAACCGGTACGGGCGGATGACCGCCGCACACAATGCACCCTGTGGCCGCCTGGTAGTCAGCGTGACCTCTACAATGTTACCGCTGCGCACCTGCTCCGCCTCATGCAGCTCGGTGCAGGAGTCCGGGAACGCGCCCTTCACGAGGATCTCGACCGGTACCGGATCGCCGGACCTGGGACCGGGTCGCACGTGCACCTCCTCAACCTGAGCCCGCGCATACCGATACGTTTGACTACCGTCCTCCGGACCGATGACCGTGGTTACGCGCCCATCGTTCGTGTCCGTTTCTCGGTGTCCGAATTGTTTGTCGGGATCCATGGGCTCATTGCCGGCGGTACTCACGCACCCGGCCAGAAAGCAGGACAATACAATCGGCAGTACTCGTCTGGTCATGCCTGAAGCAGTTTCACGTCCGAGGCAGTCCCGTCCGGGTTCACCTCCTCGCGCGGGGCATCTCCCCAGAGGCGCTCAAGGGCATAAAACTCGCGGCGCTCCCCATTGAACACGTGCACGACAAGATCCACGTAGTCCAGCAGGATCCACTGACGATGCTCATAGCCCTCCTTGTGCCAGGGTCGCTCTCCGTGCTCCTCGCGAATGGAGGCGACTACCGCATCGGCCATGGCCTTGATCTGCAGATCCGACTCGCCCGTAGCCAATACGAACACGTCCGCCACACCGGAGATGCCGGTCATGTCCATGACCACCACGTCCAACCCCTTCTTGTCCAGCACCGCGTCCACCGCAGTGCCGGCCAGAACCCGTACAGGCGTCGGACTCTGGCGGGCAGGTGGTTCTTCCGAGCGCTGAAGTTGTTTGGGTAGCGAAGTCATTGGCACGGGGCCGTTGCCCCATCGGTTTCAGAAAAAGGGTGGATGGCTGCGTAATCGGCACCGATTACAATGGTTGCATCCAGGAAGTAGTCGGGCTGAATATCCTCACGCACCCGGTCTGCCGGCAGACCGACGGCCCTCGCCAGCGCTTCGGCGGCGCGTGGATTGCCGATGCGGTCCAGCACGTACGTCGACGACTCATCGTACGACGAATGGTTGCCCGCCTCGACGACATCGAATCCGTGGTCCCGCAGATAGTCGGTCATGCGATCAGCCAGACCGCTGACGCCGCAACCGTTGCGCACATCGACCTGGATGATGTCCCCGATGTCTCCTACGGCGCGCCCCAGCGGTGCCGGATCAGGACCCGTCCACCGAACCACCAACGCATACAGGAGGGCGAGCGCGGCCACACCAGCCACAACCAGGCCTGCATTCAGGCCCATATTGCGCATGCGCTCAGTCAGCAATCCCATCCAGTAGGCAGTTGGTCATCGAACGCCTGTTCGACGCGCCGCTGGAGGGCGTGATCCCCGCGGGGACCTCACCTAATTCGAGTCGCTGTTCCAGAACAGGCGGCCCTGCGCGTAGTCGTTGTAGCCAAACCGCCCCTGGAAACCCGATCCATAGCGGTCATATCCGTACGGCGACATGTAGCGGCCATACGGGCTCTGGCGCACCTGGAAGTGGAATTCCATGTTCTCCCGCGGGCGATACGCGATCTCCGCGTTCCTCAGAAACAGTCTCCCGTTCTGCCCGCCCAGTGACTGGTTGGACAGCATCCCGGTGGAGGACCCTCCGTCCGGCATATAGGCCATGGCCACGTCAACCCGCGCCGCCAGCTTGCTGGAGAACTGCCACATCATGGAGTTCGTGTACATCCCCATGCTGCCGCCATAACCGGACGAAAGCTCAAAACTGTGGCCCATCCGGAAGTGCTGCGGGCTGAAATACCGGTTCAACGAAATCCCTGTCCCGCCGGCATCATAAAGCCGAACCGGCGCATCAATCTGGGTGGCTTCAGTCTTCAACTGGGCCGAAGCAGGACTGGCCGAGAAAACCAGCAGAAGTATGGCTGCGACGAAAAGTGCGCTTCGCATGGAGGTTTCAGCTAAATGGTGGGCCAAATCCGGCCAGATCGTATAATAGACGGCGTTTGGGCCGCCTGTCAATAACGTGGAAAGGTGGCAATTAGTTCGTCTGTGCCGGCAGGTCGGCAGGGCATTTCGCGGGAACCGTGGCGGTCATTCTGGGCATCGAGACTTCGTGTGACGACACGGCTGCCGCCGTGGTGCGTGACGGGCAGCTGGCATCGAGCATCGTTTCCTCGCAGCCGGTGCACCGGCGCTACGGGGGCGTGGTTCCGGAGCTCGCTTCACGCGATCACCAGCGCCTGATCGTGCCGGTAGTCCGGGAGGCGCTGGAGACGGGCGATGCGACCTATGCCGACCTGGACGGCATCGCCGTGACCCACGGCCCCGGACTGGCAGGCTCCCTGCTCGTCGGATTGAGCTTTGCCAAGGGACTCGCCTGGGCGTTGGACCAGCCTCTGATCGGAGTCAATCATCTGGAAGGTCACCTCTTCTCCCTGTTTCTGGGACCGGATGCGCCTCAAACGCCCTTTCTTTGCCTGATTGTGTCCGGAGGGCACACGCAGGTGGTTCGTGTGGACGACGACTTCAGCTACACGACGCTCGGGCGCACCCGGGACGACGCCGCGGGAGAAGCGTTTGACAAGGTCGGCAAACTGCTTGGCCTGCCCTATCCCGGCGGTCCGGAGGTGGACAGGCGGGCGGCACTCGGCAATCCTGAGTTCGTGCGCTTTCCCCGCACGCACCTCAAGGGGGTGGACTTCTCATTCAGTGGGATCAAAACAGCCGTTCTCTACTACCTGAACGGGTTTGACGAAGAGGCCCGACGGGCGCACCTGGCTCAGCACCTCAACGACCTCTGCGCCAGTTTTCAGGCCGCCGTGGTCGAGATGCTGGTGCGAGGCGTCGCGCGTGCGATCAAACAGACCGGAATCCGCCGAATTGCGCTGGCGGGTGGTGTTTCAGCAAACTCCGGACTGCGTGCGCAGTTGGACCGTCTCGCCGAACGTGAGCGCCTGAGCGTGCACGTGCCCGAGCTGCGGTACTGCATGGACAACGCGGCCATGATCGCCATGGCCGGGCATGCCAAGCTGAGCGCCGGACGTACCGACCCCCTTTCCCTGACCGCCGAGCCCGCCTTGCGCCTGTGAGCAGCCGAGAAACGCTGAAGTCCATCCTTCCGGAGCCGCCGGAGGAGCGCACGCTGGGCACCTGGCGCGAGCGCATCGACCTTGTGGACCGACTCATCCTGGCACTGCTGAATGACCGAGCCATCAGCGCCAACGAAATTGGTCGGATCAAGAAGGCGTCGGGCCTCCCTGTGTATGTGCCCAGCCGGGAGCAACAGGTCATCGACAACGTGCTCGCCTCCAATGAAGGCCCGCTGCCGGACCGCGCCGTGCAGCACCTCTTTGAGCGCATCATAGACGAAATCCGGTCCCTGGAACGTCGTCATTATCAGGACGAACCGGACGCGGACCAAGGGCGTTCGCCCGGCGACTAGACGGCTTTCCATGCGCAGCACACTCCTGAAGGTTTTCATCGGATTCCTGGTTCTGGGCGCGACTGCCGTCGGCGTGGTGTCCTGGATGGCTTTTGCTCCCAACACACCTGCCTACGACGACGCCCGTTCGGTAAAGCTTCCGGCCGGCTCCTCGCTCGAAACCGTGCAGGATTCGCTTGTTGCGGCCGGCATTCTCGACCGCAGGTGGACCTTCGACTTCATCGCGAGGGCGTCGGGCTGGGGAGATCAGATCAAGTCGGGGCACTACGAATTCCAGCAGGGGCAGTCCAACATCGATCTGCTTTCCACGCTTCGGGCCGGGCTGGAAACACCCGTGCGGGTAACCATCATCGAAGGCACACGGCGAGACTTCATGGCCCGCCGCGTAGCCCGGAGCATGGCCTTCACCGAGCACGAATTCCTGACAGCGCTCTCCGATCAGGAGTTCGCCGAAAGCCTGGGTACGGACACGCTGCACCTCTTCAGCTACATGCTACCCGACACGTACTTCTTCTATTGGGAGTCGTCGCCTCAGACCGTCATCAGGGAAATCAAGGAGACGTTCGACCGGTTCTATGATCAGGCCGCCGACGGCGCGCCGGGGTTGCCGGGCCTGACGCTGGACAAGGAAGAGGTCATGAGCATGGCCGCCATTGTCGAGTGGGAGTCGGGGCTCGTCGAAGAGAAGGCCACCATCGCCGGGGTCTACATGAATCGACTGCGTGACCGGTGGCCGCTGCAGGCCGACCCGACCATCCAGTATGCCCTGATTGAGCTGGAAGGAAGCAAGCGGCGTCTGTTCAACCGGGACTACCGCATCGACCATCCCTACAACACCTACCAGTACCGGGGCCTTCCCCCTGGGCCTGTAACCAATCCCTCCCGGTCCTCCATTGAAGGCGTGCTGCGGCCCGAGTCGCACGGCTACTACTTCTTTGTCGCGCGCGGAGACGGCGGGCACATATTCAGTCGCACACTCGGAGAGCACCGCCGCAATGCGCAGGCCTTCTTCCGCCTCATGAGGGAGCGCCGCGCTGCGGCTGCAGCTGCCGAAGAGGCAGAAGGCTCGAACTGACCTTGACGGCCTGAGCGGGGCCGCGTACCGTTGGGGGTTGCCAACCCACCACGGTCATGAAACGACTCTCCCTCCTCTTTCTCGCGGTCCTCATCGCTCCGGCCGCGTCCGCGCAATACGCGCTGCAGTTTGGCGCTTCCGTAGCGGTTTCGGGCGATGACGTCATCGTCGGCGAAGGACGTAATCTGCTTCTGCCGGGCACGGCGTACGTGTTCAGTCCGGCAGCGGACGGCACCTACGAACTCTCGGCTCGGATCTCCGCCAACACCGAGACGGCCGATGGGTACGGTCGAGCGTTGGCGGCCGATGACGAAACCCTGGTGGTCGGCGCGCCGCAGGCCATGCGGGTCTACGTGCATCGCCGCGGGATGGGACCCCTCTGGGAGCACATCGGAACCATTGAGTCAGACGTGCCGGGATTCGGTGCTGCCGTGGCATATTCGGACGGCCACCTCCTCGTCGGGGCTCCCGGTGAGCGCGGCGAGTCCGGCCAGGCATTCGCCTTCCATTCTGGGGACGGGGTCACCTGGACTGAGACCGGTCGCTGGCAAGCTCCCGAGCCTGCCCCGAATGATCGGTTTGGTGGTGCGCTCGCCATTTCGGGCGATTTGCTCGCCATCGGCGCGCCAGGAATCGACGAGCGGGCCGGTGCCGTGTTCAGCGCGCGCCGGGAATCCGGAAGCTGGAGCGAGCCGATGGCCATTCGGCACCCTGCAGGCGGCAGCGGAGACAGCTTTGGTGCTTCTCTGATGATTGCTGATGGCCGAATCGGGATCGGTGCCCCGGGGCGGAGCGTGCGCTCGGGTGAAGTCACTTCGTGGAGCCGCGACGGCTCCGAGTGGGTTCTGGAGAGCACAATGCGGCCTTTCGTATCGGACGGCAGCCCGGGCTTCGGCACCTCTATTGCCATGGCAGGCGATCATTTCGTCGCTGGAGCGCCGGGCACAGGCGCCCGCGAAGGTGCCGTGCATCGCTTCACGGCCGCGGGGGCCAAACTGCTGCAGCCGGATGCCCTTCAATTCCGATCCGGCTTCGGAGCCGCCCTTGCCGGCAACGAGTCGGTCCTCGCCGTCGGAGCCAACGGCCAGGACAACTTCGAGGGAGCCGCATTCATCTACTCCGTCTCAGGTGCCGCCTGGTCCCAGCCGCAGATGGTCTGGTACGACTCCGGGAAGTTTGCAACCGTCACGGGCGAGGCCAACGAATGTGAGGACGACACGGCAGGGGGATTCGCGTGCTCCGAGGTGGACATGCTGAGCTTCCTCACACGGGAGGATGTCGGCGCCAGGCGCGGAATCCAGATGAGTGATGTCTGGGGCTGGGAGGACCCGGAAACAGGCAGTGAATACGCGCTGATCGGCCGCACGGACGGGACCAGCATCGTCGACCTGACCGACCCGTACAACCCGGTCTACCTCGGCGATCTGCCGCTTACGTCCACGGCCAATCAGAGCCTGTGGCGTGACATCAAGGTGTACCGGGACCACGCCTACGTCGTTGCGGATGGTGCCGGTGCACACCACATGCAGATTCTGGACCTCACGCAACTCCGCGATCTCGACCGCTCGCAGGTGCCCGTCACCTTTACGGAGACGAACATTTACAAGGGGGTCTTCAGCTCGCACAACATCGTCATCAATGAGGAATCAGGGTTCGCCTACGCCGTCGGCAGCGACTCAGGCGGCGAATCCTGCGGCGGTGCCCTCCACATGATCGACCTGAGTGATCCGGCCAACCCGGAATTCGCGGGCTGCTTTGCCGATCGCCGCACCGGCCGTGGCGGCTCGGGAGCGACCCATGACGCGCAGTGCGTGAACTATCGTGGGCCTGATGTCGACTACCAGGGGCGCGAGATCTGTCTGTCCTCCAATGGGACCGCCTTGTCCATCGCCGATGTAACCGACAAGTCGAATCCGACGGCGATCTCGATGGCTGACTACCCCAACGTGGCGTACACCCACCAGGGATGGTTCGACGATGAGCACCGCTACTTCTACCTGAATGACGAGGGTGACGAAGTATCCGGACTCGTCGACTTTACCCGCACGCTGATCTTCGACCTCACCGACCTCGAGGACCCCGTGCTGGCCGGAGAGTATCTGGCCGAGACCAGCTCCATCGACCACAACCTCTACGTGAAGGGGGACATCATGTATCAGACCAACTATCAGGCTGGTCTGCGCATCGTCGATATCTCCGACCGCGAGCGTCCTGTGGAAGTCGGCTATTTCGACACCGTGCCCTATGGCCCCAATGACTCCGCCCCGGTGCTCGGCGCGTGGTCGAACTATCCCTATTTCAAGAGTGGTGTCATCGTCGTGACGTCGGGGCGCGAAGGCGTGTTCTTCCTCAAGCGAAAGACCATCGACACCTGATATTCGCTATACTCCCTGCGCATCTGGCCAAATCAAACAGCACTCTCCATGAGCAACTCAGACAGCTGGGAATTCTACGTCGACAAGGCCGGCGAGCATCGCTGGCGTCGCCGGGCAACCAACAAGAACATTGTGGGTGCCGCTACCGAAGGGTACAAGTCCAAGTCCGATGCCGTGAAGAACGCGGAGCGGCACGGCTACAACGGAAACCCGAACGGCCTGGGTGGCAGCGACAACTGGGAATTCTATACCGACAAGTCTGGTGAGCATCGCTGGCGCCGCACGGCTACCAACGGCAACATTGTCGGCTCCTCGTCCGAAGGTTACAGCAGCAAAGCCAACGCCAAGGCCAACGCCGAGCGCAACGGCTACTCCGGCTGATTGTCACCACGCCCCCTCTGAAAGAGCCCTCGCCGAGCGTCCGGTGAGGGCTTCTTTTTTATGGTTGAGTTTGAGTCTTCTCAGACCGACCGCCACTCTCCGGCCTCGATGCGGCGGGAGAGGTCACAGACATCCACCAGCGTGGCCGTGCCATAGGCGTCGTCACGTGGGGAAAGCCACTGAGCGATGCGCGCTGCAGCGCGGGCCTCACCGATTTCCGCGCACAGCGCAGCGTAATCGTCAAGCAGGCGGGCTTCGTTTAGATCGTCGGTGTCAAAGCAAATGACACCGTCCATTTGGTAGATGCGCATAAGAGGGGTCCTCACCCGGAGAAACGGGAAACCCCTCCCGGGTGCGACACCCGGTGCCTAGAGTCCTACGCCCACCGACACCCCGAACCGGGTGATCACGGTATCGAGGTCAATGAGACGGTTTACCTGCGATGCGGTCTCTGCATTTTCACGGTAGCGCCGGATGTGGTGATGCTGCACCCAGAAGATGCCGAATCGCGCCTGCTTCCACTCTGCCCCGACGTCAATGCCCACGTGATAACCCGCAGGAAACTGCACGGGCACGTTCTGCCGGAGGCCGTTGTAGCCGACGCCAGAGTAGGAGCGGTCCTCATACGTCTCGTCGCCACCCAGCAGTGAGGGGCCGCCGCGCAACGTGAAAGAGGGATTCCAGGGCAGAGCGCTTCGATAGCCAAGACGGGCATACGCCGCGCGCGTTGAAAAACTGCCCTCGTGTCCCTGCAGTGAACGTCCAGATGCCAATTCCAGGCCGAGCCCCGCCGTCCAGGGGTCTCCGGCAAGCACCTCTGCGCGCACTGAGAATCCACCTTCGATCGAAGTGGACTCGTCAATCGATCGCGCCGATCCGGTGGCGGGTACCTGTCCGGACGATGTGTATGTGCCTGCGAGGTCGCGTTCTGCCCGAAGGCTGAACTGTCCAGCGGCCGGAGTCGCAAGCAGCAAGGCCGCGACGAGGAGAAGAGTGTGTCTCATGGGGTGAAAAAGAAAAACGGCCGTCGAACACTATCGACGGCCGTTGTTCCTGTTCAACCGGTGTGAACTTTCAGAGGCCCACGCGCACGCCGAGCGTTACAAAACCACGCGTGACGTCCTCATTCACGATCGGCGCATCCGCCACCTCCGTGTACGGAGCGTAGCGATCCCCGAAGGCCTCACCCATGAACGCCAGATCGAGCGCGAACTGGTCATTGATCAGGTAGCTAACCCCGAGTGATACCAATCCCCGGTCCCTGTCCACCGAATCATTGTTGGTGCGCGGATCGGTGATGCCCGCCAGGCCGGCGCGCAGGTGCACCTTGTCCATGCGATACTGAGCGCCCAGCCGGATGTTGGCCACCGACTCGAAGTTCTCCCGGATCGCCTGATTCTGATCCGCGAAAGAGAACGAGCCCGAATCCAGCTCGAGCTGCGACCAGTCCACCAGTTCAAGGTCGCCGGACAGATCCAGCTTGCCTGCCGTGTAGGTCAACCCGACGCCGAGCTTCCAGGGCGTGCGCACATTGTAGTCGAACGAACCACGACCGGCATCCTCATCGAAATCGTCGCCGTACTCAAACTGATCTCCATTGTCGAAGGCCGTGAAGAGCGCGGTGTCGTAGTCTTCCTGAACGGTGTACCACGTCGGCGTTTCCAGAACCGCGCCGACACGGAGGTTCGAGCTCACCTTGGCCGAGAGACCGGCCCTCAGGTTCAGTCCCACCATGCGCGACTCGAAGCCTTCGGTGAAGGTCAGGTAGCTGAAGTCGGTCGTGCCGTCGGCACCGTTGTTCTCGTCAAAGATGTCATCCTCGTCAAGGACGCGGTTGAACTCGTACTTGCCGAACGGCACGTTGAGGCTCAGGCCGACCATCACATCTTCGGAGGCTTCCCAGCCACCTCCGATCGTGAACTCGGACTGCTGGCCTGTTTCCTCAACACGGCCCGTTTGCAGCACCGTGCCGAAAGAAACGGCAGGGTCAAACGGCACCGGATCGCCTGCCTGTGCGGCCGCCTGATTCAGGTCGATGGCAAATGTCTCATATCCAATGAACGACAGGGTCCGACTGAATTCGGGAAAGACGTCGCCGTTGTCGTCCACGAGCTCGAACTCGTTGGACAACGGCATCAGGAAGTCGGTGAATGAGTTCAGCCCGTTCTCGCCCTCAAAGGAAAGCACCCGGTTGAAGCTGGCAACCTGGCTGACGCCGGCGCCAAAAACGAGCGAGCCCTGCGTGGTCGGTGCCTTGTAGAGATAGGCCAGTCCACCGAGCTGGGAATCGGCCAGGTCTGATGTGCGCGCGCTGGACAGTCCAGGCAGCGAATACACCGCTTCGCTCTCGGCGCTGGATGAGTTCAGGCTGATCGAGAAGGCGCCGCGCTTCATCCAACCCAGCCCGGCCGGGTTGCCAAAAAGGTCGCCGAGATCGCCGCGCCCCGCGGCGCCGACTCCGGCACTACCGATCAGTTCGGGGGAGGAAAGCGGCGTGCGCTGGGCAAAGCGAAACGCGTCGTCGCCGGTCTGCGCAAGGGCGGGCGCGGCGGAAAAAACAAGCGCGATCGCGAAAACGAGTTGCTTCATGATCTTGTCAAAAGGCATGGTGTCTGGACGCACCTCACCCATGGTAGGGTTTGAAATCAAAACTTTGGGGTCTCTTTACTGCGTTCCGCCGCGGGAGCCCCGACGGCTGGAAGAGCCGCTGGAGCGGGAGCTGGAGCCTGAACTCCGGCTGACGCTTCCGCTGGACCGGGAGCTGGACCCACTGCTGCGGCTCACGCTTCCGCTGGACCGGGAACTCGATCCGCTGCTGCGGCGGGCGCTGCTTCCGCTGGAACGTGAACTCGAGCCACTGCTGCGGCTGACGGTCCCCCGACTGGACGAGCGGCTGCTCGACGAGCGGGTGCTGGTACCCCGACTGGATGACCGGCTGGACGATGAGCGCGTGCTCGTTCCGCGGCTGGATGACCGACTGGAACTGCGGCTCACCCCACGGCTGCTCGAGGAGCGCGAGCTGCTCCGGCTCACCCCGCGGCTGCTGGACGAACGAGAACTGCTCCGGCTCACTCCGCGACTGCTGGACGAGCGGGACGTACTCCGCGTAACCCCGCGGCTGCTCGAAGACCGGGTGGTGCTCCGCGTCACTCCGCGGCTGCTGCTACCCGAGCGCGTCGAGCCGCGCGTCACCGCTGAGCCCGACCGCGTCGAGCCGTTGGACCGCGAGCCGAATGTCGAACGCGACGTGCCCCTGGTACGCGCATCGTCGCTGCGCACCGTGCCGCGGGTTGAGCGCGTAGTGCTGCGCTTGCCGCTCGAGGCACCGTCGGACCGCACGATGGACCGTGTTCCGGTGAAACCAGACTCGTCCCGGCCGCCACGCGTCATGCCACGGGTGCCGCGCGGATTGGATGTCAGTCCGCCGCGCCCCATGGTCGCCCCCCGAGGACGATACGTGCCGCGTGTTCCGGCGAGCGTCACGCCGCCGACGGTGTAGCCGCCATACGGGTATCCGTACCCGCCAAACCCGTAGCCACGGTACCCACCATAGCCGTACCCGTAGCCGTAGTAGGAATAGGGATTGTACGTGTAGTACGGCCAGTAGCTACCGAATCCGTACGAGCCGTAGCCCCTTCCCCAACCCCACGGGCTGTACCGGCCGCCATACCCAAAGCCGAACCCGATCGAGACGTAGGAGGTCGGGTAGTCACACCACATGTAGTCCCAGCAATCCCGATACATGGGATCGTAGTACCGCCCGAAATACCGGGTGTAGTACCCCGGCCGACGGTACCAATAGTCGTCATCGTCGTAGTAGACTTCGCTGCGGACTCGGTTGCCGTCCTCGTCGTACTCCTCAATGATCTCGACATCGGGCTCATCGACAAAGCCCTCCTCGATGGTGGCGAACTGCGTGTAGCAGCCGGTAAGCAGGAAGACCGCCAGGAGTGGCAGTGCAATCGGAGAGAAGCGCTTGGTCAGCATGGCCGGGGTGCGTCAGGGTAGGAGTTTGCTACTCGTGCACATACCAAAATGTTACCGGATTCCCCCGGACGATGGGGTAATTGCCGGTGCCTGAGGCACCGCAGCATCCATCGCCCGAAAAAGAGCCTGAAAACCGGTGTG
Organism: Rhodothermales bacterium; assembly: GCA_017643395.1. Taxonomy (NCBI): domain Bacteria; kingdom Pseudomonadati; phylum Rhodothermota; class Rhodothermia; order Rhodothermales; species Rhodothermales bacterium. The sequence continues at coordinate 349,073 of JAEPNP010000003.1, read as the reverse complement.
TGGGGCATTTCAGCATCGCATTGAAAATACGGCAAAGACCCGGCCATTCGCGGGGAAGGCCTCAGGAGGCGCGTATATAGCCCCGCTCCGCCCGAGGCTGTACTCTTTACCGTTCACCACTGTATACAATGGCTGACGCAATTACCCCCCGCGAAAAGGACTACTCCCAGTGGTATCTGGATGTGGTCCGGCATGCCAAGCTGGCGGATTATTCGCCGGTTCGCGGCTGCATGATCGTGCGTCCGAACGGGTACGCACTCTGGGAGAACATGCAGGCCGGACTGGACGGCATGTTCAAGGCCACGGGGCACCAGAACGCCTACTTCCCCATCTTCATTCCGCAGTCGTTCCTGGCGCGGGAAGCCGCCCACGTAGAGGGCTTTGCCAAGGAATGTGCGGTCGTGACGCACTCGCGCCTCAAGGTGGAGGGCGATGACCTGATTGCCGACCCGGCGTCCAAGCTTGAGGAGAACCTGATCGTGCGCCCGACCAGCGAGACGATCATTTGGGATACCTATTCCAAGTGGGTGCAGTCCTGGCGGGACCTGCCGATCCTCATCAACCAGTGGGCCAACGTGGTGCGCTGGGAGATGCGCACCCGGCTGTTCCTGCGCACCATGGAATTCCTGTGGCAGGAAGGGCACACCGCCCACGCCACGCGCGAGGAGGCCATGGAGGAAACGCTGAAGATCCTCGATGTGTACGCCACGTTCGCCGAGGATTACATGGCCGTGCCGGTCATCAAGGGCGTCAAGACGGAGGCCGAGCGCTTTGCCGGTGCCGACGAGACCTTCTGTATCGAGGCGCTCATGCAGGACGGCAAGGCGCTACAGGCCGGCACGTCGCATTTCCTGGGGCAGAACTTCGGCAAGGCATTCAACTGCCAGTTCCAGAATCGCGACAACGAACTGGAATACGTGTGGGGCACCTCCTGGGGCGTCTCCACCCGGCTCATCGGCGCGCTGATCATGACCCACTCGGATGACCAGGGCCTGATTCTGCCTCCGAAGCTCGCGCCACGCCAAGCGGTGATCGTGCCCATCTATCGCAAGGAGGAGGACAAGCTGAACGTGCTGGCCTCCGCACGCGATGTGGAAGCGAAGCTGCGAGACGCCGGCGTTCGTGTGTATCTGGATGACCGCGAGGGCCAGCGCCCCGGCTGGAAATTCAACGAGTACGAGGTGCAGGGCGTGCCGGTGCGCATCGCCATCGGCCCGCGCGATGTAGCGAACGGCGTTGTCGAAATGGCGCGTCGTGACAACCGCGAAAAGGCCTCCGTGCCTGTCGATACCCTGGTCCAGACCGTCAAAACCACGCTGGATGAGGTTCAGCAGGGCCTGTTTGATCGTGCGCTCTCGTTCCGGGAGGAAAACACGACGACGGTCGACTCCTACGGCGAGTTCAAGGAAGTGCTGGACGAGAAGGGCGGGTTCATCCGCATGCACTGGGACGGCACAGGAGAAACCGAAGCCAAGATCAAGGAAGAGACCAAGGCTACCATCCGCTGCATTCCTCAGGAAGGCTACGAGAATCCGGGTACCGACCCGGTCAGCGGCCGGCCGTCCAAAGGCCGCGTGATCTACGCCCGCGCCTACTGAGATGTCGCTCACGCCGGATCGCCCCCGCCGCGATCCGCTCACGCGGATGGCCTGGGTGGTCGGCTATGTGGTGAACCCCATGGTGCTGCCGGCCGCGTTTTTCGGCTGGCTGACCTGGGCCCTCTCCTGGCCGGTTGAGGACGCCTGGAAAGCCGTCGGCATCGCGGTACTGTTTCTCGGGGTGGCCCCTCTGACGCTGGTGCTCTGGCTGGTGGTGAGTGGTGAGGCGCGCACGCTCGAAGTGCGCGATCGCAAGAAACGCCTGCCCGCTTTCGCGGTGTCGGTGCTCTTCGGAATAGGAGCCGTCTGGGCTGCGTCTGCCGGGGAATGGCCCACCACCAACCTGCTACCAGCGCTGTTTGCCGTCTTCCCGATCAACTCCACGCTCCTGCTCCTGATCAACCTCCGCACCAAGATCTCCGTGCATGTGGCATCGGTGGCCGCGACCGCCGCCATGGGCCTCTGGATGGTCTTCGGCGCTGACCTCCCGGCTGCCTATCCCGTAGCCGCAGCCCTGTTCACCCCTGTCCTTATGTGGGCCCGGGTCCGGGATGACGCCCATTCGCGGAATCAGGTGATGCTCGGCGCCGCATTTGGCTTTATCGTCCCGGCGCTCGAACTCTGGCTGTTCACACGTGTTGGATGGCTGGTTCTCTCCTGACCCCTGCCTCACGCACGAACTACACCACGCCCCGGCACGACCGATACAGTACTTCTGACTGACTCCGGTTTTATGCGCCGACTGGCTGCGTTTTTCTTCTGTGCGATGGGCATTGTGCCCCTGGCCAGCGCCCAGCAATGGGGCGAGGCAGTGGGCACCATTCGCGAAGCCGACACCCGTGAGCCGCTTCCCGGCGTGACGGTCGTGGTCACGGGCACCAACTTCGGCACCGCCTCGACAAGCGCCGGCACGTGGTCGCTCCGCATGCCGGCCGGCCGCTACGCGCTCAGGTTTTCGGCAGTGGGCTTCGAGGCCCGCACGGACTCCATCTTCATCCGGACCGGGCGCATCTCGGAACTGAATGTGACCCTGCGGGCAGCCACGGTGGACCTGGAAGGTGTGGTAGTTGAGGAAGACCGACAGACGGTCGAGGCCGGTGTGTTCACGGTCACCCCGGAGGCCGCCAGGGACATTCCCACCCCGGTTCGTGACGTGGCTCGCGTGCTCAAGGTGCTGCCCGGAGTGGCCACCAATAATGAGATGTCGAACCAGGTCTCGGTGCGTGGTGGCGGGTTCAACGAGAATCTCTACTTCATCAACGGCTTTGAAATTTTCCTTCCGTTCCGACCCCGGCAGGGCGAACAGGAAGGACTCAGCCTGATGAATGCCGAGCTCGCGGACGGCATCACCTTCTACTCCGGCGGCTTCCCGGCCCGCTACGGTGGCAAACTGGCCAGCGCCGTCGAGGTGAGCTACCGCAACACCGAATCCGAAAGCACCCAGCCCTCCGGAGCTGCCTACGCCTCCCTGCTGGATGCGGGCGTGTCCGCCGGCGGAGCCGTCATCCCGGGGCGTCTCGGCTGGCTGGCTGGGGTGCGCAAGTCCCGGCCACGGCGATTCTTCGGCACCCAGGAACTGCAGGGCGACTACGACCCCGACTTCACCGATGCGCAGGTCAGCCTGCGGTGGCGGCCCAACGCGCGCGCAGTGGTGGAGGTGCTGGGCATCCGTGCCCGGCATCAGTTCACGCTCAATCCGAACGCCCGTCGCACGTTCTTCGGCACGGTCAGCCAGGACACTGACCTCGCGCCGACCAACCTCCAGTCGATGTGGATCCGCTATGACGCCGGCAACGAGGAAGTGGACGGCTACGAGACCACCTTCGGCGGCCTGCGGATAACGACGCCCATTGGAAGGATCCGCGCCGAGCATGCGTTTTCACTCTTCGACACCGAAGAAAGCGAGCGCTTTGAGCTCTCCGGCTCCGCGTTGCTTTTCCTGGTGGACCCTGGCGCGGCCAACCCAAGGCCTGACGACGGCCTGTTCCCGATAGGCAACTCGCGGCAGGAGGACGCGGCCGACAACCGGGTTGCCGTGCGTACGCTGACGGGCTCCGGACGCTACTCGGCGGTGGTGGGCAACCACGCCCTCGAAGCCGGTTGGCAGCTTCGCGATCTCGAGTTTGACGACCGGATCGAAGAGAAGTCGGTCATATCGGGACGGTCCACGGACGGCACGCCCGTTCGCATTGTGGCCGACAGCCTGACCGACGCCGCGTCCCTGGGGGCATTCCGCGGCGCCTGGCATGTGCAGGACGCCATCGCCCTTCCCCATCCCGCGCGAGACGGCTTCCTGCTTACCATCGGGCTGCGCGGCGACTACTTCGATTTCAATGACGAGTGGACCGTCTCTCCACGCGTCACCGCCCGCTACCGCCTGGATGCCAATACCGTGCTGCTCGGCTCATGGGGGATCTACCATCAGAGTCCCTCCTACCGCGAGCTGCGCGGCAAGCCGGAGATCGGCGAGACCATTCTCGGAGCGCTGAACCGGGACCTGAAGAGCCAGCGTTCGACTCAGTTTGTGGCGGGCATCGAGTACTTCCTGCCGCGGCTTCGATTTGTGCTGCGCGGCGAGGCCTACCACAAGCGCATCGCCAATCTGATCTCGTACGACATCGACAACGTGCGCGTGCGTTACTCCGGCAACAATGACGGCTCGGCGCGGGCCAGCGGCCTGGATCTGCAGCTGCGCGGCGAGTTCGTGCCCGGCATGGAGAGCTGGGTCAATTACAGCTTTCTGCATGCCCGCGAGGATCTTACGGGCGATGGGACCAGTGCCGTTCCGCGTCCGACCGATCAGCGGCACACCGTCTCCATCTACCTGCAGGACTACATTCCGAATGATCCCCAGTGGCGGCTGCACATGCGCATGCTCTTCGGGTCGGGCCTTCCGTATACGCCTCCGGTGCCGGGACCGCGCGTGGGCAACCTGCTGGTACAGGCCCCAGGCGACCGGTTCTCGGCGCGCTATCCGCGCTACTTCCGATTTGACATGGGGGTGACCCGGGAACTGGACCTGTTTGAGCGCAGCTCGTCGCAGCCGGTGCGGCTGGAGGCTACCATGGAGGTGCTGAACGTGTTCGACATGACGAACACCGTGTCCTACACCTGGATACCGAACGCGGCGGGTATCTGGACGCGCGTGCCGACGCGGCTCACTCCCAGGACCTTCAATGTGCGTGCGCGGGTGATCTTCTAGCGGTCCCCGGTGACCACCCGGAATCCGATGTGGTGGTCGCGATAGCTCGGCGGGTCTTCAAAATGGTGGTACGCCGAGCGTGCCACAAACGGATTGCTGCCCCACCAGCCGCCTTTCTCGATCTTGATGCGGCCGGTTTCCGGACCCTGCGGGTCAATCATCAGCGCAGGCTGGTAGTAGTCGAGCCGGAGCCAGTCGCTGACCCACTCCATCGCGTTGCCGGCCATGTCATGCGCGCCCACCCAGGACACGCCTCCAGGAAAGAATCCGACTGCGGTAGTGCCCTCGGAGCCGACCACGTTTGCGCGCGATGGGTCCCATTCGTCGCCCCAGGGGTAGATGCGGCTTTCGGGACCTCGAGCAGCGAACTCCCACTCCGCGTTGGTCGGGAGTCTGCCACCTCTCCATCGGGCATAGGCCTCGGCCTCGAACCACGAAACACAGGTCACCGGATGCTCCGGATCATCGCCACAGATGGCAGGCGACTCCGTTCGGCGAAGAAACTCCCGGCCCTGTTCGGACCACATGGTGGAATCCTCGTAGCCGCCGGCGTCGATGAATGCCCAGTAGTCCGCGATCGTAACCTCAAACTTGTCGATCCAGTAGCCGCGGGTGAGTCGCACCGGATGGGCCGGCAGCTCGGAATCCAGCACACGTAGGGCCCATGCGGGCGGATTGAGGCCGGTCGTGTCCGCCGTGCCCATGACAAACTCCCCTGCCGGCACCCAAACCTGGGTGACCCCGCGCCGGTCGATGCGCTCTGTGCCGGCCGGCCGGTCCAGATTGGCGGGAGCCCGCTCGGTAACCGTCAGGGTTTGGGGGCCCGAACAGCCGGCGAGGAGCACGAGGATCAGCAGTCGGGGCATCGTCCGTACTGTTTCATGACTTCGATAAGGCGGTCGTGGGGCAGCGCCGGCACATGCAGGTAGTCCGCTCCGGTCATCGACTCGGCGGCCAGCATGGCATTGATGATCGCCTCCTCGACGGCCCAGATCGCCGCCTGAAAGAAGGGGTTCATGAACTCGTTGGGCAGCATGCTGAGATCGCGGGAGGCGCGGCCGAAACCGGCTTCGGGATTGGCCGTGCTGAACGCAAGGAATATGTCGCCGGAACTGTTGCCACCGATGCCGCCCATCTTGCCGACGCCCAGTGAAGCGCGGGTAACCAGACGCTTCAGCTGATGCGGAAGGAAGGGCGCGTCGGTCGCGAGCACGATGATAATCGAGCCACGATCCTCATCCGGGGCATATCCGGTCTCGCTGCAGAGCGGTGCGCGTGACCCGGCCCTGGGAAGCTCCGTGTGGTCCCAACAGATGCGCGGGTCCTGCATTTCACGGCCGACCGGGACCCCGGCAATGCGCAGTTGCGAACGCCCGCCGTAGTTGCACTGAACCAGCACACCCACCGTGTACCGGTCGAAGCCGATGGACACCACCTGCGACGCCGTGCCGGTGCCGCCCTTGAACTGGTGACAGATCATGCCAGTGCCTCCTCCGACATTGCCCTCCGCCACGGAGCCGGCCGCCGCCGCGTCCATCGCATCGAGTGCGTGTTGGGTCGTGACGTGCTGACCGTTGATGTCGTTGAGCGCATCGTAGGTCTCGGCTACGACTGGCATCATGAAGTCGCCGTCCAGATGGCCTTCCCGGACCATCCAGGCGATGACCGCATCGCGGGCAACGCCGACGGAGTGCGTGTTGGTGATGAGCACCGGCCCCTCGACGAACCCGGATTCCTCAATCCACGTCGTGCCGGTCATCTCGCCGTTTCCGTTGAGGGAGAACCACGCTCCGAACACCGGGTCGGTCACGCCGGCCTTGCCGCGGGGAAAGATGGCGGTGACGCCCGTTCGCACCGGGCCTTTGCCGACTTCCACCAGTCCCTCGCCTTCGATCAATGTTGTAAAACCGACTTCGATACCGGCCACATCCGTGATGGCGTTCAGTGGACCGGCGACGCCCTCCATGGGAAGGCCGAGATCTCGCGCACGTTGGGCCTGTGACGGAAGAGCGGTGCAGGCGAGGAGCAGCAGGAGGGCGATGCGCATGGCAGTGGCGGTGGGTGAGCGGGAAAGGTACACGGCCGGCGGATCCGAGCGCGCCAGGTCACGTTGACCGGGCGATGCGAAAGACCCTTGCCCTGGCTCTGATTGTCGCGGCGCTCCCCCTTACGGCGGAGGCGCAAAGCGCTCGCGGTGCGTTCTTCAGGTCGCTCGTGCTCCCCGGGTGGGGGCACCACTACGCCAACGGAGGCGCGTGGGGAACGACAGGAAGCCTGTTTGCGACCGCGGACGTCGGAATGGTGCTGGGTGCCGGCAGCGCGGAGTGGCGCCGGGGTGCTGCGGTCGAGAGCTACCGCACCCTGGCGGCCGGAGGCGCAGGTGCCGATCTCAATGGCAAGAATCGCACGTTCTTTCTGCGGCTGGCCACCTATCGCAGCTCAGAGGAGTTTCTGGAGGTGAGCCTTCGAAATCGTGCGTGGGACGACATCGACTACGTCGCCGACCCGAGTTTCCAATGGAACTGGCAGGAGGAGCGAGACTACCTGGAGTACCGCGAACTGCGGGAAGAGAGCGAGACGTTGCGGCGCAGGCGTACTGTCCTGGTGGCCAGCCTGGTGGCGAACCGGTTGGTCTCCGGTCTCAGCGCAGCGCGCCGCGCAGGCCGGGCAGGGAGATCGGCGATGGCATTCGCTGTTGCGCCGAACGGCGCGTACGTGGCCGTCAGGTTCTAGGGTAGGCTGCGGAGCACATCGCCCAGCGGTTTCCTCACGGACCTGGGCTCGTCCGCCGGGTAACCAAAAAAGAAGAGGCCGACCACGAACTGCTCTGCGGGGTTGATGCCCACCAGCTTGAAGAACTCGGAGTCCCGGGTCACCGGGCCCGTGCCCCACTTGCTACCGATACCGCGCGCCCAGAGGCTGAGCATGAAGTTCTGGGCCGCGCAGCAGCACGCTGCGTAGTCCTCCTGCTCCCGAAAGGCATCGTCCGAACGGCGACACGTCAGAAGCATCCAGTTCGGGATGGCCCGCCATCGGGCCAGCTTGTGGGCCGCTCGGGCTTCGCCTTTTGTCTCCCGCAACATCTCGGCATTCCGTTCCGAAATGGCGGCAGCGGTTTCCCCGCCGATCAGCACGAATTCCCAGGGCTCGGTGAGCTTGTGGTTGGGCGCCCACCGGGCCGAATCGACCGCTTCCCGCACGATTGCGAGGTCCACCTTGCGTGGCTCAAAGTTGTGCACCGTGCGGCGGGTGCGCAGCAGCTGGTCGGTGGTCAAAGGCGTGTCGGGGCGGTTTTGAAAGGCCGCCTTATACCCGCATCAACCCGTTTGGGTCAGGATGCGTAGCCCATTCTTGCTTCGCCGCGAATCTCATCCTGCATCCACAGCGGGCGGATGTCCACCATGAGCAATGCGGAGATGACCGTTTGTCCCGGAAAGGACGGCATGGAGGCGCTGTAGACCTCCTGAACCCCGATTGTGGCCTCAAAACCCAGGGAATGGGCAAAGTGATAGAGGTCGCGACAGATGTCCTTGAGCGGCTTGCCCTGCTTGTACGACTGGCGCGCGAAGGCAGAAAGCTGCTGCTCGATCGCTGCATCCGTTGGGGTCAGCACCTGGATGACCGGCGGATAGCGCCGGGCCACTGGCACCGGACGCGGCCCCTCGGTGGAATCCGCGGACCAGCCTTCAGACTGTCCCGAGCGCTGCCCTTTGCCTTCGATGATGACGTCGTACTTCATGTTGGTGGTAAGTGCCAGAGTGCCTACGGGGGGTATCGGCCAGAACCGGGTGCGTTTTCAAGCACCCCATTCCCTTTTCGGCTTGCGCACCGTGTTGCCAATGGCGTGCCAAGTCGCGGGCGCGACTGGATGGGGGCTTGCCGGTGTGGCGCAACCACGCGCCCGCCTGGGGCTTCTTGCCCACGCGACCGCCGCGGGCTTCGCTTTCCGGGGTCGCCCGTCAAGACCCCGCAAAGTGCTTGACGAATCTGAACCACCCCCCTATTTTCGCCGCCCTGCCCGTAGTCGGGTCCTTAGCTCAGTTGGTTAGAGCGCTACGTTGACATCGTAGAGGTCGGTGGTTCGAATCCACTAGGACCCACACAGGATAGAATAACCCCTTGCTGTGCAAGGCGTTAGCCCGGCATGGTGCCACCGTGGTGACACATTATGCTGCAAGGCTCAGCTCTGGGGCTTGTCGCGCTACGTCTCTGCGGCCCCCCGCGGCAGTTCGACCACACATTGGAGTTGCACGCGGCACAATCGGATCGCCCCCCTGTCTGCGGGCATATGAGTTACGACAGAGGCTTGCACGCAGGGTCCGTGAGTTCAACCCTAGCCGCGGCCGAGACTCCTGCTGTGGTGCGGGGTAGGTGACTTATCGCCGCGCGGTTTGGATACTTCCTCTCTGGAGTCGCCAGGCCAACCGTCCCTCGCGCTCGTAGACAGTCGGAATACCCAGAATTGAGTCGCAATCCGGACAAATCAGCGGTGACATTTCCGATACGCTAGTTGTTTTGAGCATTGGTGCCAGCATGCGATGGGTACTCCTGATCCTGTCGGCGTACAGTCGGAATAGCCTCCCGCGGCCGTCTTTCTGATACTCTAGAAGAATGGCACCACATCGCGCACAACGGATAGACAAGATGGTCGCAGTTCCACCACGGGCACTGAAGAAACGATCGCGACGAAGCTTTCTCTTTCCCACGTTCGCTTGGTTTATGCGTTGGCCAAGAGCTGTTCAACTACCCTCGCCAATTCGCGCGGATCGGAGGCTGTTGTGAGGACATGGTCAACATGGGCGTAGCCGGACGCCCGGATCCTGTACAGTTCCTCTATCGCAAGCCGTAGTCGCTCGCCCGACGGATCTCTCGTGTCGGCTGTAAGTCGTTCCCGAAGTACCCGACTGTTCGGGGGGATCAGATAAACGACGGCGCATTCTGCCCTAAACGTCGACCGGAGTTCGCCAATGCGATCGCACGGCCAGTCTAGCACAGCGACCTTCCCTTGCCTTACCACATCCGTGATGGGGCGTACAGGCGTTGCGTATCTCGCACCGTAGACATCGTTGACGCCAATGCAATGCTCTGAAGAAATCAATCGGTCCATCTCCTGGTCGGAAATGTGGAGTCTATCTGAATCGCCCGGGCGGATGGGTCGTGTGGTAAATGCTGCGACGTTCTCGAAGCGCCCGTCGCGCGCGCGCAGCGCTTGGCGCAGAGTTGTCTTACCGACGCCCGACGGACCTGAGACGGCAAGCACACCGGTCCATGCTCGATCCTTCACGACCGCGCCCCCAGTCCGAGGTGGCCAAGGTGCTCTGCCTTCGCCCTAAGGTGCCTACCCGTGTGTCGAGTAGCTCCGATGACGATTTCCTGGCGCTTGACCTCCGAGAATCCGTTGGAGATGAACGCCGCGATTTTGTCAGGGTTGTTGGTCGCAACCGTTATCGGTTGGGACTGACGCACCCCGAGGTACTGCAGCACGGCGATCATCCCACCATATGTGCGACGGTCGATGTGCTGGCTTCCGGCGAGGGCCACGGCAGCCCCGACGGTATCGAGGCCCCAATCGCTTTGCATCCAGAGCGTCCCCAACTTGAAGGCGGTGCCCATTCCACGGCCATCTTGGGCCCGGCAGTGGACTACCACGCCCTGGCCAGACCGCTGGATGCGCTCCATGGCCAGCCGGAGTTGCTCGGAACACTCGCATGTTACATCCGAAAACACCTGGCCGGTGGCGCAGCCGGAGTCAAGGCGTACCAGCAGTGACTCGTCTCGCACGAAGCGAGGCCGCAGGTCTTGACCAAGCTCATCGACCTTAACCAGAGCCTGGTAGTTCCCCCATTCGTCATCGGCGACGAACTGGTACATCCAGAACCTCCCAGCCGGCGTCAGGAGCGGACCGACGCCAACCCGGGTCAACGTGATAAACCCTCCGGCCGGGCCTCCGACCGCTTCGACCACACAACGGTCGGGTTCCATGGCCTTCTGGACCACTTCGGGACACAGAGGGATGCCTCCGCCGGGTTGGTGGGGATGCTCAGTTGAACCAAAAGACATTTCCCTCCTCCTTTCTTGATTCCCGGAGGGCAATTCCGAACCAGGTTCCTTAGACTTCGGTCAGAATGCGCCCCGAGAGGGGTTCTTCAAGGGGGTCCCGTCTGCAGCTGTCCGGCGATAGACGTGGGCCCCGATCTGTTTCCGTACAACTATCGGTCGCCGTTCGCTCCAATGGCAACAGGGAGCAGACGCCTCTCGGTCACCGAGGTCAGATTTTCGGCCGCTTCGGGAGGCTAGTTCAGACAACTCGTTTGTCCAGTCCAACGCGGTTGCAGGAGAGGCTAATTCGTCGGACCTAGAGAGGCCAATTCGGCTGACCGCGCTCGAAGCGCGTGTCGAGCTATGATTAACCTAGGCACAGGACACCACCGGGAGGCCGCCTCCGGCAGCTGTGTTTTTGAGCGCCATCTAGAGCCTAGGACCTCCAATCAAGGCGTACTCGGCGCCAACGCCGACGGAGGTCGCGACACCGAGTTTTTGAGCGCCATCTAGAGCCTAGGACCTCCAATCAAGGCGTACTCGGCGCCAACGCCGACGGAGGTCGCGACACCGAGCGCCAGACGCGCCGACACATCCCGGACACCTTCACATCAGAACTACCCGAACGTTTTTCGGTCGGAACCGACACGCCTCCGGTCGTGGCTCCCGATTGTTGGTTCCGGAGCCCCTCATGGTAGAAACGAGGCGAAACGCCCATGGCGACCGTCCTGAGATTTCCCTATGGTCGTTGGATGGTGCAGCTGGCCAGGTCCGTTCCTGCCAGAAAGCGCCGAAATGGTCACATTTCAGTTAGACGGGAAGTGCAGTGTCAAGACACGCGTGGTCAAAAGGGGAGCTCAATCGCCTACTTGACGAACTCTACAAGCACGCCTATCCGGAACTCGGTAGATACTTGCTCAGCGAACAGCAAAAGGCACGTCTGTCTCAGAAAATGGGGATGGGATCGACGTACCTGCGAGATCTGGAGCACAGACTGAGCAAGCTTGAGGAGCATGACGAGGAGCAGATCCTCACCTCGACTCTCGCGAGGATTTATTCCTTCATTAAGGGAAACCAGGATGGGCTCGCTTTGTGGTTGGATCGTCGGGCGCCCTTTGACCAGGCTCGAGCTATTCGAACGTTCGCTAGCTCAGTGTCAGAAAGTGATCCATTCAATCCGGAGTTCCCGAGGCAGGCACCGTTGTTTCCGGCTACGCCAACCATTCCCATTGAAGCGAAAGGATTCTGCCTGTTTGTCAAGGACGAGAGCTACAATAGGCGGTCCGGCACTCACAAGGATCGGTTGGGCTGGGAGGTCGCGAAGGCCTTCGCCAAGGCAGTAGAAGACGACCGGGACGCAGGGAGAGAACCTAGGTGCCTGTCAATCCTGTCCGCAGGTTCGGCAGCGACTGCGATTCAGCGAGAACTGCAAGGACCAACGGGACTGGCACTGCCTCCGCTGAGGGTATTGGTGGACGAGGCAACGAATCCAAGGATGATTGATTCGCTCAGGGCCGATGGTTGTGAGGTTTTCACGAGTCCTCTTGAGCCGAAGGACCTCGACTCGCGTGATATTCTCCGGCTGACGAACAACCCCAGTGGAATCGATCTGACGCTTGGGACTGGTCCGGACCTGGAGAGAATAACAGAGGACTACTACGACTGGATGGCGTTCGAAATCCTCAACACCAATCCGGACTACTGCTTCATTCCTGTCGGTTCGGCAGATCTATTCCGTAAGACGCTGAGAACACTAAAGGAGCAACTATCTGCGGATACGAAAGACCCTCGTTGGCGTGGTGACACTGAACGGCTGTCCCAATGTGTCTTCTACGGGGCATGTTGTCGAAACGAGCAGGACAAGGATGAATTCGACAAACTCTACCACGCTCAGCCCCATCATTTGGATCGCATCATGGATGAATTTCGCGGAGTCTGTGGTAGCGGGTCAGGCCTTGTCGAGGTGGACCCCCGGTTCACCCAAGAGGCGATGATGGTTGCCGCCTCAAACGGGATTCTTGCCGAACCCTCCGGCATAGCCGGTCTTCACCTGTTCCTGGGACTGTTTGGGACAATTCGAGCAGACGCAAGAGTCCTGGTGGTGAACACCGGACGGCTTATCCCACACGATGAGAGAGAGATGTCTCGAGAGCAGAGGCTGAATCGCATGCGGATGGAGATGGAGGCAAGACCAGCAAGAGTCCGATAGGCGCTGGGCTTCAGAGTCCAAGGCTAAAGCGTGTCAAGACGTCAAGAGCGAGGAGTCCGCGCTCGTCCCCGGGCAGGGACCTAGCCATCCGCCGGATTCGGGAGCCAGCGGTTCGTCATCGGCGTGGACAGCCTGATTCTCCTTCGGACTGTGGGCCATTCCTGTTTTGAATTGGCGTCGGAGGATGACACCCCCTACCGGCCATGGACGCCACCTCGGCGAGGGGATAGTGCCGGTCTCGACAGCGAACCCCGCCCCCCTAATCGCCGGATCAGAACCACCCAAGGGACAATCGTTGAAAACTCTGTCCCCGCTGCCTCATTCGAACATGGCGATCGACCTCCGGATGAGGGCTATGGCGAGCGCCTTGTCGGTCTTCGGGTAGCGTAATTGACGACATGCGTATGCGTAGACCGATGCAGCCACAGCTCGCGGGTCCTCTTCCGTGGCGTAAGCCCACTCTCGGCACGCGATTACAAACTCCGCCGCCGGGCAGTTTCTGGTGTAGGTGTTAATGTCGTGCCATTCGGCCGCCTGCTCCTCTGACGGCCAGTCGCCACGCCAACGAACGGCGTCAGGGTGGAACAGGAGACTGAACTCCAGCGTCACGGGATCTGTGCAGAGTAGCGCGCTGGATTCGTACCTCTCGTAATCGATAAGCAGCGGCCTCTCGTCTATCAAAAGGACATTGGCGGGATGCAGATCTCCGTGCTGGATCCCCCTTCTACCGAGGAAACGCTCTTTCTCAAACCTCTCCCACTCGCAGTCCTGAAGATATGTCTTCGCCAATCCCTGAAACCTTGCCATCGGAATAGCGCATTCTCTAATGTCGGCAATTGAGACCTCGCGCGTGGGGTGGCCATGACCCAAGTCTATCTCAAGCTGTCTCAAATGATGGACAACATCTTCTGTTGTACCCGCGTGCCGTTCTAACATCTCCATTCAACCGGCTTCGAGACGAAGTGTTGGACCGAGAGCAATTCGGCAGCCTGCTGGAGGCCAAGACGCTGATCGAGCTCTGGCGTCAGCAATACAACAAAGAACATCCGCACGGCAGTCTCGCCTACAGAACGCCCGCCGAGTTTGCCCAGAGCCTAAACCTCAAACCTGCGCCAATCCTAGCATAGCGGGTGGTATAGAAAATCAGGTCAGGTCACCCGCACTTGCTCGAGCTCTTTGTCCGGAACGCGGACCGACTCCAGGAGGCCACCGGCGTACATGGTAGCCAGCTTCTCCGCATCACGGCGGTCGGTCTTGATCCGGTCGCCGGCTCGGCGCGGAATTGATTTCGGGGCAATCACCGCGCAGGCCACCCCCATCGCGGCGAGCTGCCGGTAGATCACGAAGCCACACGAGGATGCCTCATAACAGACCTGGAGTTCCAACCCTGGGCCCCGAAGACCATCAATGAACCGGTGTAGCCGATCCGGCGTGTGCTTGAACTGACGGGCCTTGCCGATCTTCCCTGAGGCGGGATCAAATGTGCAGGCCATAATCGTGTCTTTGTGGACGTCCAGACCGACGACAAGACGGGAGGAAGTTTGAACGGAAATCGCTCCTTTGTCGGTCCTCGTATAGCGATACGGTCCAGATATCGCTGGTGACTAGCCCTGGAGGGCAAACCGGGAAGTCTGATGAGGCCCTTGGGGTAACCTGGGGGCGGGTCACGCAATGCCAGAGCTTCTAGCGTGTTTGCCCCGCAATTCTTCCGACGCGCCCGGGCTTGGATCGAACTCGCCTCCCCTCAGGGCCGCGAAGGAAGGCACAAGCTTGCCTCACATTCCTGTTGAGCCCCCTCCCAAATGCGGCGCCCTCAGCAATGAAACCACTCAGTGCCGACACCCTCGTCGCAATGCTTCTGCTGCGCAACATCGTCCGATCGTCTATCGGACAGCGCCTCATGTAGCCGCCAGACATTCGTGTTCGTCGAGGCCTTATTGGGGGTGCCGTGGAGGAACAGCGCGATGTTTTTCGCCATGGACCTTAGAGTGGAAGGGTCGCCGGTCCGGGAGTATCAGGGATATAGTACCCACTAACATCCATCCGACACTCGACGTATTCGCGGTCGAAACTGAACTGCACCTCAATCTGGTCACCCTTCCGGAGTATGTGGTAGCGTTCATCCTCTCTGACGATCACCGAGTCTTCGGGCAGGTGTTGGACCCACCTGCCCTGCCCGTCTCGACAGGTCATTGAGACGGCATTAATGAATGAAGTCTCATCCTCCTCTTCCGAAATGACGATGCCCTCCGCCGGGGGGACGATCCACTTTGAGTAGGTCCCTCGCTTTTCCCGACGGTCTCTGCCGGTCAAAGTCCTACCTAGCGCCCGCCCATCGGTAGAGTAGACGAATGGACAGCTTCCGAAGGGAAACCGATTGCCAGCGGAGATGAATACCGGACGTTCGGCTGTGCCGGAATCGGAGAGCACTGGGCGTTTGAATCCGTTGTACTGAAGAGTGTCCACCCGAAGTACCTTCAGCGGATATCTGTACGGGTCGACCGTACTATCCCCGGCCAGAGTATTCCGGGTGGAGCCTGTAAAGATTGATGGCGAGACCCTGATCGCCGGACAATCGGCGCACCATCCCTCAGGGGGCAAAACCTCCAACGACTCGATGCCAGCCAAAGCCTCGGCCAGGCTATCCGCATCTATCGCGATTGGCGACTCCCAGTCTCGGTCCTCTGACTCGCCCACCTCATCTTGTTGATTCGTGTAAAACAGAGCAACCGGAATCACCAGGGCTTGGCCGGCCTCAATGACCGCGCCTTCGAGGTTCAGACTGACGGCGACGGAGTCCAAGCGCTCTCCCACAGAGCCGATACCCGTCGCTCTGCCGATCACACCACTTCCGCCTTCGAATTGGATGGGATCGACACTGACGTTTTTCACGACTAGGAGCCTCATCGCCAGCAAGGGCGTAGTTAAGTCCGCTGCCCAATAGTCTCCGCACCCCTCGAAGCCCACCGCAACCGAGAAAAAGTCTGCGGGGTGCCCGTCCCCAGCTACTTCTTCGAAGAACGAGGTTGCAGCCCCTTCAAATAGTCCGATTCTTGCCAGCGGAACGTTTCGACGCAACAGAAGGTTGCCGGCGCTGATTCTACCTTCTGACAGTTGAGCAATAATCTCCGAAGGAGTCCCGCCGAAGTTCGGGTCGGAAACGACGTCTCCTCTCCAGTCTGGACCAGAAAACGGCTGGGCAAACAAGGGCTCTGAAGCGAGTCTATCGAGCTCGATCGACCCGGCTGCCCCGAAGACGCTCGGGACTACCTTAAGGGTCTCGGGGGGCGCAAAGGCCGAGTCAGCCTCCAGAAGTTGTGTGTGTTCCTCATCCAGCGACCAGCCGAACCGTCGCTGGAGATTGGCGAATGCTCCCAGTACTTCGTTCTCGGCGACCACTGGTGTCCCCCCCACAAGCCGCTGGAGTTGGCTTCCTAGCATTCCCTGAGAAAGTAGTGCTATAGCGTGACCTTGAACGGTGTGGTAGGTCGCGCGAACCATGGGTGCCGGGACCTCTAGACTGATCTCCTGCCCGGCTTCGATTTCCGATTCGTAGGTCGTCATGAAGATGTATCCGCCAACCAGGACAAGCGCAAACAGGAAGACCAGAATCAGGAATAACTTGAACAGGGAGTATTGCTGCTCCTTTGTCATCGGCACCCACACGGGTAGACTCAGCCAGCCCTTGTACAGCGACCAAAAAACAAACGCTCCAATAGCAGCAAGGCCGGATACGGTGAGTGCGATTTGCCAGAAGTTTGCCATGCTCGGATACAGTCTAGATGGGTCATGCAAGGGTCAGGGAGGGGCCACTTCCAAGACCTTTCTCGCCCGCCTCGCCGCGATTGAGAGCAGGTCTCACCGCTCAAGAAGCGATTTAACGAATGCGAAGGTGGCCAATCGGGGCCAAACCACCTGTCCGGGGTCACCTTGGGAGTCTTCCAGCGTAGCAAAGTCAGTTCTACGATTCATTCTGGCGAGAATGCATCGGTACCGACAAGCCTATTCCCGCAGAGAATCTCCGAGCCTTGAATCGGAGGTTGTATGTGTCGTAACCGTAGTAGACGTGAACTCCAATCTCCGCCCCGCCGAGTTTCTCGTGGCCAAATAGGCCGTGGAACAGTTCAACGCCGGCCTGCCTGTCGCCTCGGCTGGGCTGGCTACTAAGGGTCGCGGTGATTTTGGAATGGGACCCTAGCACCTTTCCGGCGATGTCTTTGGTGTCGAAGTACGCGGACACCGCCAATCGACGCTTCGGCCAATGCGGCGCCTGAAGCGCATCCGTAGATGTGTAGTGAAATCCCTCGATCGTGAAGAGCCGGGGACCTCGTGTCCAGGCTACTACCAGGTAGGCGTAGTTGGTCGAAAAATTCCCGTCCGAGGTGTTGAAGAACCCCTCCTCGACGCAGAAGGCACCACTAGTGTCTAGACCACAGTTCGGGTGGAAAGTCTGACCCTCTTGCCCGTTCGAATAGTGGAAGTAGCCGCCACCGGCGCCCAAGTTGGTCCTAGGGAAGTACATAACGTATCCGCCGGGGTTGTACGAGGGTGAACGGACCGGCCGAGAATCGACTTGGATGCTTCCCAACTCTTCGAGCATTCGAATGTGGGTCCTCATCGCCAACACGCCAAAAAACCTACCACCTATCCCAATACTCCGAGGAATACCACTCATGTCCCAGTCAACCGCAGTCGACAAGTAGGCTTCGAAGGTCAGTTTCTCGCGGATCCATACATCGGCAATGTCCTGCTCATTTGCGTTCCAAGGTTTCCCTGTTGTCCGGTGAAGAGAGAGTGCGCCGAGGTTGAAGAATGACCTGGGAGTGAGCCGCTCCACTGTTCGTCGCTCCACGTCCGATTTGTCCTGGGCTTGTGCGCTCGGAGCACCCGACAGCAGGCTAATGGCCACCAGAAGACTAGTCGCAGTCCGGGCAAACATAGAGCTTTGGCGGGGCAAGGGTGAGTTTGAGACACCGCCCCCCGGACAGTCGTTTCAAGACGACCCCAGGACAGCCAGTGTTTGCCGTATCGAGGACCTGACCATCTATTTCAATGGACCGGCCTTCAGCGAGGCCAGCCAGGTCAATTACTGCATCGCGGGGAATCCCCGCGTCTAAGAGCGCTGCATCAAGTTCCTCGCGACTCACCATGTTCTTGTCCTGTTGTTGGCTGGTATTCGCTACCCGCTGAGGTCGAGATACGCCAGACCCCAGGCTTGGTCAAGTCGGATTCTCTTCTTTTCGGCCGACCGCGAACCTGTCTTTGAATTCGCTCTGCCGGACTCTTCACAACCGTTAAGCAAGTCGTGCCAAAAAGCTGACGGTCTGAGTCGACAAAGCCTGTCGGAAAAGTGCTGCCATTTCCGCTTGCATAGGTGAGTAGCCCCCTCTCGCCGGCGCGAAGTCTCAGTCTCGTCGGGAACCGACAATCGCACAAACAGCCCCACCGAGATTGAACGATTTCTTGCGTTCAGACTGCCCGAAATCAGCTCGCCTACAGACGTCTGCCTACAGGCAAACCTGAATTGCGAGACAACTCGAAAGTCCTACCAGGAGGGCTCGCGGCCACTCTTTGGGCGAAGCAATCGGGCTCGACCCGTCAGGCAGATGAAAATGCTTCTTCGCGGGACTGACCTTCCGTGTTTTTCTGTTGCACCAGCAGTGGGTTTCAAGCGCGAGGAAACGGCCGGACCAGTCTTCAAGAAGTACACCGGCCAAACGATCACGGCCTTCAGAGAGCGAGCGTCAAGCCCACGATTGACGACGGTTAAGATTCCCCGGCGCGTTGCCTCACCAAACTTTGCTACCCGCGTGCCTCACATGGAATGTTACCCAAGGCTACGGGTCAGATTGGTGATTGGGCAAAGATTAGGCGCCGGGCCTCCTGCTCACGCCACGCCTTGACCCGGCGCTGGAGCGTGCGGAGCTGGCCGTCAGAGAAGGTGCCGGGGTGCTCCTCCCGGAGTCGCTCGAAGAGCTCCTTCGCGGTCCGGTGTGGTTCGGTGTTGAGCCAGGTCAAAACCTTCGGCCAGACGTCCTCGAAATCGTCGGGGTGTGTTCGCCACCACCGCTTCGCCTTGGCCGGCTTGCGGTGTGTCGGCCGGGGATCGCCTTACCGCCACAGGGTGGATAGACCGGCCAGAAAGGCGTCGAGGTCGGCGTCGCGTGTTGGTACACCGGTGAGCTTGGCTCCGGCCGCCAGGTTCGCGATGTGGTGCGGAACGGCTCGGATCTCCTCGAGCAGCCGTAGCGGATCGGTGCTCAGCGTGACCGCGCGTAGCCGGTACTTCATCTCGTCTGAAAGAGACGGGTGTGCCGCGAGACGTGCCGCAGGAGTCGTGGGCGTCTCGTACTGCTTGCGGGTCCTTCCGCCATGCCGCGACTTGCTGATCAGCTTGAAAGACGGCTGGTAGAAGTTGACGAACAGTCGCGTCGCCGAGTAGAGCCGCCCGGGTGATTCCGCAGCCGCGACACCCTCGAGCCGGCCGTATCCGACCATTCGCCGGACGACCGCACCGTTCTTCTGCTCCACCCAGGCCTGATCGTTCTTCCGGTAGGGCCTCGAACGCGTGAACTCAATTCCTTCCTCGTCGCAGTAGGCCTTCATTGCTGCGTTCACGAACTCGGTTCCATTGTCGGTATCCAGACCCTGAAGCGGGAAGGGTAGGCTCCGTCGAATCGCTCGCACGGCATCGAGGACGATCGAGGCGTCCCGCACGGCGATCGGCAGGCACTCCACCCATCCCGTAGCGACATCCGTGAGAACAAGGGTGTGCACGAAGCTGCCCGCCATGCTTCCGCCGCAGTGGGCGACCAGATCCGCCTCCACGAATCCGGGGACATCGGACGGCCGGTCGCCGGCCGTTCGGACTGGGATGCTCGCTCTGACGCGAGGCTTGCTGGGTCGCCGCCTGTCACCCGTCGCGTGCCTGGCCGGGGCCAACAGGCGATCAATGGTGGCGGCGCTCACCTTAAGTAGCTTTGACCGCACCACGCTGTCCAAATTCAGATGACCATGCCGTTCCAAAGATTCGATGAGGAGCGGAATCAGCGGCTTCAGCCGCTTCCCGCAAATGCGGTCAGACGCCTCCCGGAGGACGACCAGCGACTGCCGGACGGCCTCGTCGTAGAGCGTCGGCCGAGCGCTTCGCGTGGATGGGCGCAGTTCCTGGCCGCCGTTGAGCACACGAATCGCGTGCTTGCGGTGGAATCCGGTGACGGCGACGAACTCGTCAAGGATGACCGATCGCGCGGTCTTGTCCGCCCGCCTGTAGCGTTCCGAGATAGCGAGGATGAGTTGAGCGCGGGCTTCGCGGGCCAATTTCGACATGGGTTACCTCTGGATGGCGGTGGGTAGCATCCAAGGTGAGGCAACGGGCCGGCTTCAGTAGCAGAAAACGTGAGGCAATGCGAGGCGAATTTCTAAGTGTCGTTGATCAAGCCCACGAAGGTCGACCGCCAAGCCAATCCCGTACAAAAGGAGATTACCGTCAACCCTCGGGGTCGGCCGTGACTATCAACCCTCGGGCTCTGAGGATTTCACCCTGCCGTACGCTTCAGGAATCCACTTTGTATTTTGTGCCGGTCGTAGCGATACACTCCATATATCGATAGCCTGCACTTATCGACTGACTGGATCCGGCGCTAGTGCCTGCAGGAGCTTGTTGGGTTACGGTAGTTCCTGCACACCAGCCACGGGGGTGGTAATCTTTGAACCGCCCCGGGTTTGCCGGAGACTCCAACGTATGAGAACTTGGAGTCATGAGTCCAGCATCACGGTATTCTCCGGAGGTCCGAGCGCGGGCCGTCCGGATGGTGTTTGATCACCAGCACGAGCACAGCTCCCAGTGGGCGACGATCCAGGCCATAGCCCCGAAGATTGGCTGCACCAAGGAGACGCTCCGCCGTTGGGTAAGGCAAGTAGAACAACACACGGGGCGGCGAGAGGGCGTGACGACTGAGGAGCGCGCCCGGATGAAGGAACTCGAGCGTGAGAACCGCGAACTGCGACGCGCCAACGAGATCCTTCGGAAAGGCGTCGGCCTATTTTGCCCAGGCGGAGCTCGACCGCCGACATCGGTAATTGTGGCCTTTATCAACGATCACCGAGAAGCCTATGGAGTCGAGCCAATCTGCAAGGTCTTGCCGATTGCTCCGTCCACCTACTACGCTTTCAGAGAGCGTGAACGCGATCCGTCGACACGGTCCGCCCGATCGGTACGAGACGAGGAACTCTCTGTCGAGATTCGGCGGGTATTCGAGGAGAACTACTCGGTCTACGGAGTCCGCAAGGTCTGGCGGCAACTGCTAAGGGAGGGCTTCTCCGTGGCCCGCTGCACGGTGGCGCGCCTGATGCGTCAGATGGGCCTCAAGGGCGCTGTTCGTGGCCGCCGCGTCTACACCACCGTTCCTGCGAGCGTGGAGGAGCGGCCAGAGGACCTGGTGGATCGCCAGTTCAAGGTTGCCGCTCCGAATCGCCTGTGGATATCGGACTTGACCTACGTGGCGACCTGGCGCGGCTTCGTCTACGTGGCCTTCGTCATCGACGCCTTTGCCCGCAGGATTGTCGGCTGGAGGGTATCGAACTCGCTCAAGAGCGACCTGGCTCTGGATGCCTTGGAGCAGGCTCTCTGGGACCGCGAGCACGGCTGGGAACGGCCGCCCATCCATCATTCAGACCGCGGCGTCCAGTATCTGTCCATCCGCTACACCGAACGCCTGGCCGACGCGGCCCTCGAGCCGTCGGTGGGCAGCAAGGGCGACTCGTACGACAACGCCTTGGCCGAGACGGTCATCGGACTCTACAAGACCGAACTAATCCGACGCCGCGGTCCTTGGCGGAGCCTTGAAGACGTCGAACTGGCAACGCTGGAGTGGGTCTGGTGGTACAATAACCACCGGCTCTCGCACCCCTTGGATACCTGCCAGCAGAATGCGAGGACCACTTTCACCACCGCCTCGAAGACACCACCCTTCAGGCGGCACTCACATAAACCGGTCTCCGAAAAACCCGGGGCGGTTCATGGCGCAAAGAATCGATGGGCGTCAGTAGGCCACACTCTCCCCGTGCAGCGCCGTAGGGCCTTGGCCGCCGAACATCGAGTGCCAGCGCCACCAGGCGAGATACGTGCAAGCCCCTGCGGGCATGGTGCGGGAAATCCCGGCCCAAATCCTGCATCTTTAGGGTATGCGGCCTTCTGTCTGCATAGTCATCGCGAGTTTGGTCGTCGCTCTGGACCCATCCCGAGCCCATGCCCAGGACGACACGCGGTTCATTCACCGATTTTGGGGCGTGGAAGACGGCCTGCCGGTGAACGCCGTCCGGGACCTGGCGCAGGACGAGCGAGGCTTCCTGTGGCTGGCCACGGTGGAAGGCCTGGTGCGGTTTGACGGGCAGGAGTTTACGGTATTCAACGCCGGCAATTCGGACGGTTTTCCAAACAATCGCCTGTTGCGGGTGGCCGCCGTTTCGGGTGGACAGCTCCTGATAGAATTGGAGGGTACCGGGCTGTTTGTCCGCCAACCGGACGGAAGCTTCGGGCCGCTGTTGGTCGGTGGAGAGGTCATCAATGGCTGGATAAAGCGATTCGAGCGGGGAGTCCGGTCTTCTGGGCCGAACGTCGTCGTGGACGTACATCAGGGCGGGTGGTACCCGGGGCAGAAGCCTCGTTGGCTGGCGTTCTCCGAGTCGGGCGTCACCAACATCGAGGGTCCGGCAGAAATGAGACTCCCGGAGGCTCCGGGGGTGGAGGTCACGGTCTGGATCCGGGACGGCCGCCTCGCCGTGACAAAGGATAACATCAGGGGCTATATCGACTGGACGGAAGGCGAGGCGAGGCCCCTCCGCGGAGTGGACGGGCGCTTCCTGGCCGGAGGTCCCATCTATGAGCATCCGGAGGGTGTGGTCTGGCACCTCGAACCGGATGGGGCCCTGTATCGCCTCTCCGGGAGCCGGTTTGAGCGCGTCTCCATGGACCTCCCGACGTGGTTCCTCGAACTGGAGGGAGGCTGGAACTGTTTTGCACGGGAGCCGGGCGGAGCGTTTGTGATCGGACGCGCCCGGGATGGCCTTTGGCGCTATCACGACGGCAAGATCACCCGGCTCTCGGCCCTTCGGGCTGGAGGCTGCCACGAGTTCGTGGACAGCCGCGGCATTCTCTGGATGGCCACCGGAACGACCCTGGTTCGCAATGGAACGGTCCTGGACGAGGGCACCAACTTCACCCGACTGATCGAAGACGCGAACGGGACCGTCTGGGCCAGCAGCGAGAAGGGCCTGCACGCCTACATCCCGTCCGAGGTCCGGATGCACACGGGCATCGGCGACGACAACGTCTACACCATCATTGAGGACCAACATGGCAGGATGTGGACGTCTTCGTGGGGCCTGGTGACCGACTGGGTGTTCACGGACGGAGCCTGGAGGGAGGTCCCGGGTTCGGACGGGCACCCTGTCGGGATGGCGGCGAGGGATGGCCGGCTGTTCCTCGACAGCCACTGGACCCGGACGGTGCCGCATCGCCTGCCTCGCCCGGACGAGTGGCAGCGCGTACCCTACAACCACCGCGGGGGGCCCGTACGGGCCATTTTCGAGGACTCCCTGGGTCGCATCTGGCTCGCGGCGCCGGGAAGGGACCTCTGGGTGATCGAGGGCACGGGCTCATCGCTCGTCCATCAGGGCGCCCAGTTCCGCACCGTGGCCGAATCGGAGCCTGGCGTCGTCTGGCTGGGCAGCGAGAAGCGGGGCATCGCCAGGCACAAGGACGGCGCTTTCACCTTCTACGGCCACGAGCAGGGCCTGGGGAGCAATACCATTCGCTGGATCCTGACCGATCCGGACGTTCCGGACCGCCTGTGGGTGGCCACGGAGGACAACGGTCTGAACCGGGTCGATCTGGACCGCGACACCGCGGATCCGGTCGGTATCGTGCACTTCACCGAACGGGAGGGGCTCTTCCGGAACGGACTTCACGCCGTGCTCCAGGATGATTTTGGGCGATTGTGGATGAACACCAACTACGGGGTGTTCTGGGTCTGGAAGGACGAGTTGAATGCGGTGGCCGATGGGCTCCGTGCTCGCGTGGAGCCGGTAGTCTACACCGATCGCGAGGGGCTGGCGAACCGCGAGGGAAACGGTGGCTACAGCAGCGCCGGCCTCAAGTCCAGCGATGGGCACATCTGGTTTCCCACGCAGGGAGGCCTGGCCGAGTTTGACCCAGCACGCATTTCGGAGCGGCCGCCCCCCAGGGCCGCGATCCTCGGGATGAGTGCAAACGGCTCAGTGGCCGGGCCGACGCTGGCCCCCGACGAGCGGGACTTCAGCATTCGATTCACGGCTCCGGACTTCACCGCGCCCGAGCGCCTCCGATTCGAGTATCGCCTGCTGGGATACGATCACGAATGGCGCGTGACACCCGCCCGCGAGGTGTCCTTTACCAACCTTGATCCCGGAGCCTACACGTTCGAGGTGCGCGCGCGCGCCCATGCGGACGCTGCGCCGGTGGCGGCGAGGGTCATCACGATTCTGCCGTTCTGGTACGAGACGCTGGCTTTCAGGCTCTTCATGGTGCTTGCGGCCGTAGGACTCGTTTTCGGGGCCGGACGACTTGTGTCCCGGCAGGCCAGGGAGCGGGAGCGTCGCCTGAACGCCCAGGTGGCGGAGCGCACGCTGGACCTTCGACGAGAGAAAGAGCTGACTGAAAGACAGGCGGCCGAGCTTCGCGAGTTGAACATGGCCAAGAGCCGGTTCTTTGCCAATGTCAGTCACGAGTTCAGGACGCCGCTGACACTCATCATCGGTCCACTCCGGCAGCTTCTGGCGCGGGAAGGCCATCCGGACCGGGAATCGCTCGAGCTCATGCAGCGCAACGCAGACCGGCTTCTCGGGATGGTGAACCGCATTCTGGAGCTGGCCCGTCTGGAGAGCAAGACCCTGCCCTATGAGCCCGAGTGCATCGATCTGTCCGCCCACGTGCGTCAGACTGCGCTCGGAATGACGGCGTTGGCCGAGCGCGAAGGGCTGACGCTGATTGTGGGTGCCGCACCGCCCCTGTTTGCGCTGTTTGATCGCGGTCTCATGGAGCGCATCGTCACCAATCTGGTCTCGAACGCCGTCAAGTTCACCGACCGCGGCGGGCACGTTTTCGTGAACGTTCGTTCAGCGGGTGAGCATGCCCTTATCGAGGTGCGCGATACTGGCATCGGCATTGCCGCCGACAAGCTCCCCTTGATCTTCGATCGCTTCTACCAGGCCGACCCCACTTCCACCCGTCGCTACCAGGGGACAGGGATCGGACTCAGCCTCGTCAAGGAACTTGCGGAGCTGCACGGAGGGCACGTCTCCGTGGAGAGTCGCGAGGGCCACGGCTCCACATTCCTCGTGCGAATGCCGCTCGTTCCTGACCAGCTGGACGGCGCACGTCAAACTATCACGCCGGATGTGCGGGGCGACGGGCCCGTGTCCACGACCGCCGACCTTGGTGCGGATCCGAGCCCCGCGCCGGGCGAGGAAGACCGCCCGACCGCTCTGCTCGTGGATGACAACGAGGACATTCGAACGTTCATGAGGTCGGCGCTCCAGGCGACCTATGCGGTTGTGGAAGCGGTCGATGGGCGGGATGCGCTGGATCACGTGGAGAGAGGCCTCCTGCCCGACGTCATTGTCTGCGACGTGATGATGCCGCGGATGGACGGGATGGAGCTTCACCGGGCGCTTCAGGCAACGCCCGATACCGAGGGCCTGCCGTTCATCTTTCTGACGGCGCTGGCCGACGACGAACATCGCCTCGAGGGTGCGCGAAGCGGCGCAGACCGGTATCTGACCAAGCCGCTGGATCCCGCGCTGCTGCTGGCCGAGATGGCCGGGGTCCTCGAGTCACGGCGCAGGTTGGTGGATCGGCTTCGGGGGGCGATGCAGGTCTCCGCAGAGCCCGAGGCGCCTTTCGGACCGTTTGAGCGCAAGGTCCGCGCTGTCGTGGAGGAGCGCCTGGCGGATGCGGACCTGACCTCGGAGGACCTCGCCGCCCAGGTTGGGCTGAGCTACTCGCAGCTCCACCGCAAGCTCAAGGCCGAGGCCGACGTGACGCCAACCGAACTGGTGAGGCGGGTTCGCCTGGAGCACGCCGTGGCCCTGCTCGAGCGCGAGGATTGTACCATCTCCGAGGCGGCCTACGCCGTCGGTTTCAACAGCCTGAGCTACTTCAATCGCTGTTTCAAGGCTGTTTACGGGACATCTCCGAGCGCATTCCGCCAGCAGGCCTGACGGTATCTCGCGCCGCCTCAGGCGGGCTGCTGAGCCTTCGCGCAGAGATCCGTGCAAGACTATGCGAGATATCCCGTAGAGCGCGGTGCGTGCGAGGGGGAGGTTGGGGGGCGTCACCCAAACCCTCCGCTGTCATGAAACGTCTGACCTCCCTCTTGCTTGTTCTGGCTCTCGGCGCGACTGCCGCCTGGGCCCAGATTCTGACCATGGATCCGGCCATGCCGCGCGCCGGAGAGACCGTGGTGTTCACTTACCATCCGGATGCCCACGGGGCCGCTATCCAGGACGCCGCCGACCTGTTCCTGGTGGACCACGCGTACATGGATGAGGGCACCGAGCGCATCCCGATGCGGAAGACCCGGAAGGGATGGACCGTCCGCTACGAAACCTACGAGGACATGAGCCGCGGCGCGCTGCTGAGCGTAGAAAGTGCGGACGGCAGGACGGACACGAACGGCGGCCAGTACTGGGAGCTCTATGTGCTGGACGAGGAAGGCAAGTACACCACCTCGTGGATCGGACGACTGAAGGAGCAGTTTTTGCCCGCGGGCGTGGACCCCATCGCGCTTCGCAACGGCTACCTGATGGCCGACCTGGCGCGTGATCCGGAGAATTCCGGACTGCAGATTTCAATCTGGCGCAACCAGATTCTGCTCGGTTTCGAGCTGGAGCCGATTCAGGAGGCAGCCCGGGCGATGGCGGACGAGCTTCTGACCGAAGATCCGGAGTCCATGGAGAACTTCAGCCTGGCCGTGCGTGCCCTGGAAACGGCCAAGTTGAACGATGAGGCGGAGTCCATCGAGGAGCGGTACAAGGCGGAACCGCCGAACCGGGACTTTGAGGCGCGTTGGGCGCGCGAGGCGTTTGCCGAGAAGCTTTCCGATGAGGAAGATGCGGCCAACAAGGTTGAGTTGATAGAAGGGTTCCTTGCCGAGTGGGGCAATGCGTCCGCGGGTTTCCGGGATAGAACCATGGCAGACCGGTACGAGCGCACCCTCTTGAGCGCGTACATCGACGCCGAGAATGCCGAGGGCATTGCCCGCATGGCCGACCAGGTTGATTGGGACGACATGTATGGCCGGGCGTCGTCGGAGCTCCGCCGGGTAGCGATTGCGCTGGCCCGCGCCGGCGATCTGGAAGGTGCCGAGTCCTACGTGCGTCGGGCGGAGAAGGTGGAGGCCGACGAGTACGGCTACGACTCCATGCGGCCGATCTCCCGAGAGCCGTTCCGCGCCCGTCCGATGTATGGCAAGGAAGCCGAGGCTGAGGCGTTCCTTGACGGCGTAGCCGCCGCTAATGATGTAGCGCGCGGCTATGTGGAGGCGATGTCGGGGAATGTGGACCGCGGCGTGCGCATTGCGATGGACGCGGAGGCGCTGCTTGGCGACTCGGAGGAGGGCATTCTGCTTCTTGGCCAGACCCTGGCTCTTGGGGACCGGCACGAGGAAGCGTTTGAGCGCTTCGAGGCCGTGGCGATGCTTTCCCCAGCTCACGAGGAGGCCCGCGCCGGCCTGAAGTCGTCCTGGATCGGCTGGAAGGGGAGCGATGAGGGCTACTACGAGGCCGTGGCGGACATCGAGGCGGCCTGGCGGGTCAAGCGGGCGGCGGAGCTCGTGGCGGAGCGCGGGACCGAACTCGCGCCAGCATTTGAAACCACCATGCTGGCGTCAGGTCAGACCGTTTCCGGCGCCGACCTGCGCGGAAAAGTGGTAGTGATTGATTTCTGGGCGTCCTGGTGCGGCCCCTGTCTGAAAGCGTTTCCTGACTTGAACAAAACCTATCTCAAGTACCAGGACAATCCGCGCGTGCAGTTCCTCGTCGTCAACACCGGTTGGAGCAACACCATCGAGGATGCCCGCGAGTTTGCCGAAAAGCAGGACTACGCATTCCCCTACACCATGGATCACAACGAGGTGATGACCACCGCCTTCCGGGTGCGCGGCATTCCCACTACCGTTGTACTGGACCCCGATGGGCGAGAGGCATTCCGGCACCTTGGGTACTCCGGGCCTGACTACGAGGCCGAGCTCACGCTGGAGTTGGATCTACTCCTCGGCAACTACGTCGTGGTGACGGAGGCCACCGGGGACGGGGAATAGCTAAGTCCCTCTCCGTCCGCCAAGCGATGGGGACGAAGAGTCGAGCTAGCGCCAGCCTGACGCCGGGACGGTCTTTCCGATGAGGCCGTCCCGGCGTTGGCGCGGGCACGTGCTACTTCTCGACGACCTCAGCCTGGCACCAGGCCTCCGCGGAATCCATGTCGGGAAACAGCTCCATCGCCCAGCCCGTGTTGTCCCGACCCGCTGAAGCCACGTTCCGCCGGTATTCAAATACCTTCGACTTGATTGCCTCGTTCTTGACCACAATCGCAATCCGCACCCCCTGAGCCATTGCCCCCGCGCCCGCGTCGTGTACGGCCAGAAAGGCAAGTTCACGCAGGGTGACATCCAACTCGTCAACTCCAGTAAGGTCAGCTAGGACAAACCGAGCATTCACGCCAGACGCATAGTTGGCAGCATGCGTTTCCATGAACTCGCCGATACGGATGCTGCCCGTGCAGGTGACCAGAAGACCGTCTCGAAGGGGTTTCGAGTGAATTGGCATGAGTCCGGCGTGTAGCTCCTGTCAGGTAAATCATCCAGCCCGCCACCAGGCAACCGGGAGATCCCTGAAACTCCAACCGACAAACCCTTGAACTAAGCTGAGCGTGGCCGAGGGTGCCGGGAAGACACCCATACCGCCATCACTGCTTCCAGGCGGCACTCCTTTCGGCCAGTGTGACAAGAGGTGCGCTCTCCGAGCCCCATCCCGCACCGGCCTAAACGGAATCCGATAGCCCGATTCCACATCGCCTGCCGGCCGGCGCTACCCCAAGTGTAATACGCCGCCTGAGTCCACCTCGGGCAAGCCTGAAACGGGAGCTTTGTGGAAACGGGGGCGGTTTTTCCACTCGGGCGCTCGCAGAGGTCGCGCCGCCCCCACAAGAGCCGAGCCCAGCCCCCAAGCAACCGCACCACCGAAGAGGCCGCCCCTCAGGCCGCCTTCACCGCCTCCTCGAGACACCAGGCCTTCGCGGCCTCCATGTCCGGAAACACTTCCAGCGCCCAGCGGGGGTCGCCGCCTCCGGCCTGCACCACGTTTCCGCCATACTCCAGGACAGATCGCCGAATATCCGCACGGGTGACAGCCACCGCCAGCGGAATGCCCTGGGCCCTGGCGCCCACCTTTGCGTCTTGAATCGCAACAAAGGCAAGCTCGCGGTGCGTCACCGCAAGTTCGTCGAGGTCGGTCAGATCACACAGGACGAAGCGGGAGTTCCTGCCAGAGGTGTACTTCGCCGCGTGGGATTCCATGATCTCGGCGATGTGCACGCTCCCGGTGCAGGTAACCAGAAGGCCGTCCCGGAATGGTTCTAGGTGTATCGGCACGTCGGAGCTGAAGGTTTCTTAAACCCAACTACCTCAAGTAGCAAGCGTGAGGCAACCCGGAAAACACCTGGCACAACGTCAGGACACCCCGGGCACCCGGCCGGGAGTATTTCTAGTCCAGCGACTTGCTGATACTCTGCGTCAGTGCCTGATGAATCCTCGCGTGCGACTCCATCAAATGCGCCCGCGTCGTGCGATCCGAAATCCCTGCTGACAGCGCCGATTCGATCTGCGCGTTCACGTTGCTCAGATCCAGTCGCGCGATCGAACGAGCGTCCTCAGGCCAGCTGGGCGATGAGGGGAACGGCCGGTCATTCAGCATGATCTGGGTCATCCGGTCCACGTAGGCGCGCTGCACATTGCGCCGAATCGAGCTGATCATGACGTTCTCGTGCGACAACTCGCTCCAGATACGGTCCGTCATGGTTCCGAAGAGCTCGGAAACGGTGTAGGCCTCTGCCCCACCCGGCATACGGACCTCATTGTCGATCATGCGCGTGAGGCGCGTGGCTGACGTGAGATTCGAGAGCAGGATGCCCTGCAGCTGGGCCACCCGGTTGTGAATCTGAATGTCGCGCGCCCCCGTCGGGCGCCGCTCGAAGTCCAGATGCATGCTCGGGACCGACCGGTTCAGCAGCGTCTCGTTCGGCACGATGACCCCATCGTCTATGAACTGGCTCATGACGAACTCAACGGCCTCCCGTTGCTCAGCCGCGGACAGCGGCACCATAGGCTCCATCCCCTGCCCTTTGTGCAGGCGGTTCAGCCGCACACCGCCGACGAGCTTGGTGGCGTGGTTCACGGTGTTGTAGCGCTCGAACAGCAGCCCGGCGTACGCACCGCGGAGGGCATCGAAATACTCTCCATCGGCCACCATGCGCTCGGTCAGGTTCGGCTCAATGTCCGAGACGAGCTCAGCGCGTGTCCGCGCGTGAGCCAGCAGGTCACTCGACAGATCCCAGGTGTTCACGTAAGGGTCGATTCCGGTGTTGGGCCCGTCCTCGTGCGAGCCGTAGATGTGCAGCGGGTTGGCCGACTCGGCAAGGATGCCTGGAATCTTGTCTTCCTCCGGGGTGTAGCCAAAGCGAATGGCAAACACGTCATACGCACCCGGCTCCGGGTTGACGTAGTAGCCCTGACGCTCCCGGTCGGGATTGATGTTGACGATGGCGTAGTCCATGACCGACGAGTACACGCCGTTCTGCCGCGTGTAGTCCTTGTCCTGCAGCATGCCGAAGTCGATCGCCGATGAGGACTCGAAATTGTGCATGAGACCGAGCGTGTGCCCCACCTCGTGCATGGTGAGGTCACGCAGCTGCACTCCGATCAGCTCCAGCGGAATGTCGCCGGTCTTCGCAACCACACCGTCGCTCAGCAGCGTGGCGTTCAGCAAGCCCATGGACTGCTGGCGCCCTATCTGGTTGGTGCAGATCCGCTCATGGAGACCGAACGCCAGCGACTCGGCCATTTCCGCCTCCATCTGCTCGAAACTCCTGGTCTCCAGAAGCTCGTCGTACTCGCTGCTCCAACCGCTCACAAACTCGCTGGAGAGCAGGATGTCTGCGTTCAGGATTTCACCGGTGCGGGGGTCGGTCTGCGATGGGCCGATTGCAAACCCCATGCGATATGCCGCGGTCCAGCGGATGGTCGAGTAACGAATGTCCTCTGCACTCCACGTGGAATCATCCTTCGGCGGGTCCACGGCGCGAATCGCGTTGATGAATCCGGCCGCGTCGAACGCCTTGTTCCAGGCCTCAACACCTTCGTGCACATACGGCCGATACTCTTCCGGCACCGACCAGTCGATGTAGAAGGTGATCGGCGTGACCGGCTCCGACCGTTCGGCACTCGGGTCCTTTTTCTCAAGTCGCCACCGATTGATGTGGCGCACCATGGGATCGAAGGCCTTGTCCTGTGAGAAATCCTTCGCCGCATCGATGAAGTAGCCAATGCGATTGTCCGCGGCGCGGGCAGCCATGGGCACCTCCGGCAGTCCAAAGAAGGAGTACCGGACCCCTGCCGAGAACGAGCGTGCATCCGCCATCCCGATCGCCTGTGCGGTGGCCGGAGCGGTCGGCCGGAATGTCAGCATCGCGTCTATTTCCGAGTTGTTCGGGAAAGACTGCACGCGCTCCACCCAGCTCGATCCTTTGTCGAACCGCGCCTCCCGCTGGCTCTGAAAGTAGAAGCGGGTGCCTCTCGCGATGTCGGCATAGTCGGACACCAGGAAAGGCGTGAAGTCGATCACATAGGCGCCCGACGTGGAGTCGAAACCGGCGATGTCGAATGTCTGCACAATCGAGTGTCCGATGTTGTCCTCCAGCGCGCGTTGCATGCCGGTGCCCTCATCGGCGATGAACCGCGTATTGCGGTGCACCAGATGGATCTTGTCCGCCGCGCGTTCGAAACGCATCAACCGGGTATCGAAGAGGTACAGCCCCTCCTGAATACCAAACGTGCCGTTGCCGGACGAGTAATGCATGACCAGACCCATGTCGGCGTCCATGCGGCTCGGCGGCAGCGTCAGATACGTCGTCTGGTCCCGCTTGACGTTGAAGGTCAGAAATCCGTCCACCTTGCGGGTGTCCTTGAGTACTTCGGAAGCCTTCTTGAATGGACTCTTCGCAGCAGTCGCTGAGGAAGGGGTGGCCGGGCGACTTGCGGTCGTCGCAGTCGGAGTGGAAGCGGCCTGCATGCCTGGGTCTACGTTGACGGTCGTGCAGGACGTCAGGCTCAGCGCAAGCAGCAGAACAAGGGGTCCGAATCGAGACATGGGTGGGATCACGAGATAAGGCGATGGGAAGCAAACCGGGGTGACCGGAAGTATACGGGTGGCAATGCCAACAGCGCGGCCCCGGCCCCCGGATAACATGGCCATCGGCCGCGAACTCGGGAACCCCTTCACGGAGGCGGGCTTTAGCCGAGATCCTGTATCCATGGCCTCCAGCCACCGCCGACATAGCGCCCTGACCCTGCTCGCCCTCCTGGTCTTCGGGTGGGTGCTCGCGCCGCCACTGCACCAGATTGAGCATGCGCTCGAATGGGCCGGCACCGAGCACCACCACGGCCCGGAAGGCGGCTTCAGCGATGGGCACGACCTGTCCGCGGCCTCTCCGGACGACTGCACGCTTTGCGTAACCCGCACCGTCGCCGAATCCGGGACAGCGGAGGACCTCGTTGACCTGAGCGGACTCGGCAAGGCCTGGTTGACATCCCATGAGACCTCCGGTGCGCTCACACGTGACCGCGCGCCGATACGTGGCCCCCCTGTCGCCGCTTGAGCCTCTGCAACGTGATCGTTGCGGAGCCCATCGCCCCAACGATCCGATTGACTCAAGCTTTGCGAACAGGAAACAATGAAACCCACGTTCCTTACGGCCCGCGGCTGGGCCACCCTTTTTGTACTCCCCGCTGTCCTCTTTCTTGCTGCATGTGACAGCAACCCCGTGGATGATGACGACCACGACGATCATGCAGACGAAATTGAAGGCATCGCCGTCATGATGAATGGCGCCGAAGTCTGGCGCGTCCTGGAGGGCGAAGTCACCTGTGCCACCGCACAGTGCGGTTTCGCCATCTCGGCGGGTGAAGAGACCCCGCTGATCTCGGTCGAATTCCTCGGCCACGAAGGTGAGGAGATTCATTCCGAGGATCTCGGAGCGGAGTTCTCCCTCGGCCACGCGTTTGCCACAGAGGGCATCGCCGAATTCGAGCAGCACTCCGAAGACGGCAAATGGGCCTTCCACCTGCACGGTGAATCCGCCGGAACGACTGGATTCCAGTTGCGCCTGCTTCACAATGACCACGCGGACTTCACCACGCCGCCGGTCAGCGCAAGCAACGCCATTCAGATCACCGTTCAATGAGAACAATCCGGATCGCCATAGCCCTACTGGCGATCTGGATGATCAGCGCTCCGGCAAGAGCGCAATCCGGCGTGCTGACGGGCCGCGTAGTTAGTGCGTCCTCAGGCGAGCCGGTCGAGTTTGCTCAGATCCTGGTGCAGGAAGCGCACCGTTCCACCACTTCGGATGGGAACGGTGCGTTCCTGCTCAGGAGAATGCCTGCGGGCCAGTTCACCCTCAAGGCCTTCCGCATCGGCTTCTTCCCCTTCGAAACCACCATCACGGTGGCTACCGGGGACACGCTCGAACTGACGCTGCGCATGCGCGATTCCGTCATCGAATCGGCTGAGGTCGTAGTCGTAGACGAAGGACTTGGTGCGCAAACTGTCGAAGCTGCCTCCGAACTGCGGGGCGGCCGACTGAGGCAACAGCTCGGCACGACGATCGCCGAAACTCTGGACCAGGAGCCGGGACTTTCCATGCGGTCGATGGGCCCCGCGCCCGCCCGACCGGTGCTGCGCGGGTTGGGCGGGGAGCGCCTGCTCGTGCTCGAGGATGGAGGCCGCACGGGTGACCTGTCGGCCACTACATCGGACCATGCCCTCGTGGTAGACCCGATCACCGCGGACCGCATAGAAATCGTGCGCGGACCTGCCGCGCTCATTTACGGCCCCAATACGCTGGGCGGTGCGGTGAACGTGGTGCGAGACTACGTGCCGAGCTCCGTGCCTTCCAAAGTCCGCACAACCCTCTCGGGACAGGGACAGAGTGCCAGTCGAGGCCTGGCGGGCGGCGCCGTGGTCGTGGCTCCGATAGGCACCAGCGCCGTGGTCCGGGCGGACGGCGCATATCGAGCTGCTGGTGATGTAGCCACACCCGACGGTCGACTAGGCAACACCGCCCTGGACACGGGTACCGCGTCCCTGGGCGCCAGTCTTGTCCGGTCCTGGGGCTACCTGGGAGTCTCAGGGTCCCTGTATGATTCGCACTACGGTATCCCCGGGGGATTTGTAGGTGCACACCCGGAAGGAGTCTCCATCGAGCTCAACCGACGCCACTTTCGGACCAGGGGCGAGTGGATCACACCAATCCGCGGCATTCGACATCTGGAAGCAAAAGGAAGCTATTCCAGGTACTTCCACCAGGAGTTCGAATCCAACGGCTCGGTTGGTATTGAATTCGGCCTCCTCTCCTATCACGCGACGGCCATCGCCCACACGGCAGGACGCGGGCGCCTGACGGATGGAGCTGTCGGGTTCTGGGTCGAGCATCGCGATTACGCATCGGGAGGGTTCTCGTCCACGCCTGCGACGACCGAATGGTCTGTTGCCGGCTTCGGTCACCAGACGGTGGATCTGGGCGGCACCTCACTCGAAGTCGGAGCGCGCTACGATCTCCGCCAGGTGACGCCCAGCCGGGAGTTCATGTCCGACATCGGCCTCATCGCCCAGAAAAAGTTCGGAGGAGTCTCGGCATCAGCGGCCCTGAAGTGGCCCCTCAATCCCAGACTCACCCTCGCCGCGTCCGGTATGCGCTCCATTCGCCTGCCCGGCATCGAAGAACTCTTCTCCGAGGGCCCGCACCTTGCGGCTTATTCCTTCGAGGTGGGCAATCCGGACCTGGGGGTGGAGTCTGGTACCGGCTTCGAACTATCGTCCCGATGGGAAGGCCCCCGGGTCTCCTGGTACGCGGCCGCCTACCTGAACCGCTTCTCGGGATACATCTTTCCCAGGAACACCGGAGAGCTCAACACGCGCATCTACCTGCCCATCTTCCAGTACGCCGGCTCCGATGCCAGGATGGAGGGCGCCGAAGGCAGTGTGGACATCCGACTGTCCAATATCTGGTCCGTTTCCAGCAACCTGAGCTTCGTGCGTGGCACCCTGACTGAGCTGGACGAGCCAATTCCGTGGACACCGCCGTTTCGGCAAAGCCTGTCGGTTCGCTACGATCGCTCGCCGCTGACCGTCGGGGCGACCCTGCGCGGCTCGGCCCGGCAGGAGCGCCTGGGCGAGTTCGAGGAGCCGACCAGCGGCTATCTGGTCCCAGATCTGTTCCTGGAGTACCTGTTCAGCTCCCGCACCTCACTCCACAGTCTGACGTTGGCCATCGACAACGTCTCGAATACGGAGTACCGGGACCACTTGTCCCGTGTCAAGAGTGTGATGCCGGAACCCGGTCGCAACGTGCGTCTGGTCTATCGCGTCTACCTGTAGCCATGAACCACAACCAGCGCGGCGCCCTGGGCACGGCGGTTATCGCCTTTCTCATCGTTGCCGTCTTCTACATCCCCTGGCAGGTCGAACCCTCCGGCGACCTCATGTGGGCCCCTTTCTACCGGGGCCCGGTGGAGGTGCAGGCCCAGCGCATAGAGGCCCTGATGGGCTCCCGCTATGTGCTGCTTGAGGGCACCCGTCTGTGGTGGCTGCACTTACTGCAACTCGCCGGCATCGCGGGCATCGGCTACTGGGCCTTTCAAAAATTGGGCGATGGGTAGGCAGACTGACTCTAGTACGCCCAGGCGAGCGCTACGTACAGGTTGCGCCCCTCGTTCGGCAGATTGCCGAAGCTGAGGTGCTCCTGGTAGAAGGTGTCGAGCAGGTTCTCCACACCCACCTTCAGCTCGGCGCCACCCGGCACCGGCAGACTGCCACGCACATTCAGGATGAAGTAGCCGTCCGTGCCGTCCTCCCGGGCAACCTGGCGGGACACGCGGTTCTGGGGCATGGCCATGCGTGCTTCGAGCTCCGCCCAGCGTCTCCCCCGATCAGCCCGCAGGCTGAGCATGCCGCTGAGGGGCGGCATCAGGTAAAGCGGCTCGTCGAACTCCAGGTTCTGCCCCCACGTGTACGACCCCGCGCCTGCGATTGAGATGCCCTTGCCCAACTCGGCAACCGCAGACACTTCGCCGCCCATCAATAGCGCTGCGTCCGCGTTGCGGTACACCCGAAACCGGTAGGTAGATGACCCCTCCGTCAGACCGGTGTCCCCCTCACCGATGATGTAGTTGCGCACGTGGTTGGCGAATACGCTGGCGCGCAATCCTGCTCGTTGCCCCCAATGATCGATGCCGATTTCCGCTTGCCTCGAACGCTCCGGCTTCAGATCGGGATTTCCGGTATAGAAGTAGCCGTCCACGTAGTTGTACACGTAGTGGCCGTAGTTCTCGATGTGTGTGGGCAGACGGCTGACGTTGGCCATGCCGAACCGCACCCGCGTGGCCGGCGAAAACGCATACTCCAGCGTTGTGCTGAGATTGCCCAGCACGTACGTGCGGGAAAGATCATCCGTGTCCCATCGTCCTTCGAGAATCGACCGGGATTCCTCCCGCTTCACATCTCGAGGCGACACGTCCATTCGGGCGTCGGCCCGCAGCGACAGCCGCTCTGAAAGGTGGTACGTACCGTTCACTGCGAGGGCCGCATGGTTGACCACCACATCGCCCAGATTCAACAGGTACATGTCCTGGATGCCCTCGAAGACACTGAACATCCACATGTCACCGAAACTCTTCGTGCGATAGGCATCGAGGGTCACCCCCACGCGATTGCCCCCATCAAGCCGGATGTCCGCGGTGCTGATCAAACCGCTCGTGCGCGTGAGGCCATACATGGGCATATTCATGCCGCGCATAACCTGGCGCTCCAGCACATCGCGGCCGAAATCGTCCATCCAGTGATCCACGGTGTTGTGATACACCTTGGTCTCGACATGATGCGGCGCGCCACCGCTATGGGGCGTCAGCGTGTGCGTCAGGCTGTAAATCCGGGCCTTGGCAAGCGTGGCGTCCATCAGAAGAACCGGATAGCCGACGCCCCACGCATTGTCCCCGAGAAATGAGGCCTCCAGACGATGGGCATGGTGCGGTTGCCACGCGACGTCCGCCTTGTAATTGTTCTTTTCGTACCCCGAACCGGCCACGTCGGCTGCGCCGCCCCCGGGCCGGAAATCCGCCGCTCGCTTGTACGAATAGCTGAAACGCACACCGACGTCACCTTCGGAGGCGGATGCTACCACGCGCCCGCGCCGAAGCCCGGAGGCCGACTCGAAGCCGGCTTCGCTGGACAGGCTGAACGGGTCAGAAAGTGACGGCTTCTGGGTAACCAGATTGATTGCACCACCAATCTGGGAGCCGCTGCTCAGATCAAACCCGCCCTTGGTCAGATCGAGGCGCTCCAGGTTTTCCACCTCCACGTACGCTGAGGTGGGGTCCATCTCATCGATGCAGGCGCCGATGACCTTGATGCCGTCTATCACCAGGCCAATCTGGCCGCCACTCATGCCGCGTATCACGGGCTCCCAGGCAAAATTGGCGCGCTGAATGAAGTCGGCACCCGGCACGCGATCCATCAGATCTTCGGTGGCGCGCTGCACATGGGGCGATGCCGCTGGGTCCCGCACCGCACCGCCGTCTGCACTCACCACCACCTCCTGATGCTGAATCACGTTGGGATGCAGATGCAGGTGGAAGGGCTCGCCGGAACGCATGGCGTCCGTAATCAGGAAGCGCTCCGACGTGTAACCAACGGCAGAGACGCGGAGTTCGCGCGCGCCCTCGGGCAGATCCAGGTGGAAGTGTCCGTCGATGTCGGCCGCCGTGCCCTGATCGGTACCTACCACAAGCAGGGTGGCCAGCGGGATGCCCTCCATGGTGGCGTGATCCAGCACGCGACCATGCAGCGACTGCGCGATCACCTGCGCCGGCGTCAGCAAAACGAGTAGGAGAATGAGTCTCATCATCATCGCACCTCAAATCCTTCAAAGAGCACCGCCGTCCGGTTGGCGCCCACATACACAGTCAGGTCCCAACCGCCGGACATAATGAAGTTGATCTCGCCCCTATACCGTCCATTTCCGACACTTCCGGGGGGCGCATACGGCGTGCTGTGACCCTCTCCCCCGCCCATGTCCATATACGGATAGAGGTCGAACGGCACGCCCTCAACTGGCTGGAAGCGGCCCTCAATGAAGCGATGCAGCGCTAGCTCGAGCACGTCCTGCCCGGTGCGCGGCTCCGTGGGACGGACCCACGTCAGGTACTCTCCGGTTCCGGGCACCGTGCCCACCCAGAGACCGGGGCGGACTGTGACATCGACCGTGCGCGTCCCCGAGCTGCCGGCACTTTGCCAGACCACATCCAGCACCCAGCGCCCATCGAGCTCAACAGGCTCAAGCAGATAAAGGACCGCTGGTTCGTCCCCGCTCCTGAGCGTTACGGGATCAAAAGGCACCGGAATACGGTCGCCCTCAACAAGGAAGTAGGGCGTGACGGTTGCCTCCGCGCCGGCAGGGTCGCCGCCCGCAAAGGCTTCCAGTGATATCAGGTTGTGACCCCATTGTAATGGGCGAGGCGCCGTGACCCGAAGCTCCAGGGCACCGTCCTGCACCGACGTTACCTCAACACTCTCGTCCCCCACCGGTGCGTCCGGGTGACGGCTGAAGAAGTCCGTCTCCGTGATGTCAGGGGCACATCCGACCAGCGACAGGCCGAATAGGGTCAACAGGATTCGTTTCATAGTCCCGTGCGAATTGAGGTGTCCTCCAGCGCGCGCAAGAACGCCTCGAGCTGCCGCTTCTCCGCCGCGGTCAGATTCAGCGGCCGGATGCCGGGCGATGCGGTCTCGCCCCCCTTGTCGTAGTGCTCGATCACATCTTCGATGGACTCAAAGCGGCCGTCGTGCATGTAGGGTGCCGTGAGGCTCACATTTCGAAGGGAAGGGACCTTGAACAGGCCGCGATCCTCCGGACGCAGCGTGATGCGTGCCCGGCCGGAGTCCGCAGCGACGGACAGTCCGTTGCTGCGGAAGCTCTGATCCGTCAGCAGAAACCCGCTGTGACAGGAGGCGCAGTTTGCCCGGCCGAAAAAAAGCGCACGACCCGCGTCCTCGTGGGGCGTCAGCGCCTCCCGGTCGAAGCGGGATCCCCCGCTGCGAATAGTGCGCTGGTACGCGCCGAGTGCCTGCGTGAACGTCTGCACCGTGGCCTCATCGCCGAACGCGTCCAAAAAGGCCTCCCGGTAGGAAGGGTCGCCGTTCAGTTGCTCCAGTACCTCGGCGAGGGGCCGGTCCATTTCGTCCCTGGCCTCCAGTGGCCCGACGGCCTGTAGCTCCAGCGTAAAGGCCCCTCCGTCCCAGAACAGCAGGTCCTGCCATGCCACATTGACCAGGGAAGGTGCGTTGCGAATGCCGGTTCGTCCTTCCACTCCCGGGCTGACGGCCACGTCATCCGCGAACGCCAGTTCGGGTTTGTGGCAGGACGCACAGGAAACGCTGCCATCCGCCGAGAGCGACGGATCGAAGAACAGGCGTTCACCGAGCGACACCCGCGAGGCTGTCAGGGGTGTGTGGGCGGGCACCGGAATCGGCTCGAAGCCGGCCGGCAGGTCATCAGGCACCGACAGCGATTCCGAGCCTTCCGGCCCCGCCAACACACAACCCGACACCAGGACCGCTATGAGCGCAGTCCAGGCTCGCATCAGTGGTCGTGTCCGTCGTGGTCGGAGTCGTGCACGCCGTGGAACATGAAGGAGCCCGAGATCTCACTGGCAACCGCGTTGGCCACCGGCAGATTGTTGCCCGTGTGGCAGATGCGCTGGACCGGGTCAGCGAGGTCCACGCCCTCCAGCAGCTTGTGGTAGTCCAGCATCACATGGATCTGCGTCGTGCCTTCCTGATCCACTTCAAAGTCTGCGTGCAGGTGCACTTCGCGCAGGAAGTTGTCCTTGCCAAGGTGGGTCTCCCAGGCCGTATCCGGCGTGCCGTCGCCGTCGGAATCTACCTGGCCGTCCAGGCGCACGAAGATGTAGCCGTTGGACCAGCTCCAGTGGTTGTTGAGGTCGGTCTGCTTGGCCAACGGGTGGCTTGCAGGCACCTGCGTCGCGTCGATGCGGTTGTCCGTACCGGCAATGCCGACGTTGAATTCCACGCCGTGGTACTCGCCGACCGGCACGTGACCCAGATCGTATTCGTGATGCGCGTGGTCGTGCTTGGCGAAAATTACCCGGTTCGAGACTGTGTGCGTCACATCCGAGTCATCGGCGGCCTTGGCCGGGACCGTCAGCGGATCGCTTTGAATCACCGTCTCGGTGCCATCCTCGGCGATGAGGGTGATGTCAGAGATGTAGACACGAGCGGCGGAGAAATTGATGGCCGTGCCGTTGTGGGTGTATGTGCTGCCCATGACCAGCGGCTGACCGTCGAATACGGGCTCCAGGCGCAGGGTAGTCATGGCCATCATGTCCTCATCGTCCATGACATTCGAGTCACAGGCAGTGATGAGCAGAGCCAGAAAGAGCGGAAGCAGAACGAGACGAGACATGGAATCAAGGGGATATGCGGACGCGAACCGCTAGCAGCGGATCGTCCAACTCGTGGGGCCGAATGCCAATGGCGAGCCCGGACACGCGTCCGGGAGCGCGAATTACCTAAATCAAGGTGCCGAGCGGCACCATTCAGGCCACTGCTGGCGGTCCACGTGGCCGGATGGTGCGGTCCAACCGGCCGTCAT
The DNA here is from genome assembly GCA_017643395.1 of Rhodothermales bacterium. Lineage (NCBI taxonomy): Bacteria > Pseudomonadati > Rhodothermota > Rhodothermia > Rhodothermales > Rhodothermales bacterium. The sequence continues at coordinate 307,986 of JAEPNP010000003.1, read as the reverse complement.
CCTGCCTTCCCTGTTCCGAGAATTCCTTTTCCACGGCCTCGGCACCCCGGTCCCGGGCGGCCAGATCGGCCAGTCCGGGCGACTGGGTCTGCAGAAGCTGGAGGTACGGACATTCCTCGATGCACTCCTCGAACGGGCTAAAGAAGTCCCCGTCTTCGGCCGCAGACTCCATGTCCATCGAGTGGGACATGGCCGTCATTTCCATGCCGCCCATCTCCATCCAGCCCAGGTGGGCCAGCGGAGCTACCAGCGTGCCCAGCAAAAGGCTGGCGAGCAGGCTGATGGAAGCTATGGCGCGGAATCTGCGCATCACGCGTCCCTACGCATGCTGGCCTGACAGGATTCAGTGTGGTAGCTGCAACTGCCCTGTCGGGGCGGCCCACTCGAAGAAGGCCATGCGGAGGGAAACACGCCGCCCGTCGCTGTCAGAGGCGCACAAAATCAGAACAGGGGACGACCCTGCCGGTCGTCCCCTGTTTTTGGCTGTGACCAGCACCCGGCGGATGGGTGTCTGTCTATCCGGAGGCGGGATCAGACTTCGCTTGATTCCGCCACGTGCAGCAACGATTCCATGCCGAACCCGGAGAGTAGTTGCTCCTGAACGGCTGCTGCAGTCTGGTTCAGCGCCTTGGGACCCTCGCCGCCCGTCATTGGATCGACAACCATGCGCGCCGGTCGGGCGCCGGGCTCAGCCGAAATCACCTCCAGGATGGCGTCGGCGACAATCTGCGGATCCGGGGCCTGCCCGCTCGCGATCATCTCGCCCATGCCGGACCAGAGTTGCTGGGGCATGGCGGCCGCCTCTCCATAGGTCTCGACCCGGGCAGCGTCTTCCGGCTGGAGCATGGATCCAAAGAAGTCGGTGCCGAACCCGCCGGGCTGGATGATGACCGACTCAATGCCGTGGGGCGCCAGCTCGTACCGGTAGGTTTCAGAGAGCCCTTCCAGGGCAAACTTGGTGGCCGTGTAGGCACCGGCAAACGGGATCACGATGCGGCCCATGGTGCTGGAGATGTGGATGAGCAGCCCGGAACCCCGCTGCCGCATCGCCGGCAGTACGGCGCGATTCATGCGCTGAACACCAAACACGTTGACTTCAAACATCCGGCTGAACTGCGCCGGCGTGAATGTCTCCGTCAGGCCACCGCCGCCGAATCCGGCGTTGTTCACCAGAACATCAATGCCTCCCTCCAACTCATTTGCCTGCTCCACGGCCGCCTCGACGGACGCATCACTCGTCACATCGAGATCAAGCACGTGCAATCTGCCGTCCTGCTGAGAGGAAGACTCGGTCAGCCTGGCTGCCGCCTCGGAGTTGCGCCCGGCGGGGTCCCGCATGGTCGCAAAAACCACATGGCCGGCTTTTGTCAGTGTTTGTGCCGCAAGGAATCCAAATCCGCTGCTGCTTCCTGTTATGAGTATGCGTTGCATGCTGTAGAACCTGTACTAGATGGAAGTCGGCTCTACGAGTTGTTTCTGGCTTTCTCGTTACGGTGCCGCGACAGCCGCTTGTCGCATTGATGCGCCCCGGTGCGCCCCGCAGGCTCCAACTGGCATGATGGTGGCCCCACGCATTCCCACGGAGCATCCCCCGTGCTTCGGCGCGACGAACGAGAGGTAGGCGCCCCATTTCGACGCACCAAGGGCCGATTGTCAAAAACCGGCCTCCTACCCTCAAATTGACCGTTTTTCCGTCTCATGGAAAAGATCGCCGAATTCTTCCAGTCCGGCTCGTTCATGCCACACGGCATGTGCTACCTCTGGAAGCCAGAAATCCTCTGGCTGCATGTGATATCCGATGCCGTCATCGCGCTGTCGTACTTCTCGATTCCCATCGCCCTCTACCTCTTCACCAAACGGCGGAAGGACCTGGGTTTCAAGAGCGTGTTCTACCTGTTCACTGCGTTCATACTGCTCTGCGGTGCGACCCACCTGTTCAATATCTATCTGGTCTGGAACCCCCTCTACGGTCCAGACGGCCTTCTGAAGGCCGTTACGGGCATCGTCTCCCTGATTACGGCGGCAATGCTCTGGAAGCTGCTGCCAGATGCACTGGCCATTCCGGGTCCCCAGCACTACCGCGATCAGAACGAGCTTCTCCAGTCAGAAATCGAATCGCGATCCGAGGCGGAGCGTGAGTCCCGCAAGCTGTCCGAGAGGCTGTCGCTGGCCACGACGGCAGGTCAGATCGGCATTTGGGAATGGAATCCTGAAACGGGCAAACTGAGCTGGGACGAGACCATGTTCGAACTCTACGGGGCAGACCCGGAGGCGTTTGACGGGTCGTACGAGTTCTGGTCCAAGCGGGTCTATCCGGAGGATCTGGAACGGGTGCAGGGCAAGGTCGCCGATGTCATGGAGCTCGGAGGCGAGTTCCACGGCATGTTCCGGGTTCACCACCCGGACGGGCAGGTTCGGCACATTCGAACTCAGGCCCAGCGCACCGGTGAACAGGGTGACTACAGACTGACGGGAGTCAACTACGACGTGTCTGACGACATTGCCGTGCGAGAAGAGCTCAAACAACAGACCGCAGAAGCCCAAAGGGCGTCTCGCCTCAAGTCGGAATTCCTCGCGACCATGAGTCACGAGATTCGAACACCGCTCAACGGTGTTGTGGGTGGTTGCCAGGTGCTTCAGGCGATGGGCCCCGACTCGGCCCAGCAGGATTGGCTCGACGTGATCAAGGCGTCCTCGACCACCCTGCTCAGCCTTATCGACGATGTGCTTGATATCGCTCGCATCGAGGCCGGCTACGTAACCATCGATCAGCGGGAGGCCGAGCTGGCCACAATCGTTTCGGAGGCAGTCGATACGGTACGAGGCACCGTGGAGCATAAAGGGCTCTCAATCGAGACCGGAGAGATACGCAACGCCCGCTTCAACACGGATCCGGACCGGCTGAAGCAGATTCTTGTCAACCTGCTGGGTAACGCCGCAAAGTTCACCGAACAGGGCTCGGTGTCGGTGCGCACCATCCCGCTTGATCAGCAGACCGTTCGCTTCGAAATCGTCGACACCGGACCCGGTATTCCGCAGGAGGAGTTGTCGAACATCTTCGAGCGGTTCTATCAAACCGATGGCTCCCACACCCGCCGACACGGCGGCGCCGGACTTGGACTTTCCATCGTAAAGAACCTCGTCGAACTGATGGGAGGCAGCATCGCGGTGGAAAGCGAGATCGGGCGGGGAACGACATTCAGCGTAGACGTGCCGACAGGCGGGCTCTATGTCGAGCTCGAACCCCGGGCAACCGCGGCGCCTGTGTCGATCCCGGAAGTGGACAGGGGACCCACCGGTCGGTGTGTGCTGTTGGCAGAGGACAATGAGTTGAACCAGCGGGTGATCGAAAAATTCCTGCGGGTCGACGGCTTCGACCGCGTCGACACCGTGACTAACGGCCGTGACGCGTTCAAGCTGGCGTGCAGCGGCGAATACGACCTGGTCATCATGGACATCCAGATGCCGGAGATGACCGGAGATGAGGCTATCCAGCGGATCCGGATGTCCGGCACGCTCGCGGCACGCGTACCCATCATCGTCGTCACCGCCAACGCACTGAGCGGGGCCCGGGAGGAATACCTCGCCGCAGGGGCAGACGCGTACCTGAGTAAGCCGGTTTATATCGAGGAATTGCGAGGGGTAATCGGCCGCCTTGTCCCGGCCGCCTGAACGTGCCTGGCGCGGAACGAATTCACACCCGTAGACTTCGTTCAAATGACACCAGACACGTCCCCTGCGTAATCCATGAAAGCCGTCCTGCTGACCTCACTGCTCGGTCTGCTTCTCCTGCATTGCAACCCCGCAACGAGCAGCGCCCAGATGGTCCCTGCCGCCGACCAGATTGCGGGGGCCGTTCAGGCCGCCCCGGAAGATCTGCGTGACGGCGCGAGGGTGATTGGTTTCGACGCGAACGGTGCCTATACCGACCTGCGCGTCGGAGAAAATGAACTGGTCTGTCTCGCGGACGACCCCAGCCGAGATGGCTTCAACGTAGCCTGCTATCACGCCTCCATTGAGCCCTTCATGGCGATGGGACGCGAGCTTCGCGCCCAGGGCATGGACAACCAGACCGTGCGAACCAGGCGCTACGCCGCCGCAGATTCGGGGGAGTTGCCCATGCCGGAAACGCCCGCGGCGCTCTATGTGCTGACAGGCGACAGTTTCGATGCTGCTACCGGAACGGTCGAGAATCGATTCCTCCGCTATGTCATCTACACGCCGTACGCCACAGCGGAATCCACGGGCCTGGCTACCTCCCCGGCCGGGCCGCTGCAACCGTGGCTGATGTATCCAGGGACTGCGGGCGCCCACGTGATGATCACTCCGGCACGGGACTAAACATGGGTTGCCTGGGGGTGCTCGAAACGGCTGCAATGACTTGTCGCACGAGGGCACGGACCGTCCTTTTGTGCGCAGCGGCTCTGCTCAGCCTTCCGCCATGGGCGACGGGACAGGTTGCCCCAAACTTGGAAGCGCCGGCCGTCTTCGGCTACGGAGATACCGCGGACGGGCGGAGCAATCCGTCGGCGGGCCTTACCCATTGGGCACTGACCGAGAGCGGCGATTATCTCTGGGCCCTGTCGGCCACGCGAGGTGAACTCAGACTGTTTGAGTTGGGAACCGACGGCGTGCCGGAGCACCGTCTCAGCACCGACGTCGGTCCTGCCGACCTTGAGCAGTTGGAGCTTGCGGACGATGGCCACACCATCTACCTGCGCACCGCCGATGGACTCCAAGTGTGGAGGCAGGCAGGCCGCTCGGACCCGCCGGCTCTGGTGCAGCGCCTGGAGGCCGAAATGAGCGACTTTGCGGTCGTCGGTGACTTCCTGGTCACGACGATTCTCGGTTACCCGGGAGGAGGGCCGGTTCGCATTTTCCGGCGCGCCTCCGACAACGGATCCCTCGTCGAGACGGATCAGATTTCGTATGCCCACAACGAACACGCGTCGGTTTTCTACCGCGCCGGCGACCAGGGTGTCTACGTGAATACGTCGGTCGCTGCGGGTTTCAGTGGCCACAGAACCATGCGCTACCACTGGATTCCCATCGACCAGACCACGGGGAAACTGGGTACCCCGACTCTGGTCGAGTTTCCGGTTCCCATGACGGACGAAATCGACTTGCACGTGCCGGAAGGGTTGAGCCAACCCGTCTACCACTACTGGGGATTCTCCATTCTCGCCGCAGATGGGTCCGGCACGGGCACTACGACCGATCGCCTCCTGGCAGGGGTGAGGATTGCGGCAGTGGCGGGGTCCATGGATCAGCGTTTCGTCTACGCGCTGGAGTCCGAAACCGGCCGGATTCACGGCTACAGCGTTGCTGCAGACGGAGGGCTCGAAGCCCACCAGGTGGTGGCGGACGATGGGCTCTGGAGCCTGGAATGGATACGTTCGGTGCTCGACGACCAATACCTGCTCGGAGCCATGCCCGACGTGAATCGATGGGCGATCTATGCACGAGACAAGCAGAATGGCCAGCTGACGCTGGTCAAGACCGTTTCAGGCGTTGACTACCCGGGCTGGGGCCTGCGGCGTGTGTCGGACGTTGCCATCGCGCACTCCGGCAACCGGGTTTGGGCCATCACGGAGAACAATACGCTGGACACGTTTGTGCGGACTGATGCTCATGCGCCATTTCGATGGACGTCGACCCAGGTGGCTGACTCGGGAGCGCGATGGCCGAACATCCTGACGTCCGTGCGGGTCAGCCCCGACGATCGCTTTCTCTACCTGTTCTGGCAGTTCCCCCACACGAACGATGACGAAATCGCGGTGTACGCCGTGGACGACGACAGCGGCGTCCCGTCCCTGATCGAGTCCTACAACAACGCCGACTTTCCCCTATCTGCGAGAGCCGTGGCATTCAGCCCGGACTGGAACCACCTGTATTCCGGGAGACCCATCGGTGTCCTGAGTCGGGACGCGGTCACCGGCAGGCTCAGCGCGGGAGAGCAGTACCAGGGACGGGCCTCCGACATCGCCGTATCTCCGGATGGAGCGCATGTCTATACGGTGTATGACGAGGGCGATGTGCAGATGCGAATCTGGACTCGTAATTCTGCAGACGGATCGCTCGCGCTTTCCTTTGTCGTTCAGGATGACGATATGTCGTCGATCACGCTCACCGCGGCCGGCGACGAAGCTTTCACCGGTCGAGCAGGCGGCTTCTCGCGATGGCAGGTCGATCCCGCTACAGGGGCCCTTTCAGACCCGACACATTTCGACTCCCCGGATGGCAAGTCCGTCTTGCGTATCGTCATGCCCCCTTCTGAGGCCTGGCTCTCGGCCATCGGCCACCGGACAGCTTATTGGTATGCCCGGTCCGAAGACGGCACGCTCGGGCAGCCCGTTGACGCGGCAGGCGCCGTGGGCACGATTGGCGCTGAAGGTCGGCTGATGGCACGCGGAGGGATGCGGGCCGACAAACTCGTCTCCTGGGCGCCCAGCGACCGCCTGTTTATTTGGGCCACAGACTCCACCTTTTGGGCACCTGAGACATCGCCCACGTCCGTTGCACCACCCGACTCACCTTCCGAAGACGGTCTGCACGTGTTTCCGAATCCGACACATGGCCGGACGACCCTCGTCGCGGGCAGCCACCAGGCGCCAGTCACCATTGAGGTGGTGGACCTTCTGGGACGACGCGTGATGACCCGGCATGAGACGAGCGGAGGGCCGACTGGCCTGGATCTGTCACACCTTGCTCCCGGGATGTATTTCATCCGACTCGTGGAGTCGGGAGGGGTTCGTGTCACAAGCGTCGTGCTCGACAGGTGACGGTCCCTCCCGGCCGCATCGAAGCCATCTTCATCGCCGCCGATCGCGGCGCTCCGATGCAATCGGTCGCGGAGGCCCGGGCCGTCGCAGGCCGCGGTCTGGTGGGAGACCGGTACTATGCCAATGCCGGCTCGCTTTCTCGCTGGGCCGGACCCAAACGAGAGTTGACGCTGATCTCTACCGAGGCTCTCGAGGAATTGAATCGGCAAGGCGTTCCCTTGACTGCGGCCGACAGTCGGCGCAACGTGCTGGTCTCCGGCATTGAACTGAATGCGCTGGTCAAACAGCGCATTCGCCTTGGAGAGATCGACGTCAAGGGAGTGCGCCTCTGCCAGCCTTGCAAATACCTGGAGCGGAAAACCGGCATCACCGTGCTCCCCGCCATGATCGGGCGCGGGGGTTTGCGGGTGCAGATTCTTTCGGACGGGCTGATTCGGGTCGGCGACCCGGTCGATGTGCTGGGGTAGATGTGCGGTTCGACATCTCGCAGACGCGGGCGGGAGGCGTGCGCAGGCGACCCGCCCGGAAGGGTTCGGCCTGACCTCGTTCGATCGGATAGCTTGCAGGGCATTCTCCCGAAGCTCCCCTGAAACGACTCCCTCACAAGGTTACAGGCCTGGCCGCTGCGCTGACGTTGGCCCTGGCGGTCGGGGCCACTGTGAACACGCCGGCGCGACCTTCGCTCCCATCGGCCGCCAATCAGGCGGACTCTCTCGCGCTGGTCGCGCTCTACCGGTCCACCGGAGGTGCAAACTGGCACGTGAATACCAACTGGTTGACCGGACCTCTGATCTCGTGGTCGGGAGTTGTGATGATCTCCGGACGCGTGGCAGGCCTGAATCTGGGAGGACGAAACCTTTCCGGCGAATTGCCGCCCGAGATCGGGGAATTGACGGAGTTGGTCTTTCTGTATCTCCCCAGCAACGACCTGCACGGAACCATCCCGTCGGAGATTGGACGGCTCACCAAGCTGACGGAGTTGAGGCTACAGCACAACCGCCTGACAGGTCGCCTACCCGACAGCCTGGCAGGCCTTCAGGCACTGACCCACCTTTATCTCTCGCGCAACCGGCTGATCAACCTTGGAGCAGGCTTCGGCACGCTGGCCAGCCTGGAAGTCGCCTGGCTGAATGACAACCTGCTCGGCGGCACGCTGCCGACCAACATTGGCGGCCTGGTTGCGCTGAGGGAATGGCACCTGGGC